>JAMPGS010000047.1 GCA_023663815.1 Clostridium sp.
TATAAATCTTTTTATATTTTACCATTAATCGGCGGGAATTTCCAATAAACGATTTGTAAACTTTATTAAGAAAAGCTATAATTCTTTTATAAATATGGAAGGAGTTTTTTATATGGAAATAGAAAGAAAATTTTTAATCAAAAAGCTGCCGGATAATCTGGCGGATTATAAGTGTCTTTGTATTGAGCAGGCTTATCTCTGCACGGAGCCCGTCCTCCGCGTGCGCAGGCAGAACGACGAGTACTATCTCACCTACAAGGGCGACGGCATGATGGTTCGGGAGGAGTACAATCTTCCCCTAAATAAAACGGCCTATGAGCATTTGATTCAAAAGGCGGACGGCAACGTTATTTCCAAAAAACGGTATCTGATTCCCCTGCCCAACCCTGTTTTTGCGGAAAATTACGCCGTTCCCGCAAAGCCGCTGGATTTAAAAATCGAGCTGGATATCTTTGATGCGCCCTTTGCCCCCCTGATTTTGGCTGAAGTGGAATTTCCCGACGAGGAGACGGCCGACGCCTTTCTTCCTCCCGCATGGCTGGGGGAGGACGTGACGCAGGATAAGGAATATCATAATTCCAATATGTCGCGGAAGGTTTTTTAGGTAATGAAACAGGGGACAATTGGATACGATAATTATATTAATTTATGTTATTATATATCGCATTTTTGTTGTAAATTGTTAAAAATTATGATATGATAAACTCGTGGTGTTACCAAAACGGATAGCGGTTCGCCTTTCCAATTTTATTAAACTTCTTATAAAGCCTTCATCTTTTAAGGAGGTGGTACATATGAAGGGAAAGGAAAAAATGATGTCTATCACTGATGCCATAAGAATAATCGGCATTATCACAACATTTTTTAGCACTGTTGTAAAGATAATCGAAATTATTCAAAAGGCAAAAGAACATCAAAAAAGCAACCGCACTCCCCAAAGTTAGGTTGCTAATTTGATTATTAGTATTTAACAAAGGCGAACCGTTGATTCAAGGTAACACCTTTCACATTTTTATTCTAATACAGTTTTTACTTTTATGCAATCCTTTTTCTTTAAATATTCTTGAAATCAACTTTTATCTGCACTTCCATGCGCTCTACCTCGCCCGGCCGTACAGCTTGCACATATCGTAAATTCGCCCGGCAAGTTTCTTCGGAATCTGCCCCTTTGTCATTCTCCACTTCCAGTTGTCGCCCAAGGTGGAAGGAGTGTTAATTCTGGCTTTGCTCCCAAGCCCCAAATAATCCTGCATGGGAATCACCGCGGTGTCGGATACACTTCCAAGGGCCGCCCGAATAAAGTTCCACTCCACGTCCTTGTCGTCCGTGATGTTTAAATATTTATTTGCAAAGCTTCTATCCTTATCGTTGATGGAACTGTACCAGCCCGCAGTTGTGTCGTTGTCGTGGGTTCCGGTGTACACCACCGAATTTGCCGTATAATTGTGCGGCAGATAGTCGCTCTCCTCCCTTGAGTCAAAGGCAAACTGCAAAACCTTCATTCCCGGATAGCCGCTCTCCTTTAAAAGCTGGTTGACCGTAGGGGTCAAAAATCCCAAATCCTCCGCAATTACCGCCTTGTTGCCAATTTTGCTCTTCATTACCCTGAACAAATCGTAGCCCGGCCCCTTTTCCCACCTGCCAAACTCCGCGGTGGTATCCCCGTAGGGAATATTGTAATACTCGTCAAACCCTCTGAAATGGTCGATTCTCACCACGTCATAAAGCTTATAACAGTAGGAAATTCTCTGCATCCACCATGCGTACTCCGTTTTCTTGTGGTAATCCCACCGGTAAAGAGGATTGCCCCAAAGCTGTCCCGTGGAGGAAAAGGCGTCAGGCGGGCAGCCTGCCACCCCGGTAGGCGTTCTCTCCTCGTCAAGCTGGAACAATTCAGGGTTTGCCCATGTGTCCGCGCTGTCAAAAGCAACGTAAATCGGTATATCGCCGATAATCTTAATTCCTTTCTTGTTGGCATATTTTTTCAAACGCTGCCACTGAGCGTCAAACAAATACTGCTGGAATTTATAAAAAAGAATCTCTTCCTCAAGCTCCTCCTCATATCGGGAAAGGGCCTCCGGCTTCCGAAGTCGGATATCCTCTTTCCACTCCGACCAGCTTTTTCCCTTATTAAAATCCTTCACCGCCATATAGAGGGCATAATCGGAAAGCCAAAACTTGTTTTCCTCCGCAAAAGCCTGAAATTCCTTGTCCTCCTCCAAATGACTATTATTAAAAGCTTCCTTTAACACTTTAAAACGGGAGGTGTAAATTTTTTCATAATCCACATATCCGTCATCCCCGCCCCAATCGCAGGCCCCGCACTGTTCCTTGGTGATAAGCCCCGCCTTGATAAGCTCTTCCAAATCAATATAGTAAGGGTTCCCCGCAAAGGTGGAAAAAGACTGATAGGGGGAATCGCCGTAGCCGGTGGGCCCTAAGGGAAGTATCTGCCAATAGGACTGCCCCGCCTTCTCTAAAAAATCAACAAATTCATACGCTTCCTTTGAAAATGCTCCGATTCCATACGCGGAAGGGAGACTAGATATAGGTAATAATATGCCGCTTGCTCTCATTTCTTCTCTCCTAGATTTCTAACTATAAAAAGAATACCACTTGCACAAATAATTGCAAGTGGTATTTTGATTGTTTTCATGATTGCCTTGTCTGTTGCCGCGGCCGTTTTGCCCGTTCCCGCGACTGCTTTGTCTGCTGCTGCGGCCGTTTTGCCTGTTTCTGCGATTGCTTTGACATTCCCTGTCAAGCCTTTGCCATACCCTTCACCTTTAAAAGTCCCTGCTTCACCGGCGGAAGCTGTAAGAGCAGCACCGTGATAAACGCTTCCGGCAGCAGATAAGCTCCGTTGTAGCACAGGGAATAAATCGGCGCCGACATGTTGTAGCTCGCCGCGTTAGTTCCGAAAAATATCATTCCCGATAGGAATGTAAAAAAATACCTGCCCAGCGCTCCCAAAAGATACCCTTTTACCAAGCCGTTCTTTTTTTCCGAATATACTCCCGACAGCCCCAGCGCCCCAAAAGCAAAAATATAATCCGTAAATAACTGAGGAATACTGATAATATAGGGGTCAACCACCAATTGCAAAAAACCGTAGGCAACCGCCGCAAGCAGTCCTGTCCGCAGGCCGAACAGATATCCAATCAGGCAGATAAAAAGCATACTGCACAGCGTGACGGAGCCTCCCATGGGCATGTCAATCAGCTTGACCATACTGGTCACCATCCCAAGGGCCATTGCCATAGCGGAAAATACCAATACTTTCGTGCTGATTTGCTTTTTTCCGCTGGGATTGCTGATAACGCAGCCAATCAGCAGAATTGCCACCATCACCGCCACCAGCGCGCCGTAACCCGCGCCGGTCAGCTCGAAATAATTGCCCCATTCCTCGTCGATAATCTCTCTTGCAAAAATAGACATAAAAAAACCTCCTTGATTTCATCACAGGAGGAGAGTTTCAATTCTCATAAATGCGTGATTTTATTTTAGAAGGTATGAAACAATCTTATAGAATCGTTTACAGTTATAAAATCACGGCATTTACAAAAATCTGCTTCCCTACGCCGGCATTGTCCGGTTCAGGTAATGAGGGTCCGCATGTGACCCATTCGGTCAACATGCCATCTCAGCCCAAGCTCCCCTAGCGACTTATCTATATTTTTATATAAAATATACCCGTCTTGCTTATTTGTCAAGCTTTTTATTTTTCGGCCAGCTTCACATCTATTGCTTCGCCAACTTCACATTTATTTCTCTATCCAGCTTCACATTTATTTCTCTATCAGCTTCACATTTATTTCCCGCCAGCTTCACATTGCCAGCCTCACATTTATTTTCCACCTGCTCTGTCTTTACTCCTCCGTCAGCTCCAGCTTGCTCACGGAAACCTCATAAGCGATTCTTTTTTCGGCGTCCTCCTCGGAGATTCTCTTCATATATTCCCTGCTCTGAATTCTTCCCCATATCTCGCATCTGGTTCCCACCGTAAAATTACTTGCAAACCTTGCGTTCCTTCCCCAACAAATGCAGGGTATGTAATCGCTTTTTCCATAGGGCCTGTTTACGGCCAGCAGTAAATCGGCAATTTCCCTTCCAAGAGGCGTTTTTCGGTAGATGGGCTCCTTGCAGATATAACCGTCCAAATAAATTTGATTGGTCTTTGAGCTCTCCGGCGTCTCGTCTACAAACTCAATTTCCCTTGCAAACACGGAAAGCACCAGACGGTTTTTGCGCTCTTCATGGCGGTTGTAGGAGCGGAACTGTCCCTGAACCATGATATTCAATCCCTTATAGTCGTCCCCAACGTTAATCAAACGCTCCGACACCATCAGCGGAATAATATCGCTGGAATCGCTCAGCCTTGGCACGTTCACGTCCACCATGTAAAAGCCCTCGCCGAAAATTTCATGACTGAATACAAAATCGCTTACGATTTCCCCCATGATTACCACTTGATTGTTTTCAATTACCTTATCTGTCATTTTTGTTCTCCCTTCTTACGCTTCAAGAATTTTTTCCTGTCATGTATTACTATGTATATGAAAAAATTCTCAAGGCAGAACCTTTAGTTACCGCGATTTTCGACATCGGGCCGCTACTCCTTTTATTTCCGTAAACAATAAGCCGCGCGGCTGCTTACGGCAATTTGGATTTCCCTGCAAATATTCTTACCAGTTTCTTTACAAATGTCCTTATTGGTATTCCTATAAATATTTTTATAAAGCATTTTTATAAATATTTCTTGTAAAAATCTCCATCCTTAAATCAGCCCCAGAAAATATGAAAACACCCTCGCGCCGTCGGCCGCTCCCTCCCTTTGATATTCGAAGCAGAGCCTCTCCGGGTGCCACTGAACCCCCAAAACGGGAAGCTGCTTATGGCGCAGCGCCTCCACTACCCCGTCGTCCGCAAACTGCACGTACTCAATTCCTTGACCCGGTCGGTCAACCCCCTGATGGTGGGCGCTGTTCACCACAAATTTTTTCCCGTATAATTCCTCCAAAAATCCTTCCGTTACAGCCGTCCCATGAAGCTGGTCGCCCTCCTTATATTCATGGGCCGCGCTCCCCGCCAAATGCTGTACTATGTCGCCGCCAAAATAAATATTGACAAGCTGCATCCCCTTGCAAATACCCAGCACCGGTTTTTTGTCCAAGACAAAGGCCTTTAGCACCGCCAATTGAAGCCTGTCAAGCTCCGGGTCAAAAAAGCGGGTTCCCTTTGGAAGCTGCCCGAAAAGCTTGGGGTCGATGTCGCCCCCGCCCGGCAAAATCAGTCCGTCATAGGCGCATGTATTTGGAACATGCAAGGAAGTCTCCGCCTCCGCCCCAAGACGCCTTACTGCTCTTTCGTAATTTATGGTTTTTCCCTGCTGTCCTGCAATCAATATTTTTTTCAAATCATAACTCCGCGGTATGCATTACTTTTATTATATGCAAGGAGCAGGAAATTTGACATTCATTTTCTTCTTTTTTATAATAAATCAGAAGGAGACAAAAACCCATGATAACCGGTAAAAACACCTATGCCCATGAAATTATTAACGACGATACAAGACTGCACCTCCATTTTCTGCTGATACGGGACGGGCGTTATTTTTACTCTCCTCCCCACTGGCACGGGCATTTGGAGATTGTATTCATTCAAAAAGGCAATATGACCGCATGGGTCAACGAGCAGCAGTATCATCTTCGGGACAACGACATGCTTGTCGTCAATTCCAGAGAATTACATTCCACCAAAAGCTCCGAAAATATCGAGTATCTGCTCCTGCAGATTCCCTATGATTATCTTGAAAGAATGATAAACGACATGGCTCTTGTCCGCTTTCAGGAATATTTTCCCGCAGGCGCCGCGTCCCCCGCGCTTGACCGGCTCTATGGCTGTCTCTCTGATATGACGAAAACCTACACGGAAAAGAAGGACGGATATCTTCTCCATTTTTCCTCGGTAATTTACGAATTTCTTTACATTCTCTATCAGAATTACTCTCACAGGCTCACGCGGGAGGCAATGGAAAAGGCTAACCGCAACTTTGAGCGGATTGAGGAAGTCCTTCAATATGTAAAATCCAACTATAAGGGAAGCATTTCCCTAAACGACGTGGCCGGCGTCCTAAATTTAAGCCCGGAATACTTCTGCCGCATGTTTAAAAAGCATACCGGCCAGACCTTTTTGGAATATTTAAACGCTATCCGCCTGATTCACTTTCATCAAGAGCTGCTGAACACCGATTACAGCGTCACGGATTTGATGGAGCGCAACGGAATTACCAATTATAAGGTTTTTATACGCACCTTTAAGGAAACCTACGGCACCACCCCGGCCAAGCTGCGGATGGGATAGAAGCAATAACCCTTGCGGCAGCCGTCAAATGTCTGCAGGCAGCCGCCCGCCTTCTCGCTTACAGAAATAAACGACGCATCCCCTAATCCAGCGACAGCGCGTCAAAAAAATCCTCCGCTCCCATGCGCTCCGCCCGGTAGCGCATCAAATATCCTTTCATTTCGGGAAAGCTGTCCCCCATTTCCGTCAAAATCCCGTCATAGTTTTCTTCCGTGAGGCACCCCGCCTCGGTAAAGGCCATGTAGTAGGCCCGCTCGTTCCCATGCTCCTTAAACACAACCTCCCATGCGGCCTCCGACTTACAGCCTTTTGTGTGGGCGGATAGATAGCCGGAAAGCTCCGCCCGAAACTCTGTCGAAAGTTCCCTGTCGTTCAATAATCTTAAAAAACAAAGCCGCGCCTTTTCCCGCTTCCGCTCCAATAGATAATATTCCACGTTGGCGACGATATCCTCTTCACCGCAGTACACCATTTTGACAAACCCGTCCTCATCGGGCCGGGCCAAAAATTCCCGAAGCTTATCGTCAAACCGCGAAAGCCACTCCTTCGTCCCCGCCTGCTTCGGCGCAAAAAGATAATCCGCCTCCAGCTTTATGGGCGTTGCCCCAAGAAGACTTCCCGCCTGCAAATCGCAAACGCCGCCCTCCATGGGGTAAACCGCCGACAAGGAACCGCAGCCCTTAAAAACGCCCCTTCCCATGGAAATTTCACGCCGAGGCAGATAAATTTTTTCCAATCCGCTGCAGTAGGCAAAAGCAAAATCCTCAATTTCCGAAAGACTCTCTGGAAGATAAATTTCACGGAGCATTTTCGCGCTCAAGAAAGCTTTTTTCCCCAACCTTGTCACCGGTAAGTTTTCTATGAATTCGGGCACAATGATTCTGCCCCCGTAAACCTTTCCGGCTAATATGGCTGTTTCCTCTTTGTTGACTGAATAGGTCAACCTTCCGTTTTCTATTTCCAGCTCCTTCTCCACTATCATGTTGGATTTTCCTCTCAGGCTCAATTCCGCCATTTTTCTACATTACACGCCCAAATCCAATTCCTCAATCTCCCTCTGCAAATCCCCGCTCCGCTCGGAAAGCATCAAATCCGCGTTATGCCGCTGGTAGGCCGGGCATCCAAACTGGCCGATAAACCGCGCGCTGTCGTTGTTTACCGTCAGCTCCGTTACCAGTATCAGCATCTCGTTGCCCTCCGCAAAAGCGTTTTCCACAAAAGTAAAGAGATTTTCAAGCCGCTCCTTGGTTTTTTGCGCCCTCACCTTAAAAGCTGCCGTCCGGGCGTCGAAAGCCGCCTTTACAATGTCGAAGGCTTCCTTTTTGTCCGCAGTCCCTTCCAAGAGAACCGCCTTCTTTTCCTCCTCCAAAAAGCGCAGAATCCGCCTTCCTTGACGCTGTTCCCTCTCCGAAAGGCTTCCCGCCATGCGGGCCCTTTCCAACTGCTTTTTCCGCCCCTTTATTTGATTTTCCAGCATATCGCCCACGGCGGGCATTTCCCTTGCGGCGTCGGAAGCTTCCATTTTTACGGCGGCTCCCACCGCCTTTAGATTTTTAAGAAGCTCCACCAGATAATCGCCGGTCTCCATGTCCTCGCGTATTTCGCTTAAAACCTTGTCTATCAGCATCCCCAAAAGGGAAAGCCGCTCGTCAAAGGCCGCCACTCTGGCCCGCTCCGCCACCTGAGCCATGGCAGTGCCCTCCAAAATCTCCTCCACCTGATAGTCCTTTTTATACTTGTTAAACAAATCGTAGTAGGCGGTAAATTCCTTCACCACACGCTCGTTGCGAAGATACTGCCCCACAAGGGCCTCGTCGGCCTTGATTCCCTCCTCCTCATAGAGATAAAGAATCTCCGACAAATCCTCCCACCCCCGCGCGGTCACATAGCTTCTGCCGTTTACCGTGGTTTCTATTTTATAAAAATACTCTTTTTTCAGCTCCAAGAAATTTAAAATTGCGGCATGAAGCCCTCTCTGCCATGCGTACTCTTTCCATACCCGGTAATCCGCCTCCACGTCCAGCACCTTCAAGCGGTCCATGGTTACCACGTCAAACTCCCGAACCGATTTGTTGTACTCCGGCGGGTTGCCCGCCGTCACAATCACCCATCCCTCCGGAACCCTGTGCCGCCCGAACACCTTATACTGCAAAAATTGAAGCATGGAAGGCGCAAGGGTCTCCGACACACAGTTAATTTCGTCCAGAAAAAGAATCCCCTCCCGGATACCGCTCTGCTCCATCACCTCGTAAACCGAGGCAATAATCTCGCTCATGGTGTACTCCGACACCTCGTACTTCATGCCCTGATATTCCCTATGGGAAATAAAAGGAAGCCCTAACGCCGACTGCCTTGTGTGGTGGGTCATGGAATAGGAAACCAGCGCAATCTGCAGCTCCTGCGCAATCTGCTCCATTACCGCCGTCTTGCCGATTCCCGGCGCGCCAAGCAAAAATATGGGCCGCTGGCGCACCACCGGAATCCTGTACTCCCCAAATTCATCCTTTTTTAAATACAGCCGAACCGTATTTTCAATGTCATCCTTCGCCTGCTTAATGTTCATTGCTATCCTATCTCCTCGTCGCTTAGCATCACCCGCACCGCCCAAGGGGGCACCTGCGGCCCCTCGTCGCCGTTATCTGGAAAAACAAACATCACCTCGTAGGGCGGCATTGCCGTAGGATATATCCCATAGCCGTCCGTAAAATACAAAAGCCCTTTCAGCTTTTCAAACTCGCCCTTTTCCCGAAGCTGCTCCACATAGGAAAAAACCGGGCGGAAATCCGTCGCCCCAAAGCCCGTCAGCTTTTCATGGGCTAAAAAATAATCCAAATCCTCCCGGCCGGTGATTTTGGTATCCCGCCTCACCTCATGGTCGCACTGGATAATGTGCACGTTTATCTTTTTGAAAAAAGTTTCCTCACCGCTCAGTATCGCGTAAGTGCTCCGCAGAAAAGACTTCACCAGCTCTCCCCGGCAGGAGGCCGAAGTGTCTATGGCAATCACAAATTCTTTTACCTTCCTGCTGTCCTTGTACTCAAGAGGCTCCACAAGGGGCATATTTCCATACCTAGAAAGGCCGTAGGTGTAATAAATATAATCAAACTCATCGTCGTTTACCTGCATGTCCTCGTTCATCACGGTAAACTTCCGAAGCAGCTCCCGATAGGGCGTCCTGTCCTTTACCGCCTCAAAAAGACTTTTTTCCATGCTCTCCGACTTGGACTTTCCCGCGGAAAAAGACTTCAAATCCGCCTGAACCCTTTCGCTCAGCTTTTTCCACTGTTCCATGGAAACGGCAAGCTCCTCCCTCTGTTTCCAAAATCTGTGGGAATCCATAAAAAAGAGGCTTGACAGCTCTTCCCGCCGCCCGGCGCTCTTTTCAAAATTTTTAATGTACCTGTATATTTTTTCGGCGGTAAGCGCGCCTGTGTCCTCCTTCACAGCCTGAAGCCTTCTTCTTTTTTCCTCGTCCTTAATCAGCCCCATTCCCGGCATATCCAGCTCCAAAATCGCCGCCTCCGCCGCCATGTCCGCCGCCAGACTAAAGACCTCCCCGTCCACCTTGTCAAACCGGAAGCTGTGGTAAAAAATCAGGTGGAACAGCACGTGAAGATACATCCTCACCGCAAAGGCCGGTTCTTCCCGATATTTTTTCAGAAGGAAAAGCGGATTGTAATAAAGCTTTACGCCGTCGCAGGCAAAGCCGTCCATGTCCTGCCTTTGCTCCGGCGCAAGCCCCGACAAGGCCACGTCCAAAAACCTCATATTCACTAAAATGCTGTCTCTGGCATAGCCCATCACCTTTGCCGCAAGCCGCGCTATCTTTTCGTCCTTATCGCTTTTCATTTTGTCTTTCATGCTTGTAATATCTCTTAGCATCTTTTAATACATCTTAATAGCTTTTAATATCCCCTAGTGCCATTTAAAGATTCGTCGTTGTCCACCCACTCCTGCACCTTGACAACCCTGTATTCGTCGCGGCTATCCCTGATATAAACCTTTTCAATCCCGGCGTTAATCATCACCCGCTTGCAGAGGGAACAGCTATTGGAGTTTGGAATATACTCGCCGGTCTGGGCGTCGGAGCCCGCCAGATACATGGAACTGCCAATCATTTTGTCTCTGGACGCGCTAATAATGGCGTTCATTTCCGCATGGACGCTGCGGCACAGCTCGTACCGCTCCCCCCTTGGAATGTTCATTTCCTGACGGATACACCTGCCCGTATCGGTGCAGTTTTTCCGTCCCCGCGGGGCCCCCACGTAGCCGGTGGAAATCACCTCGTCGTTTTTTACAATCACCGCGCCGTACCGCCTCCGCAGGCATGTGCTGCGCTTGGACACCGTCTCCGCCAAATCCAGATAATAATTCACTTTATCACGCCGTTCCATTTTTGTTTTTATCCTCCTCAATCCTGCGGCACATCAAAACCGCGGGGTATTTAACTCTTTCTATACTTAAATCTACAAAAGCAGCGCCGACACAACCGCCACCGACACCACAATCTGTATAATCGCAAAGCGAACCACCGTCTGGGTATTGGACCAGTCCATTTTTTTCCTCACGTGGTCGTGCAGCGGCGTCCTTATGTTCGTCAAAATATGAATCTTAAAAACCTTAATCAAGGACACTTTCAAAAGCCCAAGGCCGCCGTCCAAAATAATTGCAAGGGCCGCCGGAATGTACATAAAAGGACTGCCGCTCTTTAAGGCGGTGATGCTTAAGAAAATTCCCATCGCCCTGCTCCCCGCGTCGCCCATAAGCAAACGGCTGGGCGTTGCGTTGTACCACAGATATCCCAAAATGCAGATAATGAAAACAAGAATCAAAAAGGTAAAGCTGTCCTGATTCTCCATAATATTGTCAATCACGTAAAAGGTTGCCAGCGTGATAATCGTCAGCGTTCCCGAAAGCCCGTCCACGCCGTCCGTGCAGTTCGTCACATTGATGGAGCCCCACACCAAGGCCACTATCAGCGCGCCGAACACAATCGGCGGAAGGGTCACATCCATCCCCAGCGTGGCAATCCTGATGGTGTTGGAATTAAAGTTTAAATAAGTGTAAGCCACCACGGCGGCGATGACTAAATCCAGCAGTCCTTTTTTCAGCCCATTCCATGGGTGCTCCGCCGCGTCGTCCAGATAGCCGGTAAACATTTCCGCCGTAATCAGCAGCAGGTAAATCACAATCTCGGTGTTTACCGGCGCAAAGAGAAGGGCGGAAAACACAAACACAAGGATAAAAATAATTCCCGCTCCCCGCGGCTTCCCGGCAGACAGCTTCCCTTCGATGGCAAACTCCCTTCCCTCGTCCTTGGGAAGCAAATAGCTGCACTTGTCCGTCAAAATGCAGGTTCCCGCAAATGCAATCAGCAGCCCAAGGGCCGCAATCAAAGGCTGATTTTGTTTTACTAATAAATAAATCACTGCTATTTCCTCCCTGCAAAGCGGCTTGCGCTATGCCTTGTTTTGAACTTTTCCTTCCTTGTTCGCCCGCAAGCCAAGGGCTTTTTTCGCAAGCTCGTCCGCCATATCGTTGTATTTATCGTTGGAATGGCCCGCCACCTTCACAAACTTAATTTTTACCTGTCCGCTTACCTTATCGTAAAATTCCTTGTAGGCCTTGGTGCCTTCCTTATTGGTTTTCCATTCGCCCAGACACCACTTTGCAATGCCCTCGTAATCATGGTAAATCTCTATCTCCTCAAGACCCTTGTCCAAGGCGTACCGCATGGCCGCCTCGGCCCCCTTAATTTCCCCCGCCACATTGTGCATAGAGGCAAGCTCCTTATCCTGAAATTTGCCGCTGAACTTTTCCTCCCCGTCCCCGGTAAGCGCCACCATGCCGTAGGAAAACTCCTCCGTAAGCTTATTGTAGCTTCCGTCTACATATATTTTAACACAGTTTGCTTTTTCTGAAACATTTTTCGGCGTGTAATGACTGTCCGCTTCCATTAATTTTAAGACTTCTTCCTGCGCGTCCGTTGAAATCCCGTTTATTTTTATCTCCTTAAGGGCTCCGCCCTCAAAAGAATTCTCTTCCGCTCCCAAATAGGCAAGGGCTTCCTCACGCGTCTTAAAGCTCTTATACTCCGCGCCGGAATACCCGTGTACGCTTGCCCTGCACGCTTCCCATGTGTCAAAAATTCCCGTTTCCAGCCCAACTTTTACCGCATAATATTTATCCGCCATACTTCCTCTTTTCAAAACATTTGCCCAGCGGAACGCGCAAGGCTAAAATTTGCGCCCGCCGCTTACAGCGTTGCATATTCTATGCTTCGCCTCCTGCAGCGGAGTAATTGACTTACATGCCCATTGCAAATAGCCATTTAATCATACCATATATAAACGCGCTTTCCCACAAAATTTTGGATTTTTTAGAAAAACCTGCATTAGATTTTGATTAAAACCCGCGTACCGCGCCGTTCTTTCCTCAAGCCGCCCTCACTTCCGCGATAACTAAATCTTTACAGCTTCCCACCTGCGCAGATATACTATTATTGTAAAAGGGGCAAGCGGTGACGGCTTTTATCGGCTGTCGCCGCTTTTTTATGCGCAGGCCCATGTTAGAGGATGAAGTCACAAAAGCGGCGCACGGGCAACACGGCGTGCAGGGGGAAAATCTTCCTTACTTGGTTATGCAAATTTTTTATATACGAATTTTGTATGCAAATTTTGCGTGCAAAGCAGTGGGAGGAAATTTGCCGACAACGCAGCCCGGCGCGGCAAATAAAAAAATGTTTGTAAAAAAATTTACTTACCCGCTTTACAATTTAAAATCTATATGATATGATTTTGATATCAAAAAGATTTGAATTACTTTCAAAGGAGGAACTTCATTATGGAAGAAAAACTATTGACCGGAAAAAAACGGGGTATGCAGGTGCTCCTTGGCGTGATTATTGTATACCTCTTAACTGCCGCCGCTTTTTTCTTTACAGTACGGCAGAGTAATCCCAACGGCCTTGTCATCGTCCTGTGCGTTATCATTGCCGCTTTGGCATGGGTACCCCTCGTCGGGTTAAAGGTGCTGAAGCCTCAGGAAGCGTTGGTTTTAACGCTGTTTGGCAAATACGCGGGGACGCTAAAGGGCGACGGCTTTTACTTTGTAAATCCTTTCTGCACCAGCGTAAACCCCGCCGCCAAGACAAAGCTCAGCCAAAGCGGGGACGTAAGCCCCGCCCGCAGTCTGCTCTCGCTCTCCGGCGCGCAGCCTTCCGAGACAAACGCGGGCTCCAACAAAATTTCCTTAAAAATCATGACGCTGAACAACAGCCGTCAAAAGATTAACGACTGCCTTGGCAATCCTGTGGACATTGGAATTGCGGTTACATGGCGGGTAGTGGATACGGCCAAAGCCGTATTCAACGTGGACAATTACAAGGAATTTTTGTCCTTACAATGCGACAGCGCCCTGCGGGATATCGTCCGCATTTACCCTTACGACGTGGCCCCCAACGTGGACACCACGGGAGACGGCGTGGCCGATGAGGGAAGCCTGCGGGGGTCCAGCGAGGTAGTTGCCAAGAGAATCCGCGATGAGATTCAAAATAGGGTGAACGAGGCCGGTATCGAGGTTGTCGAGGCGAGAATCACTTACCTTGCCTACGCCACTGAAATCGCCGCCGTTATGCTCCAGAGGCAGCAGGCCTCCGCCATCATCGACGCGAGAAAAATGATTGTTGACGGCGCCGTGGGCATGGTTGAGATGGCGCTGGAACGTTTAAACGAGAATCATACCGTTGAATTGGATGAGGAGCGCAAAGCGGCAATGGTCTCCAATCTTCTGGTCGTTCTCTGCGGAAATCACGACGCACAGCCGGTGGTAAATTCCGGCAGCCTCTACTGATATGGGCGATTCAGGAAAAAAACAAGTCCCGCTCCGGCTTTCTCCTAAATTGTACAACGCCATTGCCGCTTGGGCGGAAGATGATTTTCGCTCCGTCAACGGACAAATTGAATATCTCTTATCCGAGTGCGTCCGCCAGCGCAAAACCAATGGAAAATATGTTCCCGAAGAGCTGGACGTGCCGCCAAAACTGGATATAAAATAATGCTTTTATGAAAAATCGAGTAGGGAAGATTCTTTCTTCCCTACTCGTGCGCCGGGCATCCGTCAGCTTAGCTGACGGATGCCCGTGTGCATAAAAAAGGAAATACCGTTATCTGCGTTGCGCTATGCGCCGCCAGCCGCGGTATTTCCTCATTTTTTGTTACTTTGTCAGTTTCCGCTCTCCGCGCCCCTGACCCTTTCATTGCTTTTACTCTTAAATTTCATTTCCCGGAAATTTCGGAACGCCCGCCCATCCCTTTGCCAAATCCTCGTCGGTAGGAATATAGTCGGTCATTTCCCCGTTGTTGAAACGCTCGTATGCCACCATATCAAAGTAGCCGGTTCCCGTAAGGCCGAAGAGAATAGTCTTTTCCTCGCCCGTTTCCTTACATTTCAAGGCTTCGTCCATAGCAACCTTAATTGCATGGGAGCTTTCCGGCGCGGGCAGAATCCCCTCCACCCTTGCAAACTCCTCCGCCGCCTTAAACACAGCGGTCTGCTCCACGCTAACAGCCTCCAGATAGCCGTCGTCATATAACTGCGACAGCACGGAGCTCATACCATGATAGCGCAGGCCCCCCGCATGGTTGGGCGCAGGTATAAATCCGCTTCCCAAGGTGTACATCTTTGCAAGAGGGCATACCTTTCCGGTATCGCAGAAGTCGTATACATATTTCCCTCTGGTAAGGCTGGGACAAGAGGCTGGCTCAACGGCAATAAACTGATAATCCGCTTCTCCTCTCAGTTTTTCTCCCATAAACGGGGAAATCAGCCCGCCCAAGTTGGAGCCGCCGCCGGCGCAGCCGATAATCACATCGGGCTTGATTCCGTATTTGTCCATGGCCGTCTTTGTCTCCAAGCCAATCACCGACTGATGGAGCAAAACCTGACTTAAAACGGAGCCCAGCACATAGCGGTAGCCCTCCTGACTGGTGGCCGCCTCCACCGCCTCAGAAATTGCGCATCCAAGGCTTCCGGTCGTTCCGGGGAACTCCGCCAAAATCTTTTTACCCACCTCGGTAGTCATGGAAGGCGACGGCGTAACGTTCGCCCCGTAGGTTCTCATAACCTCTCTTCTAAAGGGCTTCTGCTCGTAGGAGCACTTTACCATATATACCTGACAGTCCAGCTCAAGGTACGCGCACGCCATCGAAAGGGCCGTTCCCCACTGGCCCGCGCCCGTTTCCGTCGTCACGCCCTTAAGTCCCTGCTTCTTCGCGTAATATGCCTGCGCAATGGCGGAATTTAGCTTATGGCTTCCGCTGGTGTTGTTTCCCTCAAACTTATAGTAAATCTTTGCCGGCGTCTGCAGCTTTTCTTCCAGACAATAGGCGCGCACAAGCGGCGAGGGACGATACATTTTATAAAACCTCCTGATATCCTCCGGAATTTCAAAATAAGCGGTGCTGTCGTCCAATTCCTGCCTGCAGAGCTCGTCGCAGAAAATACCGCGCATTTCGTCAAAGGTCAGCGGCTGCAGGGTTCCGGGATTCAAAAGGGGCGCGGGCTTATTTTTCATGTCCGCACGTACATTGTACCAACTCGTCGGCATCTCTTCTTCTTTCAGATAAATTTTGTAAGGGATTTTTTTCTCTTCGCTCATAATTTTTCCTCCATTTTTTATTCTTTCCACTTTTGCGGAATATTTGACTGGATAGTGAGTCACCTGCGCGCTCGGCTCCCGCCTCGCTGTCGCGGCAGTCGCCAACTGTGAACGCAAGCGTTCCCGTTTGGCTCGTTGCTCGCGCAAAAAACTCCTGCCCCAGTCATTGCTGGGACAGGAGTGTATATCCTGCGGTGCCACCCGGCTTGATGCGTTATTTGCATCCCCTCATTGCATACTATCATATGCTTGATTTGATAACGAAGTCTCCTCTCCGTCTCGCCTACTTCCTTCGGCTTGCCCTCCAAAGCCCATTCCCTTAAGCTCTCTATACCGCATCCCACCAGCCTGCGGCTCTCTGTGATAAAGAAGATTCCTCAGCGGCAAGGGCTGAAAAACCTCTCAAGGTACTTACTCTTCTTCAACGGTTTGTTAGATTACTTATATCATATGTTGGGGGGAAAGTCAAATTGTTTTTTGACGGGGATTGCAAAGTGTAGACTATTACAAAAATCCAAGCTATGATAGACTTTACATTTCACTTCAAACCCACTACAATAAAATTGTGTCATTTAACATCATTAATCAAAAATACAGTAAAAGGGCGGTAATAGATATTGGCATGACAAATAAACAATTTCAAGGTTTCATACGGCTTGCTTTAGAGCTGATTGATAAGGCTTTAGATAATCGCCGGATAATGATGAGCTGCAAAAATTAAAAGATATCTTTCAATCAATGTTAGAAGATGATTATCAAAATCTAAAAACCTTGAAAACATAATATACTTCATTGAGCAGCTGGAGGGCGTGCGGCCATTCCGTTCTGAGTTCTGCGGAAAGGAGTGGTGCTTATGAGTACATATGAGGAATTGATGGTTATATTGACGATTGGACTTTTAATCATTGCAATTCTAAATTTGAAAAATAAGTAAGCCGCCCTGCTTCTTGGTCAGAATAGGCGGCTTGCTTAGTCTCTAAATTCGCCGGAGCGGATAGGCGCAATCTATCTTCCAGCTGTTCTGTTAAGTGTATTATAGCCAATATATATATATATGTCAAACATAAAAAATGCCTTTGCAATGAAATTGGAAATGCGTTAAATATCTTTTAATAGTAGGTATTGTCTTATTGCTTGTTGCAATTCTAAACCTGAAAAATAAGAAATAGCCGTCCTGCTTTTGTTAAAGTTTAGGAACGGCTATTTTCCCTCTAAGCAGATGACGGGAATCGAACCCGCCTCCTCAGCTTGGGAAGCTGATGTTCTACCAATGAACTACATCTGCACTTCCTACAGTATAACACGGAAAATTTGATTATTCAAGCTAAAAATAAAGTTTTCGATAACGATTTAGGCACGCCAAAATTTCCTGCTTCCGGGGCCTTGCCAGCGAAGAGGAAATATCCCCCCGCTCAAAAAGGCTCTCAAGCCCCTCCCTGTCAAGCTGGTTTTCAATAAAATCTCCCAATTGCCTTACGGTTTTTCGCCCGTCAAGAAGCTTTAGCTCCGCGAACTTTAAAATCCATGCCAGCGCCGCCGTCTGCTCTTGGTCCTTTAACTGCTCCAAATACCGCAACTCCACACTTTCCTTGGACAGCAAAAGCTCGCTGGTTCCCATGGTTTTAATTTTAATTCTGTCGTCCTTTTTCAACGCCTGATTAGGCAGAGGGCTCCGCCTATCCAGATAGGACGGGAACTTTTCCTTGTCCCCCGCCATTTCCGGGTAGCTCTTTGCCGCCGCCTTCGCCTTCGCTGTGATATCAAAGGGAATATACTCTTTCATTTGAATAACGGTATCCGCCACATGGAAATAAGAGCCTGAGCTTCCTGCCACAATAATAGAAGAAATTCCCAAATCCTCGTAGAGCGCGTTTACTCGGCAGATAAAAGGCGTAATCGGCTCCTCCCCTGCGGAAATCACCTCCTGCATGAGCTGATCGCGAATCATAAAATTTGTGGCCGAGGTATCCTCGTCTATCAAAAACAGCTTACAGCCAGACTCCACGCCCTCCATCAAATTGGCCGCCTGCGAGGTGCTTCCGCTGGCATCCTCCGTGGAAAAATGGGCTGTATCCTTTTTATTTGGAAGATTGCCGATAAAAGGGGAAATATCCACGTTTGCAATGCTCCTGCCATCCTCCGCCCGAAGCTTGACCGCCGTAGCGTCGGTAATGACAAGCTCCCTGCCGTCGCCTTTTATGTGATTGTAAACGCCGTTTTGAAGGGCCTGCAAAATGGTGGACTTCCCGTGATAGCCGCCGCCCACAAAAAGGGTAACGCCCTTTTTAATTCCCATGCCCGTCACTTTTCCCTGATTTGGCAGCTCCAAGGTCACCCTTAAGGAATCGGGGCTTTTGAAGGGAACCGCCCCCTTCATGGGCTTTTCGGACACTCCGCTTTCCCTTGGAAGAATGGAGCCGTCCGCCACAAAAGCGCACAGAGAAAGCTCAGGGAGCTTTTCCCTGATATACTGCTGGTCCTCGCAGAGACAAATAGCCTGCTTCAAC
The DNA here is from genome assembly GCA_023663815.1 of Clostridium sp. Taxonomy (GTDB): domain Bacteria; phylum Bacillota; class Clostridia; order Lachnospirales; family Lachnospiraceae; genus Suilimivivens. The sequence goes on from JAMPGS010000047.1 coordinate 18,529, forward strand.
TGATTTTGGTTAATTTTCGCATAATAAAGGCTTCTCCGCACGCACTCCGGCAAAATGTCAAAAAGCATCTTTTCCAGCTCTCTGGCGTTGATGGTTCTGCCGTTTGCGGGAAATCCCGCCTCAAACCTCAGGGTGATATTTCCGTCCTTAACCTTGAGGGCCGTCCTTTCCAAAACCTGCTGCCCGCATCTGGAAACGCCAAGCAGGCCGCTTTTTCCGGAGCCCTTTGCCTGAAAGCTTCCGCCGCTGACCTCCCGGCCAAAAAGCCTCGTCAAATGGTCCTGAAGGGTGATTCGCTTAGCATGAGTGTCATAAAATTCCGCCGGAAACCCGGCCTTTTGCGCCTTCACCAAAACAGAAAGTCTGGACGGAGCCGCAAAGGGGTCCCCCTGCACATGGTCGATGGAAAGCACGTAATCCTTAAAATCATACTGTCCCCGCAAATCCTTATAAGCAGGGTAGCCTCTATGGTCGATACTCTTTAATTTTGTTCGCAAATCCAATGCTGACTGCATATACTACCTCTCTTTCTCATATCTCCTCGCAATAAGTCATAAAAAGGGGCCGTCGCATTAAGAAAACAGGTACAAGATATTGTGACGTTTGCTCATTAATGCCGCAGAAACATCAAATGCCCCTTTCATAATTCCTTGATTTTCCTTTGCGGCTGTTACATCCTATCCGGCGCAGAAAACCCAAGGATATTGATGCAGGTTTCTAATATTTTCCTTGTCAGGAGCAAAAGCGCAACCCATCCGGCCTTCTTTTCTGCATCTTCCTGCGCGATGATTTTCGTCTCATGATAAAAACGGTTAAAAGCGTTCGCCAAATCGTAAATATAGGCGCATACCTTGTGAGGCGCGCTTTCCCTGCAGGCCTCCTCTATCATAGCGTTAAAGCCCGCCACCTCCAGCATAAGCGCTTTTTCCGCCCCGCTGTCCGCCTCGCGGATTTTTGCCCGTTCCTCCATCTGGCTGTCCTGCTCTTTAATCTTATTTAAAATCGACTTGATTCTCACAATTGTATACAAAATATAGGGACCTGTGTCGCCCTCAAAAGAAGTAAACTTGTCGATGTCAAAAGCGTAATCCTTAAACGCCTGATTGGACAAATCCCCGTACTTGATTGCGGAAAGCGCCACAATCTGGGCTGTCCGGCGCGCTTCGTTTTCCTCCACCTCCCGGTTATCGGTGATTTTTCGGTACATTTCCTCCTCAATTTCCTTAATCAGAAATTCCAGACGCATAACGCCGCCGTCCCTTGTTTTAAAGGGCTTCCCGTCCTTGCCGTTCATGGTTCCAAAGCCGATATGCAAAAGCTCCGTCTCCGGCTTCACCAGCTTTGTCTTTCTTGCGCAGCGGAACACCTGTTCAAAATAAAGATTCTGCCGCTTGTCCGCCACATAAATAATCTTGTCCGGCTGATAGTCCCGCATACGCTTGATAATGGTCGCAAGGTCGGTGGTATTGTAAAGCGCCGCCCCGTCGGATTTTAAAACCATACAGGGGGGAATCTCCTTCGTGTCGCTCTCCTCCTTCACGTCCACCACAAGGGCCCCCTCGCTGATGTAGGCGTAGCCCTCTTTTTTCATATAATCAACCATGCCCGGTATCTCATCGTGAACATCCGCTTCCCCTTTCCAAAGGTCAAACTCCACGTCCAGCTTTTCATAATTTTTCTTCAAATCCGCCACGGAAATGTCAATAATATGTTTCCACAACGCCCGGTATCCCCGCTCGCCGCTTTGCAGCTTGTAGGTGGCTTCCATGGCCCGCTCCTTATAAGCCGCGTCCTCCTTGGACTTGCCGCTGGCGGTAGGATAAATTTCTTCCAACTCCGAAATGGTAAAAGGAGCCTCCTTCGGGTAGTCCCCCTCGTAAGCCGCGTCAAAATACACCAAATCCGGCTGCCGTTCCTTAAGCTCGGTGATAATCAGGCCCATAGGAAGTCCCCAATCACCAAGATGAATGTCCCCAATCACCTCATGGCCCGCATATCTGGCAATCCGCTTGATGCTCTCCCCGATAATGGCAGGGCGCAAATGTCCCACGTGCAAAGGCTTCGCCACGTTAGGGCCGCCGTAATCCACAATGATTTTAAGAGGTTTTTCCGGCTCCTCCAACCCAAATTTCGGCGAATCGGCCATGCCGGAAAGATATTCCGCCACAAATTCTTCCTTTATCTTTAAATTTAAAAAGCCGGGCGGGACTGCCTCCACGCTGGAAAATACCTTGCTGCCCGCGCACCTTTCCGCCACGTCCTTTGCAATCATAATCGGCGCTTTTTTGTACAGCTTTGCTCCCGCCATAGCGCCGTTGCACTGATATTCGCATAAATCCGGCCGGTTGGACAAGGTGGCCTTTCCAAGCTCCCTGTCGTACCCCGCCGTCTCAAAAGCGTTCTTCATTTCCTCAGAAATCAAATCCAGAAACTTTTTCATGCCCTGTTCTCCCTCTGCCAAAATCTGCGTAATTCACCTTATCGCAAAAAAAGCTCCGCCCTTGCGGAAAATTCCTTACGCCCTGTTGCGCCTTGGCGCAATTCCACTTGCTATCCTACCATTTTGAAGGCTTTTCGTCAACCGCCGCCCTGTCCTTGCAATGCAACACTCTTTTCTTTCCGCGCGTTCTTTGATTGCAGGCTTTTTGACTGCACGGCCTTTGATTGCAAATTCTTTGATTACAGGCTCTTTGACTGCACGGCCTTTGATTGCAAACTCTTCAATTGCTGCTTCCCCGGCCGCCATTCCGCGCGCTTTTACCTTATTTTTTCCAGCTCCGCGCCCGGCTTTTCCCTCTTGGAAAACACGCAGCCGCAATAGTCCTGCCGATACAAATCATATTTTCTGGATAACTCAATGGAACGCTTATAGCCGTCCTTTTTCTTAAAATCAGAGGGCAGAAACGCCACGCCATACTCCCGCGAGAGCTTTTCTCCAATCTCATTAAGCTTCGCCGCGTTTTTTAACGGGCTAATACTGAGAGTAGTTGTAAAATAATCCGCCCCGGCCTCCTTTGCCCGCTTCGCCGTCTCGGCAAGCCGCAGCTCATAGCAGACAAAGCACCTTTCCCCGCCTTCCCTGCACTGTTCCAAGCCTTTCACGCTCTCAAAAAATATCCCCGGACAGTAATCCCCCTCCATTACCTCAATGGGATAGAAATTTTCTCCCCGAATTTCCTTATTCATGGCCGCAATCAGCCGCTTCTGCTCCGCCGCCCTCTTCCAGTACTCCTCCGCCTCGGTAATATTAGGATTATAATAAAAAACTGTTATACGAAAAAAAGACCTGAGATATTCCAACACATAGCTGCTGCAGGGCGCGCAACAGCTATGCAGGAATAAGCTCATGCCTTTATTTTGCATATTCTGCAAAATCTTATCAAGCTCTTTTGAATAATTTTTATTCATTTTTATCTCTTTCCCACTACTTTTTCAAAGGACTTTCCCTGTAAATAATATCGCTTCTTCCCGGCCCGTTGGAAACCATGGTAATCGGATAGCCCACCTGCTCCTCAATAAACTCCACATACCGGCGGCAGTTTTCCGGCAAATCTTCATACTTTTTAATGCCCCGGATATTACATTTCCAGCCCGGAAGCGTCTTTAACACCGGCTTTGCCTTGGCAAGCTTGCAGGTGACAGGGAAATCGGTGGTGACTTCTCCGTCAATCTCATACCCCACGCAGACGGGAATCTCGTCCAAATATCCCAAAACGTCCAGCACAGTAAAAGCCACGTCGGTAGCTCCCTGCAGCCTGCACCCGTATTTGGAGGCAACGCAGTCAAACCAGCCCATGCGCCTTGGCCGCCCGGTGGTCGCACCGTACTCGCCGCCGTCGCCCCCGCGCCGTCTTAATTCCTCGGCCTCGTCACCAAAAATTTCCGACACAAAAGCTCCCGCGCCTACCGCCGAAGAGTAAGCCTTGCACACGGTAATAATTTCTTTTATTTCATAGGGAGGAATTCCCGCCCCGATTGCGCCGTAAGCCGCCAGCGTGGACGAGGAGGTCACCATGGGATAAATGCCGTGGTCGGTATCCTTTAAAGTGCCAAGCTGCCCCTCCAGCAAAATCGTTTTCCCCTCCTTCAGCGCCTTGCCCAAATAGGAGGACACATCGCACACATAGGGCTCCACCATTTCTTTATATTCGCGGAGCGTCTCAAGAAGCTGCACCGGGTCAATCAACGGTTTATGATACATATGCTCCAGCATCACGTTCTTCATCTCGCAGACTTGCTCCACTTTTTCCTTAAGGCTCTCCTCTTCAAAAAGCTCGCTGACCTGAAAACCAATCTTTGCATATTTATCCGAATAAAAAGGCGCAATCCCCGATTTGGTAGAGCCGAAAGACTTCCCGCCAAGCCGTTCCTCCTCGTACTGGTCGAACAAAATATGATAGGGCATCACCATTTGAGCCCTCTCCGACACCAGTATTTTAGGCATCGGCACATTTCTATCCGTGATGGACTTAATCTCATTGAAAAACACCGGAATATTTAACGCCACGCCGTTCCCGATTACGCTGGTTGTATGCCCGTAAAAAACGCCCGAAGGAAGCGTGTGCAACGCAAACTTTCCGTAATCGTTTACTATCGTATGCCCTGCGTTGGCTCCGCCCTGAAAACGAACCACAATATCCGCCTGCTGAGCCAGCATATCCGTGATTTTCCCTTTTCCTTCATCGCCCCAATTTGCTCCCACTACCGCTTTAACCATATCTCATTTCCTCCATTTCCAAGAAATTACATTATGATTATATCTCACTTTGTTTCATAAGTAAAATCAATATTATTTATATTTATCATAATTTACACTTATAAATTATTAAAATCTTCCCCCTTAATATTCTCCATCCACTTCCTCCCCCTAAACACCTGCAGAGAAATCCCAAACCGCACGCACTCCTCCAGCGACAAAATAAAATACACATAGGGAATTTTCAGCCTCCACATAAAAGCCGCCGCCAGTCCCAGCGGAACGCCGAAAAACCACGTGCCGATAAAATCAATTGCCATGACATATTTTGTCTTGCCGCCGCTTCGCAAAATGCCGCCGCCCAAAATCATATTTTGCACTTTCACCGGAGAAATAACCGCAAAGGCAATCAAAATCTGATTTGCCAGCATCCGCACGGATTCCTCCACCTGATAAATCCGCACATACGCACCGCCTACCAGCACTAGCAGCAAGGACAGGACAAAAGAGCCGCAAAACCCGTACTGCATCAGCTTTTTAGATTCCTTGTAGGCGCGCTCGTATTCCCCGCTCCCCAAAGCTTTCCCAATCAGGATAGCCGCCGCCTGAGCCACCCCGTTTAAGGCCCCAATCATCATAGACTGAACGGGAACGGTAAGGGTCATAGCCGCGCAGTCCTGCGTCCCGATATTGCCGTAAATCATGGCGTAAACGTTTTCCCCAAGGCTCCAGAACAGCTCACACACCAGAATGGGAAGCAGAATTCCCAGATACTGCTTCCGGCCGCTTTTGCTCAAGCCAAAAACCACGGCCAGCCGAAAATCCTGCTTTTTATAATAAAGGAAAAACAAGACAACCGTCAGCAGGCACCCTGCCGTCTGAGAAATTACGGTAGCCAGTGCCGCGCCCGCAACTCCCAGCGCGGGAAAGCCAAGCTTTCCGAAAATCAACACATAATTCAGCCC
>JAMPGS010000048.1 GCA_023663815.1 Clostridium sp.
TGTAACTATATGGGCGGTTGCAACCATTACATTTTTCCTGATGAATATGGTTCCCGGCGGACCCTTCCTCTCGGAAAAAGCAATCAGCCCTCAGGCGACGGCGGCGCTGGAGGCCAAGTATGGATTGGATAAGCCTTTATCGCAGCAATATTTTACATATATGTGGGACGCTCTGCACGGCGATTTTGGCGACAGCTTAAAGCAGCGCGGGCGTACCGTTATGGGAATTATCCTGATGAAATTCCCCGTTTCCGCAAGAGTGGGAGGCATATCGGTGCTTGTGGCCCTTTGCCTTGGGGTGCCTCTGGGCAGTATCGCGGCCCTTAAGAGGGGGAAATTTGCGGACAGTTTAATCAGCGTGGTAGCAACCTGCGGCATTGCGGTTCCAAGTTTTGTTACCTGTACAGTGCTATTATACTTTTTTGGCGTTAAGCTGATGATTCTGCCGACCCTTGGCCTTAACTCATGGAAGCATTATATTATGCCGGTTATCGCGCTGGCCTTTTATCCCACGGCTTATATTATGAGATTGATGCGCTCCTCCATGCTGGACGTGATGGGGCAGGATTACATGCGCACGGCGAAGGCAAAGGGTGTTGCCGGATTCTTCATTCTTTTTAAGCACGCCTTAAGGAACGCCATTCTTCCGGTTGTTACTTACGTGGGCCCCATGCTGGCCTACACGGTGACGGGCAGCTTTGTGGTGGAGAAAATTTTTACCATTCCGGGGCTTGGCGGCGAGTTTATCAGCGCCATCAGCGGACGCGATTACACGTTGATTATGGGAACGACGATTTTCCTTGCAACGCTCATCGTTATTATGAACGTTATTGTAGATATTGTTTACAAGCTGATTGATCCGAGAATCAAATTAAAGTAAAGGAGCGCCAGAAATGAAACAAAATCCAGTGAGTTTTCAACTAAAACTTAATCCTGAGGATTTCCTGCCGGCAACCGAGGAGGAGAAGCAAAGCCAGATTATCATGCGGGAGAGCGTGAGCTTCTGGAAAGACGGTATGCGCCGGCTGGTAAGGAACAAGGTTGCCATGGTAAGTCTGGTGGTGATTATTCTGGTTATGATATTTTCTTTTATCGTCCCTTCTTTTTACCCGTACAGCTACAAGGAGCAGGCGAAGGGGGCGAACAATCTAGCGCCCATGCAGTACTCCGAGGAGGAGCAGGCGAGGATTGACGCGGGGGAAAAGGTGTTCCCGCACATTTTTGGAACGGATAACCTAGGCAGGGACTACGCCATCAGGGTAATGATGGGAAGCCGTATTTCCCTTTTGGTAGGGCTCATTGCCACGGGCATTATTTTAATCATCGGTTCCACTTACGGCTCCATTGCGGCCTTTTTCGGCGGCTGGGTAGACCTGATTATGATGCGTATTGTGGATATTATTTATACGGTGCCGGACATTCTGCTGATTGTTCTTTTGTCCTTTGCGTTAAAGGCGCCGCTGAACAATTTAAAAACCATGCCGGGCTTTAGCTGGATTGGCGTGGTGGGCGAGAACCTAATCAGTATTTTTATTGTGTTTGCCCTTTTGTACTGGGTTGGAATGGCGAGAATGGTCAGGAGCCAAGTGCTGATGCTCAAGGAAAGCGAGTATGTCACCGCCGCAAGGGCCCTTGGCGTTGGGAACGGCAAGATTATCAAAAAGCACCTGCTCACCAACTGTATCGGTACTTTGATTGTCACAACCACGCTGCAGATTCCGTCCTCCATTTTTACGGAAAGCTTTTTGAGCTTCCTTGGAATGGGCGTTGCGGTTCCCCTTCCTTCCCTTGGAAGCTTGGCCGCCAGCGCAATCAACGGCATGAATACATATCCTTATCTTTTGTTTATACCGGCGATTTTAATCAGCTTGATTATTTTAAGCTTTAATCTGTTTGGCGACGGGCTTCGGGACGCCTTTGACCCTAAGCTGAAAAATTAACAAGCGCAATTGGCGCGGAAATGAGGGATTTTATGTCAGAATATCTTGTTGATATAAAAAATGAGCGGCTTTCCTTTTTCACCCCCGCCGGGGAAGTGAAGGCGTTAAACGACGTATCAATTCATTTGCGGGAAGGCGAAGTGCTTGGAATCGTTGGCGAGAGCGGTTCCGGGAAATCCGTGACGGCGTACAGCCTTATGGGGCTTACCGCCTATCCGGGGAGGCTGATTGGCGGAAGCCTTGAGTTTAACGGACACCAGATTGATAAAATGACGGATAAGGAAATGAGGAAAATCAGGGGAAACGAGATATCCATTATTTTCCAAGACCCCATGACGAGCCTTAATCCGGTTTACACCATTGGGAATCAAATTATGGAAGCGGTTTTGCTTCACACCGATAAAAATAAGGCGCAGGCCAGGGAGAGGGCCAGAGAGCTTTTGGAGCTGGTAGGCATCAACGAGCCGGACAAGAGGTTAAAGCAGTATCCTCATGAGCTTTCCGGCGGTATGCGGCAGCGCGTTATGATTGCCATGGCGCTTGCCTGCGAGCCGAAGCTTCTGATTGCCGACGAGCCTACCACCGCCCTTGACGTGACGATTCAGGCGCAGATTTTGGAATTGATGATGGAGCTGAAGGATAAGCTGGGCATGGCGATTATCATGATTACCCATGACCTTGGCGTGGTTGCCAGCATGTGCGAGCGGATTGCGGTTATGTACGCGGGCAAGGTGGTGGAGTACGGCACCGCCGACGATATTTTTTACAATCCAAAGCACCAGTACACAAAAGGCCTGATACGCTCCATTCCAAGGCTGGACACGAAGGAGCACGAGAGGCTGGTTCCCATTGAGGGGACGCCGGTGGATATGTTAAATCCGCCCAAGGGTTGTCCTTTTGCGCCCAGATGCGAGGAGTGCATGAAGATTTGTCTGCGGGAAATGCCCCCTGTGTCTAATTTTGGAAGAGTTCATTATACCCAGTGCTGGCTGAACCAGAAGGAAGAAATGGAAAACGGCCGCACGGAGAAAGGAGCCGCAAATGAGTGATAAATTGGTTCAGGTAGAACATTTACAGCAGTATTTCCCGGCAGGCGGTTTCGGTAAAAATAAAAAATATATTCAGGCTGTGGACGACGTGTCCTTTACCATTGAAAAGGGCGAGACCCTGGGGCTAGTGGGGGAATCCGGCTGCGGAAAAACCACCACGGGCCGCACGCTGCTTAGGCTTTACGAGCCAACAGGCGGAAGGTTTGTCTACGACGGGGATGTGATTTTTGACGTGGAAAAGAAAACCTACGCGGAGATGCTCCCCTACCGCAAGAAGATGCAGATTGTTTTTCAGGACCCTTACGCAAGTCTTGACCCCCGTATGACGGTGGGCGATATTGTGGGGGAGGCAATCGACGTCCACAAGATGGCGGCAAACAAACAGGAACGCTACGATATTATTATAGAGATGCTTCAAAGAGTGGGGCTGAACTCCGAACATGCCAACAGATACCCTCACGAGTTTTCCGGCGGCCAGCGTCAGAGGGTCGGCATTGCAAGGGCCCTTGCGGTGAGGCCGGAGTTTATTGTGTGCGATGAGCCTATTTCCGCGCTGGACGTTTCCATTCAGGCGCAGGTCATCAATATGTTTGAGGATTTGCAGGCGGATATGGGGCTGACCTATCTTTTCATCGCCCATGACCTCTCGGCTGTAAAGCATATTTCCAATCGAATTGGCGTTATGTATCTTGGGAGAATGGTGGAGCTTGCGGAGAGCTACGAGCTGATTACCCGCCCGCTGCACCCTTACACGAAAAGCCTTATCTCCGCAATTCCCATTGCGGACCCTAAAGTGGCGAAGGGGAGCAAGCGTATTGTGCTGGAGGGCGACGTGCCCAGCCCGTTAAATCCCCCTTCGGGATGCCGGTTTAGAACCAGATGCCCTTATGCGGACGAAAAGTGCGCGGCAAAGGCTCCTGAGTGGAAAGAAGTGGAAAAAGGGCATTTTGCCGCTTGTCACCATATTGACAAGTTGAATTAAATGTGATAAACAAATATAGATGCGTATACACGTATCCATGTTGTTTATAAATGCGGATAGGAAATTTAAATCCTTATTCGTGGCAGCAGGGCAGTAAACCTGCCTAAAAAATTCCTAAATTCAAAGAGGAGGAAAAGTATGAAAAAGAAAGTAATTGCGCTTTTACTTGCAGTTACCATGGTTGTCGGAATGACGGCTTGTGGGGGGGGGAGTGACAACTCCGGCTCATCTGCAACGGAAAGCGACAGCAGCGCTCCTGCAGCAGACGACGCGGCGGCAGCGGACGACACAGCAGCGTCAGACGATGGGGCGGCAGCAACGGACACAGCAAGCGCAGGTGGAAAAATTTTATCTGTTCAGATTGGTCCTAACCCTGAGACAATTGACCCCGCTCTTAACAGCGCGGTAGATGGCGGTAACATGTTACTCCATTCCTTCGAGTGCCTTCTGACGGTTGATCAGGACGGTAAGCTGGCTCCCGGACAGGCGGAGACTTGGGAGACAAGCGAGGATGGCCTTACATGGACCTTCCATTTGAGAAGCGGCCTTAAGTGGTCCGACGGTTCCGATCTCACGGCAAACGATTTCGTTTACAGTTGGAAGAGAGTATGCGACCCGGCAGTTGCAGCTCCCTATGCGGAGACAGTTCTTGCCATGGTAGAGGGTTATGAGGATGCTATCGGCGGAAACCTTGACGCCCTTCAGGTGGTTGCACAGGACGACCAGACGTTGGTTGTTACCCTGAACGCTCCCTGCTCTTACTTCGGAAGCCTTGCAGCTTTCGCAACCTTAAGCCCCGTACAGCAGGCTACGGTTGAGGCAAACGGCGACGCATGGGCAACCGCACCGGAAAGCTATGTTTCCAACGGTCCTTTCTATGTAACGGAGTGGGTGCCGGATTCTTATATCCTTATGAGCAAGAACCCCAACTATTGGAATGCGGACGCTATTAAGCTTGACGGTATCAAGTTCAACCTGATTGAAGATGCCAACGCTTCCTACAGCGCATACCAGACTGGCGAAGTTCTCTTCATCAAAGACGTGCCTACCGAGGAAATTCCTTCACTGGAAGGCAATCCTGAGTTTTATGTAGACCCGATTATCGGTACTTACTATCTGAGCCTTAACACTCAGAAGGAGCCTTTCAATGACGCAAGAGTTCGTAAAGCGTTAAGCCTTGCAATCGACCGCGAGTATGTTGCTAATACTTTGATGCAGGGTACTTATTCACCGGCCAGCAACTTCATGGGTCCCGGCTGGATTGACACAGACGGAAGCCAGTTTATGGACAATGCAAACGGCGGACAGCCTTACATCGACACCACAGCTCATGAGGCAAACTTAGAGGAAGCAAAGCAGCTCCTTGCGGATGCAGGCTATCCTGACGGACAGGGCTTCCCTTCCATCACCTACTCCACAAACGATGCAGGCTACCATAAGGTAGTTGCCGAGTATCTGCAGCAGGCGTGGGCTGAGCTTGGCGTTGACCTTACAGTAGAGATAGTTGAGTGGGCAAGCTTCACACCTATGCGTCGTAACGGCGATTATGAGTCTTCACGTAACGGCTGGGTTGGCGACTACAGCGATCCATCCAATATGTTAGACCTGTTGTTCTCCACAAACGGAAACAACGACGGTAAGTTCAACAATGCGGACTATGATGCAGCTATGACTGTTTCCAGAACAACCCTTGACGCGGCGGAGCGTTCCGCGGCTCTTCATGAGGCTGAGGATATCCTGATGGAAGAGGCGGCTTGTATCCCTGTTGCTTACTACAACGACTTCTGGCTTCAGAGCGATAAGATTACGGGAAGCTGGCATTCAGCTTACGGCTACTGGTACTTCATGTACGCAGATATCGCTGAATAAGCGGGAAGCGGCGCAGTTATTGACTGTAGTATAAGAATGTGTAAGAAAAAATGAAAAATAATGAAACTCCCACAAGCGTTGAGGCTGTGGGAGTTTCTTCATAAAATAAGTTAAAAGCAAGGCACACAGGATAGGGAGAAACCATGCCTTAAACTATTTTCATTTTTTTCTTGAAACTTTATCTACAACACATTATAATAAAAGAGAAGCAACCGTCTACAAAGTGGTAGCCTCATTAGATGATAAAAATAAGTCACCTGTCGCGCTAAGACAAAGGTGGCTTATTTATTTTTGCTTGTTGTTCCTATCTATGTAGGTAAGCAGCGCAATAAGAAACGAACCGCCTAAAAATAATAGGCTTAATTCATACATCACGACAACCTAATTTTCCTTTAGATTCCTTCAAATAGTTTAAGATAATGAAGTACTACCAGACAACAAAGTATCTTGAGAAAATAAGAGATGGGTGATACAATATGCTATAGTAAACGGCATAAAGATTTTGTTTTTTGCTTTTGCAAAAGATTGCGTTTACATGGTACACATAGGATAAGGATAAAAAAGGTTATGGTTAGTTTTTCCAGTTTAGAATTTTTGTTCCGTTTTTTACCCATATTTTTAATCGTATATTTTGTGACGCCTTCAAAATACAGAGAAATAGCGTTGCTGGCAGGAAGCCTTGTTTTTTACGCAATAGGGGAGCCTGTCTTTATTTTGGCGCTTATAGCGGCAACCTTTATGAATTATTATTTTGCAATGCGGATATGGAAGCATGGGGAGGGCTTTGCCATAAACGAATGGCAGAAGAAAAAGCGCAGAAACGCCATGACGATTGCGGTTGTGCTGGATGTGGCGGTTCTGGTAATTTTTAAGGGGCTGGCCTTTTTTGTGGATAATTCCCTGCTTCCTATCGGTATCAGCTATTATATTTTTAAGATGATATCCTTTCAGGCGGATATTCTGCGGGGAGAAATGTGGTCCAAACCCAAATTTGTCGGTACGGCCCTGTATTTTACCATCTTTCCACAGATTGTTTCGGGGCCTATTATGCGGTATGATGAGGGGGGCTTCGGGGAGGAAAAATCCTGCAGCCTTGCGCAGTTTGAGGACGGCCTTAAATATTTGACGCTGGGGCTTGGCATGAAAGTGCTTTTGGCCGACAGGCTGGCGATTTTGTGGAAGGATTTGCAGATGATAGGCTTTCAAAGCATTTCCACGCCGCTGGCATGGCTTGGGGCCGCCGGCTATTCTTTACAGCTTTATTTTGATTTTTGGGGCTATTCCCTTATGGCCTCCGGCATTATGGTGATGCTGGGCTTTGAATTTATTCCCAATTTTGACCATCCCTATGCGTCCAGAAGTATCTCGGAGTTTTACAGAAGATGGCATATCACCTTGGGAAGCTGGTTCAAGGATTACGTCTATATTCCTCTTGGGGGCAACCGGGGAAGCAAATCGCGCCTTGTGATGAATCTTGCCGTGGTGTGGATTTTGACGGGAATCTGGCACGGGAACGGCCTCAACTATCTGATTTGGGGCGCGCTGCTTGGGCTGTTGGTTATCTTGGAAAAGCTGGTGTACGGAAAATATTTGCAGAAGTTCCCCGTGTTGGGAAATCTTTATGTGCTGGCGTTGATACCGCTTACATGGGTGGTGTTTGCCGTGACGGATTTAAAAAACTTGGGGATTTACTTTGGGAGGCTCTTTCCAATGTTCGGAGGGGCGGGGATTGCCGTGAACCCAAACGACATTGTGAAATATGCCGGGAGCTACGGCGTTTATTTTATTGCGGGGATTGCGCTGTGCGTTCCGGCGGTATACCGTCTTTTTGAAAAGTATAAAAATAACCCGCTAGTGATTTTGCTGTTGGCGGTAATATTTTGGGCGTCCGTTTACTTTTTGTGCAGCAGTGCGGGGAATCCGTTTATGTATTTGAAGTTTTAAGTTTCGTAACGATGGAAAGGCGGACGCGCTTGCAGGGAATAGGTTGGATAAGCTGCGGTTGAGCGATGAGTGTATATTTTGGAATTGCTGTAAGGTGGAAGTGAGGATATAAGCATAAATGAAATTGATTAAGAAATGCCCGTTTTTTATATTGCTTTTGAGTACGGGGCTGCTTTTTACAATTATAGGGCTGGGAGGCTTGAAAAATATTTACGCCGCGCAGGAGTACGACCCGGTGAAATCGCCGGTTTTGTCGGTGATGTTTACGGCCATCAATGAGGATATCTACCCATGGCAGATATTTACCGGAAAGGATGTTGTGATGGCGGTAAACGACGTGGAGGAAGAGGCCGCAGAAGAAGCGGGAGATTTGGCGGATAAGGACATCGGCGGCAAGGCGGATTTGGGAAGCGGGACGGTGAAAATGGAGACCATAAATGCTGTGGGCGATGCCGCAAGCAATGCTATAAATGATGCCAAAAGCGATACCATAAGCATTGCTTTAGAAGATACCGTAAGCAGCGCAATAGAGGCGGCGGAAAACGCCAAGAAAGTTTCCGCAGAATTATCAGCGGAACGGCTTGCGCCCTTGCGGGAAAGCACTAAAGAGGAATACCTCAATCATATTTCAGCGGATATTTATGGCGACGCCGGTGTGAAGCGCGCGGCGGAGTATGAATTTACCTCGGTGGACGAAAGCTATTTTGACGACGCGCTGTTTATTGGGGATTCGAGGACGGTTGGGCTTAGGGATTACACGAGCTTGTCGGAGCACGCCGACTTTTACTGCGAGACTTCCCTCACGATTTACAAGGTACTGGGAGAAGAATTTAAGGGATTGGGAACCGTGGAGGAGGCTCTTGTCAATAATACTTACGGAAAAATTTATATTATGGTGGGCGTCAATGAGCTTGGAAGAGGAACCACGGAGGACTTTATGGCGGAATATACAAGAGTAGTTGACAGGCTCCATGAACTGGAGCCGGACGCGAAAATATTCATTCAGGGCATTATGCGGGTGACGGGAAAGAAGCACAATTCCGACGCGATTTTTAACAACAATAATATCAACGCAAGAAATAATGCAATTGCCACTTTGGCGGACAACAACCAGTTTTTTTATATCGATGTGAACGAGGCGGTCTGCGACGAGGAGGGGAATCTAAACGCGGAGTATACCTACGACCAGATTCATCTTCTAGGCATGTACAACGATTTGTGGAAAGAGTTTTTGATGACGCGGGGCGTGCAGTAAAAACGCGGTTATAATATAGAAAGATTGCAATATAAAAAGATTGTGATATAGAAAGATATAATATAGAAGGATTTTAATTATATTTGCGGCGAATAAAAACTTTCAGATGAGAAAAACTAACCAAAAGTAAACAATCTGGAGGTTTTTATGGAAACAACAGTTGGAGCAATTTTTGAGCAGGGCGCAAGGAGCATTAAGATTCCGGTGCCCGTATATATAAGAGCCAGCGCGTCGGTGGTGGGAACCAAGGAAGGGCAGGGGCCCTTTGGAAGCTGCTTTGACGTGGTTGGGCAGGATGATAAATTTGGCTGCGAAACTTGGGAGGAGGCCGAGAGCACCTTGCAGAAGGAGGCTCTCACCCTTGCAATAGGAAAAACCGGGTTAAAAAACAGCGACATTAAATATTTGTTTGCGGGAGATTTGCTGGGCCAGTCCATCGCCAGCAGCTTTGGGCTTAGTTCCTTTCAGATTCCCTTGATTGGAATGTACGGCGCATGTTCTACCTGCGGGCTTACCCTTTCCATGGCGGCAATTATGATTGCAGGGGGAATGGCGGAGCACGCGGCCTGCGTGACCTCCAGTCATTTTGCAAGCGCGGAAAAAGAATTTCGTTTTCCTTTAGGCTATGGGAATCAAAGGCCCCTTTCGGCCACATGGACGGTGACGGGCAGCGGCGCTTTTATACTCAGCAGTATCAAGAGCAGCGGCGACAAGGCGATGATTGACGGCTTGACAATCGGTAAAATCGTGGATTTTGGATTGAAGGATTCCATGAACATGGGGGCCTGCATGGCTCCGGCGGCTTGCGACACAATTTACCAGCATTTGGTGGATTTTGACAGAAAGCCCTCCGATTACGATAAGATTATCACGGGGGATTTGGGCAGCGTGGGGCAAAAGGCCCTTTGGGATATGATGCGTGAGAAGGGAATGGATATCTCAAAGGTACACATGGACTGCGGCATGGAGATTTACGACCAAAGCCAAGATGCCCATGCAGGGGGAAGCGGCTGCGGATGCAGCGCGGTTACATTATCCGCCTACGTTTTAAGGCAGCTTGAGGAGGAAAAATGGAAACGGGTATTGTTCGTTCCTACGGGCGCGCTTCTATCCAAGACCAGTTTTAACGAGGGGCAAAGCATACCGGGGATTGCCCACGGGGTAGAGCTGGTGAGCTGCAAATAAAATATCGCATGTTATATGAAAGCCATGTGGAAACACGTGGCTTTTTGCAATAATGGAAAGGGCGATTGCTTATCAAACACCTTGACTTCCCCCCTTAAGGTTATATACAATGGGAGATAGAAGAAATCAGCCGCGGCAATCGGCTGTTAAAAAAGAAGGGAAGGTATGGTATGGGAAATTACAAGGTAGAGAAAAAAGACGGTTATACGCTTTATGAAAATCAGGGCGGCCCTGTGCTTGGAAGCGCCAGCGGGCGGATTGTGGAGCAGGACGGCTACGCTTTTAAGGATTTGGCCGGGACGGGGGAGCTGCTCCCCTACGAGGATTGGCGGCTGGAAGCGAAGGAGAGGGCGAAGGATTTGGCGTCCCGATTATCCATTGAGGATATTGCCGGTCTTATGATGTATTCCCCCCATCAAATGGTTCCCGCAATTCCGGGGGGCATGTTCGGCGGAACATATGAAGGGAAAGATTATCAGCCGGGAGTTACCGAGGACGACGCTTTGACGGACCAGCAGCAGGCGTTTTTGTCGGGGGACAGAATCCGCCACGTGCTTGCTATGGTATATAAGGATGCGGAAACGGCGGCAAAGTGGAACAACCGCGTGCAGGCTTTTGTGGAAAAGCAGGGATTTGGCGTCCCGGTGAGCATTGCAAGCGACCCAAGGCATAGCGCGAGGGGGAGCGGAGCAGAGTATAAGAGCGGCTCTACGGACGTGTCAAAGTGGCCGGAAGGCCTTGGCATTGCCGCTTCCTTTGACGCGGATTTGTGCAGGGAATTTGGAAAGGTAATTGCAAAGGAGTACAGGGCGTTGGGGATTACGACGGCCTTATCCCCGCAGATTGATATTGCGACGGAGCCCCGCTGGCTGCGGTTTGAGGATACCTTTGGTTCCTCGCCGGAACTGGTGACGGCCATGGCAAAGGCTTACTGCGACGGTTTGCAGACTACAGAGGAATTGGGGGAGGACGCAAGCGCCTCGGACATTGAAGCAAAGAACATGACCGGGACAGTCAATGAAACGGCTGCCAGCGATGCCGCAGGCGCACAGACCAACAAGGGAACGCCTGCTTTCGGCAAGTTGCCCAGCAAAAACGGCTGGGGCAAGGACAGCGTGGCGGCCATGGCGAAGCACTGGCCGGGTGGCGGCCCCTGCGAGGGCGGAAGGGACGCGCATTATCCCTTTGGCAAGTTTGCAGTGTATCCGGGCGGCAAGTTTGAAACCCATATGAAGCCTTTTCTTGAGGGTGCTTTTGCATTAGACGGGCCTACCGGGACGGTAGCGTCCATTATGCCCTACTACACCGTATCTTACGGGGTGGATACGAAAAACGGGAAGAATGTAGGAAATTCTTACAGCCGATATATTATTAACGATTTGCTGCGCGAAAAGTACGGCTATGACGGGGTAGTCTGCACGGATTGGGGCATCACGCAGGATCCGGAGCCGGTGATGGATTCCTTTGGCTCCCGCTGCTACGGCGTGGAGGATTTGACGGAAGGGGAACGGCATTTGCTGGCCATTGAAAACGGCGTGGACCAGTTTGGCGGCAACTGCAAGATTGAACCGGTGCTTGAGGCTTACCGCTTGGGCTGTGAGAAATACGGCGAGAGCGCAATGCGCGCTAGAATGGAGCGTTCCGCGGCCCGGCTTTTGCTGAATTTGTTCCGCTGCGGCCTATTTGAAAATCCTTATCTTGATGCGGAGGAGAGCAAAAGCATTGTGGGATGCGAGGCTTTCCGCAAGGCCGGTTACGAGGCTCAATTAAAGTCTCTTGTGCTTTTGAAAAATGGGAAAGAAGGAAAAGCGGGAATACTGCCGATTTCCGGGAGAAAAAAGGTTTATATCCCGAAACGGTTTATCAAGGCGCAGAAGAACTTCTTTAGAGGAATGGATCCCGACAGGGAAGTGGTGGAAGCCGACAAGGAAAATATAGCCCCTTGGTTTGACCTAGCGGAAACGCCGCAGGAAGCGGATTTGGGGCTGGTGTTTATTGAAAGCCCGCTCTCCGACGGGTACAGCGCAGAAGATGCGCAGGCTGGGGGAAACGGCTATTTGCCGATTTCGCTGCAGTACCGTCCTTATCGGGCCAACGCGGCTAGAAAGGTAAGCATTGCAGGCGGGGATTTCCGCGAGGACTTTACCAACCGGAGCTATGCCGGAAAGACGGGGACGGCGGCCAATGAACGGGATTTAGATTTAGTGCTGGAAACGAAGAAAGCTATGGGCGATAAGCCCGTTATTGTGTGCATCCGGATGCACAAGCCGACGGTTTTGGCGGAGCTGGAGCCCTATGCGGACGCGATTGTGGTGGATTTTGGAGTGCAGAAAAGTGCGGTTTACGATATTTTATGCGGAAAGGCGGAGCCTTCGGGCAGGCTTCCGATTCAGCTTCCAAGGGATATGGAGACGGTGGAAAAGCACTGCGAGGACGCGCCTCTTGATATGGATTCCTATGTGGACAGCGAGGGCCATGTCTATGACTTTGGCTACGGCATGAACTGGAAAGGGGTTATCACCGGCTGACGGAAGATAGATTATGTTAAAAAAAGATTTTTTGGAGAGTATGCGGGACGGTCAGGAGTTGTCTTTATGGCAGTTGGTGGTTCTCACGGTGCAGCTCAGCATCCCGGCAATCATGGCCCAGCTCTCCTCCATTGTAATGCAGTATATCGACGCTTCCATGGTGGGGCATTTGGGCTCCGGCGAGGCCGCGTCTATCGGGTTGATGTCCTCCAGCACGTGGATGATGGGCGGCTTGTGCTCGGCCTTAAGCGTCGGGTTTACCATACAGGTGGCGCACTTTATCGGGGCAAAGGAGGAGGACAAGGCCCGCGGCATAGTCCGGCAGGGATTGGCTGTGGCGGTGATTTTTAGTGGAATCCTGCTTTTAGCCGGACTTTTGATGCATCAAAGGCTGCCCCTGTGGCTGGGAGGCGAGGAGGGGATAAGAAAAAACGCCTCGATTTATTTTCTGGTGTACTGCCTGTCCCTTCCGGTGCTGCAGCTCAATGCAGTTGCCGGGGGGATGCTACAGTGCAGCGGCAATATGAAGGTTCCAAGTATGCTGCATATTTTAATGTGCGTGCTGGACGTTTTGTTTAATTCTGTTTTAATTTTTCCAACCAGAATGGTTACGGTTTTGGGACATGGCCTTACCCTTCCGGGGGCCGGGCTTGGAGTGATGGGCGCGGCTTTGGGGACCTCGCTGGCGGAGCTTGTGTCCGTGGTTTTTATGCTGTACTTTTTGCTGGCCCGCTCGCCTGCCCTTCATTTGAGAAAAGGGGAAAAGCTGTCTTTTTCAAAAGAACAGCTAAAAAAGGCGGTTCGGCTCTCGCTGCCGGTGGGATTTGAGCAGGTTGTCATGTGCGGGGCGCAGATTATGTCTACCCGGATTGTGTCACCCTTAGGAATGGCCGCCATAGCGGCAAACTCCTTTTCCGTCACGGCGGAAAGCCTGTGCTATATGCCCGGCCATGGCATTGGAATGGCGGCTACCACGCTGATTGGACAGAGCATCGGGGCAAAAAGGCAGGATATAACCAAAAAGCTGGGGTGGCTGACGGTGGGCCTTGGGATTTTGGTGATGACGGGCACAGGAATTTTGCTCTACGTGTTTGCGCCCTGGATGATTGATATTTTGTCGCCTGACCCGGAAATAAGGAGGATGGGGACGGAGGTTCTGCGCATTGAAGCCTTTGCGGAGCCCATGTACGCGGCTTCCATCGTTGCGTCCGGCGTGTTCCGCGGAGCCGGGGATACGTTGGTGCCAAGCTGTATGAACTTTTTCAGCATGTGGGTTATCCGGCTGCCGCTGGCGGCGTATCTTTCAAAGCGGTACGGTCTTGTGGGCGTGTGGGTTGCCATGTGCATAGAGCTGTGCGCGCGGGGGATTTTGTTTTTAATCCGCCTGTGCGGAACGCGCTGGCAGAAGATAAAAAATTAGGGAAAGGAATGAAAATAACATGCGTTTTTTATTTCAAGGAGATTCAATTACGGATTCGGGAAGAGGAAATCACGACGACCCTCACGAGACGGGAAACGGATACGTCCGGCTTTTGGAAGGGGATTTGACCTTTAAGCATCAGGATTACGAGGTACTCAACGGCGGTATCGGCGGCGATAGGATAGTGGATTTGCTTGCCCGCTGGAAAAAGGATTGTCTGAATTTAAAGCCGGACGTCCTCACGATTTTAATCGGCGTCAACGACGTTTGGCACGAGCTTGGCGACGGCAACGGGGTGCGGACGGAGCTTTTTGAGCAGGTTTACCGGATACTGATTGGGGAGGTGCAAAGAGTATTGCCGGAGACAAAAATGGTTTTGATGGGAGCTTACGTGATTCCGGGGCCTGCTACTACCCCGGACTGGGAGGTGTTCAGTGGCGAGGTAAAGGCGAGGAGAGAGGTTACCGCAAAGCTGGCGGAGGAGTTTGGGCTTCCCTTTATCGATTTGCAGGAAGCGTTCTATAAGGGACTGGAAATTGCCCCCGCGGGCCATTGGTGCATAGACGGCGTTCACCCCACGGCGGCGGGCCATAGGCTGATTGCCAATGCGTGGAAGGAGGCTCTTTGCCCCAGCGGAGAAAGTCAATAACCCTGCTATAAGCACGAAGCAAGCATGGATTTGACTTGTTGCTTGTGGAAATGAGCCGACATGTATAGTCAGCAGCTGTGCGCAGAAAATGGCGTCGTTGCTTTTTCTTTGCACAGCGTCCAACGGAAGCCAAAAGAAGGTTGAATCGGGAGAAAAAAGAGTTGAAGAGAGTAATAAAGCGAATCATTATTATTATACTTATCATAGCCGTTATTTTTGGCGTTTACGCCGGGTATGTGTTTAAGACCTACTACCGCTTGCCGGATAAGCTGACCCTTGAGATTAAGAGAAACGGGGAGAACGCTTATTTTGACGAGGAGTTCAGCGTAAAGCCGGGGAGCGCTTACTTTATTATGTCCTACAATATTGGTTTTGGCGCGTATCGAAAAGATTACAGCTTTTTTATGGATGGAGGAAAATCCTCCTGGGCCAAGGACGAGGAAAGCCTGATGGCCGCCGTCTGCGGAATGGGGGAGATTATCAATGCGGCAAACCCGGATTTTATTCTTCTGCAGGAGGTGGACGTTGACGGTACCCGCTCTTATCATGTGGACGAGCTGGAATTGATGAACCAATTTGTCAGGGGCTATTACTATGTATACGCGCAGGATTACGATTCGCCCTTTTTGTTTTTCCCTCCATGGGAGCCCCACGGGGCTAACAAGAGCGGCCTAGTCACCTATTCGCGGGAGGAAATTACGGGCAGTATGCGGAGAAGTCTGCCTATATCGGAGTCCTTTAGTAAGTTGGTGGATTTGGATAGATGTTATTCTATTTCCCGGATTCCCGTGGAAAACGGCCGACAGCTATGCATTTATAACGTGCATACCTCGGCTTACGGGGGAAGCGATGAAATCAGGCAGGCGCAGCTTTCCATGCTTTACGAGGATATGGCGGCGGATTTTAACAAGGGGAATTACGTTATCTGCGGGGGAGATTTTAACCATAACCTGAAGGTGGGGGCGCAGGAAAACGCGCCGGAATGGGCCTATCCTTTTCCAAGGGAGACGCTTCCTGAGGGCTTTCGCATGGCAATCGACGGGGCAAAGGATGAGGCGGACGTGGCCCACAACACCTGCAGGAGCGCGGAAACGCCCTACGACGAGGCGACGACCTACACGGTCACTTTGGACGGGTTTATTGTTTCTGACAACGTGCGCGTGAATTATTATCAAAATATGGATTGGGGATATGAGTTTTCCGATCATGACCCGGTTCTCATGCAGTTTATATTGGAATAGAAATAAAAGGAAAAGGCCATACTATAGTCAGCGAAGAGGAAATTTATCTTGACTATGACTCTCCGGGGGATTCGCAAAAATGCAGGAGGTTTGTATGGCGGGTACAGTTTTATATTTAAAGGCGGAACAAAATGCGGAGGTGATGGAAGAGCGCGTGTGCGTGAAAGACATTGCCTCCGTTTACTGTGGGGATAAAAATATAGCCGCAAAGGCAAAGTCGCTGACGGTGCATCAGTTTGGCGACGTGGAAAAAAAGCGACAGGTTGTCAGCGTCTTAAAGGTGATTGAGCTGATTGAAAAGGAGTGTCCGGGGGTGAGCGTCGAGAGCCTTGGGGAGAACGCCACATTGATTGAATTAGTCAATGTGGACAGGCACAAGGACTTTTTGCAATGGATAAAAACGGCCTTTGTGGCGGCAATCAGCTTTTTTGGGACGGGCTTTACCATTATGGCTTTCCACAACGATATCAGCATCAACAAAATATTTTCCCACGTGTACGAGCTGGTAATGGGGCAGGCCTCGGACGGGTACAGCATTTTGGAGGTATCCTATTCCATCGGCCTAGCAATCGGCATCATTGTGTTTTTTAATCATATCGGAGGCAGGCGGATTACCAAGGACCCCACGCCCATTGAGGTGGAGATGCGCGTGTATGAGACGGACGTAAATAAAGCCTTGATTGAGACGGCGGACAGGGAGGGAAAGACGATTGATGTTTAGCGGGCAGACGGTTTTAAAGCAGGTTTTCATGGGAGTGTGCGGGCTTTCCTTTGGCCTTTTGGCCTCGGCGGGAGTTTTTACGGTGCTGGTATCCGTGGGGCTGATTCCCAGATTCGCGGGAAAAATGCATGTGGCGAAAAAGGTATTTGCCTTGGAGGAGGCGGTGGTGTTAGGGACGCTCTGCGGCGGCGCTTTGAGTATTTTTTCTAAAGGCGGCGGCATGGGGCGGATGGTTCTTGACCGGCAGCTTTTTGGCTCCCATACGGCGCAGATTTGGCCGTGGATTGGACAGGGGATATTGGCTCTTGGCGGCGTCTTTGCCGGGATGTTTGTGGGATGCCTTGCCCTTGCCATTGCGGAAATGCTGAATTCCATTCCCATTTTTGCAAGGAGAATCGGCTTCCGGCATGGGCTTGGCGTTGCCATTTTAGCGGCGGCATTGGGAAAATTGGCGGGAAGTTTGATATATTTTGCAAAGGGAGTGTTTTTGTCGGGGGGATGATTTCCGCGAGCAATGGGTCAAGTAGCTACTTGCAGATATTTGCCCCTTGTGCTAAGCGATAATAGAAGCCTTTGGAGATGCGGATTTTAACCGTTTTTCCAAGGGCTTTTTTAGTTTAATAATAGAGCTAATAGAATAAAAAATTTCGCAGAATTTTCAGTTCTACGAAACAAAAAATATAACAACCGGCATTAATACTACAAGTACTATACTATAAATTATTATAAAAATCAACTTTGTTTTTAAAATTATACATGGGCTTATAGTGACGACATATCGCAGACTGAAATTTTGAGGCGGAAATTATTATAATTGATATATCTATTTTGATATTTTTGTTTATAAAATTATTTTTGACCGTCAGATTTTTGGTCAGACAGAAAGGAGTTTTTATATGCCCAGACGTGGAACGAACATTTATAAAAGGAAAGATGGAAGATGGGAAGGCCGGATTAAAAAGGAAAACGCTGCGGAAGGCTCCCGGAAATATATTTCTGTATATGGAAAAACCTATAGAGAGGTAAAGTGCAGAATGGAGCAGACAAAAGATATTTGCACGCGTTCAGATTCCCAAGCTGAATTAACCTTGCAGCAGGCCGTTGAGATATGGATGAAAGAAATGGAGCCTTATTGGAAACAAACCACTTACACTTCTTATTATCACTTGGCCCATAAATATATATTTCCCAGATTAGGTAAAATGCGCGTTAATCAAATAGAGGAAAGTGTTTTGGAAAAATTTCTTTCAGAGATAAGGAAAGATGGGAAAGAGCTGTCAAATCGATATTTAAGGAATATATGCGGAATTGTTTTAAAAGCAATGAAGCACATGAACAGAAAAAGCCAATATACTTTAAAAATACCTGAAAATCCGGTCCGCACTTTAACGAAAAAGCAGATTATTCTTCCTAGAGAGGAGGAGCTTGCTAAATTAGAAAAATATTTGTTGGAAAACAGCTCGGACAGTACTTGTCTGGGTATTTTAACAGCCCTTTATATGGGATTAAGGATTGGCGAGATTTGCGCGCTTACTTGGGGGGATATTGACTTAACGGAAAAAGTTATTTATATCCGTAAAAATCTTCAAAGGGTTAAAACGGATAATCTTTCCGGCAATAGCACAAAGATTCTGTTACAGGAACCAAAAACCTGCACGTCTTTTAGGATAATTCCAATTCCGTCAGTGCTGATTCCCTTGCTGCAGGCGCGGCAGGAGAAAGACGAAAATTATTTAATAAAAGGAAAGAAAAAACCATGGGCGGAATCAAGAACGCTGCAGTATCGTTTTACACGGATTTTACAGCAGTGCGGATTGAAAAATTTTAATTTCCATATGTTAAGACATTCCTTTGCAACGCGCTGCATTGTCAATGGATTTGACGTAAAAAGCCTAAGTGAAATTTTAGGCCACAGCAGCGTACAGGTCACTTTAAATTTATATATCCATTCCAACATGCAGCGGAAAAAAGAATTAATGGAAACGATTAGCACATCTTTGTATCAAAGCTAAACCAGTTTTTAGACCGTCAAAATTGCCGTCGGAAGAACAGGGCGGCGGCCCTGTTTTGATGGTATATCTATCAATTTTATCCTCAATAAATTAATTTCGTAGAACTGAAAAATTTACGAAATTTAAAGAGGTATAAAAATCTATATAATATTTATTCCCACATTTTATTTAAATAATCAATAAACAGAGGAATTTTGGTTTATGTGGCGGGAACAGATAATAAAGTTTAGGAAAATACAGGTTCAGCAAAAGAAAAAGAAAAAGAAGATATTAGGGCCGGAGGGAAGAAGGAAAGCCAGAAAAAGAAAGGAAATTTTAGCGGCGGCATACGTAATAATTGGTTTGATAGTCGTTGTGGCGGCGCTGTTGCAGACAGTGCGCGTGATAGGAAAAATAAGGCTGGCGGGCAAGGTAAAAGAAACGGCTCCGATTTTAGAGCCCATACAGCCGGAGGAATTAACAGAGGAAGAGGAAAGCAAGTGGCAGGAGGGATGGATTAAGCATAACGGAAAGGTTTACGCTTATAACGAGGAAATTATTACATTTTTATTTATGGGAATTGATAAAAACAGCGAAGCCGAGGAAGTGGAGGAAGGAACTAACGGAGGGCAGGCTGACGCCTTGTTTTTAGCGGTCATCAATCCGCGCGATAAGACGATTAAGCTTATTGGAATTAACCGAAACGCTATGACGGATATTGATATTTATGATGAAAACGGGGATTATGTGATGACGACCGAAGCCCAAATATCTGTGCAGCACGGCTTTGGGAACGGCGTGGAGGAAAGCTGCGAATATCAGGTAGAGGCGGTATCGGAATTATTTTATCAACTGCCTATTCACGGATATGCGGCAATCAATATGAGCGCAATTGCCACGATTAATGACGCGGTAGGCGGCGTGGACGTGACGGTGCTGGAGGATTTAACGGTAAAGGACGCAAGTCTTGTAAAGGGAGCCGATGTGCATCTTATGGGCGATACGGCTTTTTGGTACGTGAAATACCGCGATACAAATATTTTCGCCTCGGCGGATATGCGGCTTGACAGGCAGAAGCAATATTTGAACGCGTTTATCAATACGGCAAAGCAGGCGGCAAAAAAAGATATTGGCATTGTTTTAGATTTATATAAGGCGATTGATTCCCGCATGGTAACTGATATTTCCTTAGACGAGGCAGCGTATTTAGCGCCGATTCTTTTGGATTACAGCTTTGAAACAAGCCAATTTTATTTGCTGAGCGGCGAGACCGTAAGAGGGGAAGAATTTGAAGAGTTTTATGTGGACGAAACGGCTTTGTATGAATTGATTCTTGAAATATTTTACGAGGAAGTGGAGCAATAAAATCATGAAAAAGATTAAAAATATACAGTTGGCTCTTTTGATAGCGGGTGTGATTGCACTGGCGGGATGCGGTAAGGATGATGGGGTATCCGAGGCGGAAATAGAAAGTGAAGAAGCGGCGGCAGGGCAGGATGACATTGCGCAGGCGGGTATAGGGGAAAAGGAAACGGGTTTTGCCGGTGAGTCCGCAAGGGATGCGGAAATAGATTTTGAATCCCTTAAAGAAAAAAATCCAGATATTTTTGGCTGGCTTTACATACCGGGAACCGGAATTGATTACCCTGTGCTTCAGAGCGAGGAGGCGGACGATTATTACGAAGCTCACGATGCTTACGGCGAACAGAACAAGGAGGGGGCTCTTTATACGGAGCTTGCCAATTTAAAAAACATGTGTGATTTTAACACAGTAATTCATGGAAAAACCTTGGACGATGACGGCGGCTTGTTTTCGGATTTACATTTGTTTTCAGACCCTGATTTTTTTGCTTCTCACGAGCAGGCATACTTATATTTGGAAGGAAACGTTCTCACCTATGAAATATTTATGGCATGTGAGAGGGAAAATACGAGTTTAATCCGTACCTATGATTTTACATATGGTTCCGGCTGCGAAAAGTTTTTAGAGGATTTATATGGAAGCAGAGAGATGGGGAAAAATCAGCGGGAAGGCTGGGAGGGAGTAACGCCTTATCATTTTCTAATTACCTTAACGACGGAGGCCGCCAATCAGGATAAGCAGTTTATTGTAGTGGCGGCTTTGGTGGAAGATGCGGCCGGGGAAATTAACCGCACGGTAGAATGGTAAGTAGAAAAATAGATATTGAAAAATGGATATTTCCATCCAAAGGCAAGCCGGAGGGTGTAAATATAAACCACACTTAGGATGTCCGGAATATTCGGGCAGAAAGGAGAAAATGTTTCATGAAAAGATTAATTGCATTAACACTGGCAGGCGTTATGCTTTGCGCATTGCCTGTTTCAGCGGCAGGCAGCAATAGCGCGGGCGCTTCCAGCGTAGCGGCAAGCGCGGTTGCCAAGAAAGCTGAGGCGAAAGAGGAATCTTCAGAAAGTACCTATTCAGCTCCTGCGGCAGTGGAAGCTTCAGGTGTTCCGGCATCTGTAGAAGCAGCAGCGGCGGCGGCTGGCAAATCTGTTGGCGAATATGTCAACAACGCAGTGGTAGAAGTGCCCGGCCTTAGCGAAGTAGTTCCTTTTGGACAGGGAGGCCATGTCATTATTAATGGGGCTCCCAGCAATGTTACGTTCTTCCTGACAAAGCCCTCGGCGGCAGTTGTGGCTTCTGCAAAGAATCAGGCGGCCGCGCTTGGCGGAAAGGTTCTGAATGTGGTAGGAACTACTTCACAGATAGTAGGGAAGTTCAGTACCGCTCAGGTTAATTTCTATGCAAAAGGGGTAAAAGCGGGACAGCTCATTAAGGTTTACCAGTTGGTAAACGGTCAGTGGGCGGAACTTACCGTAGCTGAAATCAGGGAAGACCATGTGGTTGTCAATATGACCTCCCATGGAATGTTGGCATTTATTGAAGTGCCCGCAGCACAGTAAAATTATTAAAAATTAAATCAAGATTGATTAATCATGCATGATTAATTACCGCAGTACCTATCTAAATCCAGCAATGGAAGCGGATATGTATTAAAAGAAAGTCAGATGCTCCGCGTTTTTCCTGTGGTGGGGCTGGAATCGCCAGCTTTTCGCGGAGCGGTTAATTGTTGCGAGTAATGAGCCAAATGGGTAGGAACTATCCGTTTGGCAAATGCTCGCCTAAGTATTGCAATTTTCCAAGTGTGGTGACATGCGCGCTGCTGTGAAAACGGCAGTGCGCTAGAAAAGAGAACATAAAGCGGACAATTGTAGGCCAATATTTTATATTTACAAGAAGCGGAGCGCGGGGCTGCGTGGAAATGAGGGAAAGTATGGATGGGATAAAAATACTGACTACAGACATGCCAGTGGATAGAAATAATATGCGGGAAATCTATCAGAGAAAAAGTCTGATATATAAATTTGTGAAAAGAGTATTAGATATTATTTTATCAGGAATCGCATTGATTATCCTCTCGCCGGTATTTCTCATTACAATAGCGGCAATCAAGCTTGAAGACGGCGGCCCGGCATTTTTTGTCCAGTCGAGAGCCGGTAAGGATATGAAAACCTTTAAAATATATAAATTTCGCAGCATGTATGTGAACGCTGACGAAAAGTTAAAAGAATTGATGAAGGATAACGAGCAGACAGGACATGCTTTTAAAATAAAAAACGACCCAAGAATTACAAAGGTAGGAAAGTTTATACGGAAGGTTTCCATCGATGAATTACCCCAGCTTATCAATATCATAAAAGGCGATATGAGTATCGTGGGGCCAAGGCCCATTTTACCTTTTCAGATGGAAGAATGTAATGATTATGAAAAGCAAAGGTTGATTGTCCAGCCGGGACTTACCTGCTATTGGCAGATAGGCGGCAGAGCCAATATTAAGTGGGAAGAATGGGTGGAAATGGATTTGGATTACATACAGGACATGAGCTTGTGGACAGATTTTAAGATGATTGTCAAGACAATTCCGGCGGTGATTGACAGCGAAGGGGCGTATTGAGGAGTGGGAATGATTAAAAAATTCAGCTATCAGATTTATCACCGGCTGCAAAACGACTATTGGCCGCTGATGATTATTAGCAGGATGCAGAAATGGCAGGTGACTACTCTGCTGGGGGATGTGATATGTTACCCGTCAATTGTAAAAAACAGGAAAAAGCCGGATGAGGGAACGCTGAAGGCGAGGGCCTTTTACAGTGAAAATAAAAAGCTGGTTCATGAAGTCATGGATATGCTTGCGGATGAAAAATCTAGGGCAGTCTACAAAAACGTAATTGAGTTCCGAACCGGGAGAGGGCCTATAAAAAAAGAGCTGTATTCCCTTTGGGACCAGTACTTTTGCAGGGATATCATTCGTCTGCAGGAGGGAGAGGTCTTTATCGACGGAGGGGCCTATGTGGGGGACACCATAGAAAGGCTTATGAAGGAGGCGAAGAGGCAGGGGGTAAAGCTCCGGCGCGTTGTGGCCTTTGAGCCCGGCAACTGTAATTACAGGATTTTAAAGAAGAAATTTTCAAAGGCGGATATAGAAGTCACAATGATAAAGAAAGGGCTGGCGGATACCGAGAAAACCCTATGTTTTCGAGACAGAGGCTCTTCGTCGGCTTTTTTAGAGAAAGAACCATTTGGGGGGGGCGTTATGGCGCCTGTTATTAATATCGATTCCGTGGAGGAGTGCCGTGATGCAACCTTTATCAAGATGGATATAGAGGGGGCGGAGATGGACGCGCTTTATGGGGCGAAGGAGACGATTTTGCGGAACCGGCCGAAGCTGGCAATCTGCATTTACCACAGCGACGAGGATATGGTGCGGATTGCAAGGTATATCCATAGCTTGGTGCCGGAGTATAAGCTGTATGTGAGACACCATACGAGGCGGAACCATGAGACGGTTTTGTACGGGGTGGTTTAGGATGAAGGGATTGGTTGAAAAATAAATGAAACAGAGGGTTGTATGGATTGATATAGCAAAGGGGATAGCAATTATTCTCGTTGTGGTAGGGCATGTTAACGGTTCTTATTATGCAGCAGGACAATATTTGAATTCTACGTTATTTAATTTTTCTACACAGTTTATATACAGCTTTCATATGGCTTTATTTATGTTTTTAAGCGGCTTAGTGTTCCATAAATCAGAAAACAGGAGAAATCAAATTAAGAAGATACTGCTTAATCGTGGTGTGGTTTATATAACTTTTTCTTTTTTATGGTGGTTTTTTAAGATAATATTGAATTCATTTACAAATTCTCCGCTTAATCCAAAGGATATATTATTAATTCCAATATTCCCAATCAGTTTTATGTGGTTTATTTACGCACTTCTGATTATGGAGATTGTACAAGTGTTTTTGAGTGAATTATCAATAAGGGGAGAAGTAGTTCAGATAATTGTATCATTGATATTGCTTTTCGTACAGGCGGGTATA
>JAMPGS010000049.1 GCA_023663815.1 Clostridium sp.
TGCTCCTTGCTCATGCCAAAGCCCATAAAGCGGCAGATATGGTCGTTTTTTAAAATGCAGTAGCACATTCTTTTCCAGCTTGGGATATCTTTTGTAGACTTGATATCGTCCGTGTCGTCAGGAATTTCCCCCAGAAAAACAACCCGCGTTTTCTTGCTCAGGGTGTAGTTGGAAACGCCGTTTCTTCTGATTTGATAGCCGTGACGCTCCAGCTCCCGAATACTTTCCTCATCCAGTCCGCCGCCGGTTTTGTGCCAAAATTCAATGGACGTCTTAAACTTTTTCACATAATTATTGCGTAGCCTTGCAGGCAGCGTTTCCAGCAAAAACAAGGTAAAGCTTTTCCACGTATGCCCTTCCGGGAGGGTAATGCTGCGGTAGCCCATGGCCTTGGTTTTCCCGTAAATACAGGCAAAATTGGCGCCTTGAACCCGTCCCACCAGCTTTACCCATATTTCCGGGTCAATCACCCGGTACAGATTCAGGGAATCCCTAGAATAATCGTTAAAAGGAGAAGCCACCCGCATCTGGGAAATTTTAAGCCCCGCCATGTAATATAAATCGTACAAATGATTATAGTCGTAATTAAACAGATAGTTGGCGTGCCACACGTCTGCGGAGGACCAATCGTACAGCGGGGAAGCGCAGTAAACCTCCTTAAACTGCCGGGTAATCCAACATTCCCCCTTGTAGCCGTATTTTTTATTTAAAAATCCGCTGTACCGCTGAAGGGATTCGTCCGCCCTCATTCCAAGGAGGCAGACGGTTTTTTTATTGTTATGTACCATTCGATACCAACGGCTGAACTGCTTTGCCAAATCCTCCTGATGCATCCGGTAATGGTAGGTGGTGATAGGGTTGTTTTCCAGATTAATCACGTACTTTTTCTTGGGCATATCCCGCACCCAAACCTCTTTTTTGGTGTCGTCCCAAGGATACCAGTACATCTCATAGCTGCTTAAGGCCGTCCGCGTTGCCATGGGCAGGCACACCCAATAGGGCTCCACCTCGTCTTTTACCCGCTCAAAGGTTCTCTCCACATACTCGCTCGTTACCGTGTACTGGGCCTCAAAATCCTGATGAAAAAGGCCGATTTTTTTATCGGGATAATTTTTCTTCCGGTAATCCAATACCAAATTCAGCAAAAGCCCGCTGTCCTTCCCGCCGGAAAAGGACACGTAAATATTGTCAAACTCTTCAAAAATAAAATGCATACGCTCCAAAAAAGCCTCATACACATTTTCCTTTACATACTCTCTTATCATCCGTTCACCTGTGTCTAATTTCCAAATTTGGGAAAATCATGTTATAAGAAAATTTAGCACAAAAATCGGCCGGATTCAACAAAAAGATAAAAGCGCTGTTTCAATCTCTTTCCCATTGTTTTCTTAAAATTATGTGATAAAATTATTTATGAAAATTTTAGAATTTACAGAGGGGGAAAGTATGATAAACGAGAGAGTAAAGCACAAAATCAAACACAATCTGCAGCGGGCAAAAACCTCGGTAAAGTGGGTGATTTTTTCTATTATTTCGGGAATTGTCGTTGGATTTGCGGGCACTTTTTTTTACTTTTGCATGGCCTCCGTGACAGGGCTTCGTGCGCGGCATCCGTGGCTTATCTGGCTGCTTCCCATTGGAGGGCTGCTTATCGTGGGCTCCTATTACCTGCTCCACGATGAGAAGGATTCGGGGACAAATCTGGTGCTTTCCTCCATTCATTCCGGCGACGAGCTTCCCATACGCATGGCTCCGCTGATTTTCTTTTCCACAGTGATTACTCATTTCTTCGGTGGCTCCGCCGGGCGGGAGGGCGCCGCTTTGCAGTTGGGCGGCAGCATTGGAAATGAAATCGGAAAGCTCTTCCATTTTGACGAAAAAGATAAGCACATTATGACTATGTGCGGCATGAGCGCCGCCTTTTCGGCCCTCTTTGGCACCCCCATGGCCGCCGCTATCTTTTCCATGGAGGTGGTAAGCGTGGGAATTATGCATTACGCCGCCTTGGTTCCCTGCGTGATTGCCTCCCTCATTGCCCACGGCATCGCCAGCTATTTCGGCGCGGAAGCGGAGCTTTTTCTGCTGGATACCGTCCCCGCCTTTACCGTCGGCTCCGCGGTAAAGGTCTGCGCTTTGGCCGCTTTGTGCGCTTTAATCAGCATCCTGTTCTGCGTCCTGCTTCACCAAGCGGAACACCTTTACCGAAAATTTTTTTCCAACCCTTACATAAGAATTTTTGTGGGCGGCTGTATTGTCATTGTCCTGACGCTGCTTGTGGGCAATCAAAACTACAACGGCTCCGGCATTGCCTTGATTGAGCCAAGCATGGAAGGAAACGCCTCGGCAGAAATGTTTTTGCTGAAAATGCTGTTTACGGCCGCCACCTTGGGCGCGGGCTTTAAGGGCGGAGAAATTGTCCCTTCCTTCTGCGTGGGGGGAACATTCGGCTGCCTGTTCGGAAGCCTTGCGGGATTCTCGCCCTCCTTATGTACCGCGGTGGGCATGACTGCCGTTTTCTGCGGTGTGACAAATTGTCCCATCACCTCGCTGCTTATCAGCTTTGAGCTTTTCGGCTACGAGGGGATGCCCTACTTCCTGCTGACGGTGGCTTTCAGCTATATGCTGTCAGGCTATTACGGGCTTTACCACAGCCAGAAAATTATGTACTCCAAATTTAAAACAAACTATATTAACAAGAAGGCGGAATAAGGTACATCACAACGTCCGCCTGAAAAAATTCCCCGTCAAAGCGAATTTTTACATGGCCGCCGTACTTTTTAACCGCCTTTTTCACGCTGGCAAGCCCCCTGCCATGGTTTTGGACGTCCGCTTTTGTGGTGAGCAATTTCCCCTGTTCCTGTACAAGAATACCGTCGTAAGTGTTGCGGATGCGGATATGCAATAAGCCCCTGTCATAGCTGATAAAAATGTCCAGCTCCTTCCGGGCGCATTTTTCCATGGCCTCCTCCGCGTTCAAGAGCAGATTCCCAAGGATAATACTGATATCAAAATCATCCACCGCAAGGTTTGGCGCAAGACAAACCTTTGCCGACGCCTGCCCTCCCTGCTTTTTGACGCGGGCAATCATATAATTTAAAGCGCAGTCGATTCCTCCGTTTCCCGTCTCAATATAATCCCCGCTTTTTTCCGTATAGCAGCCCATTTTTTCCAAATATTCCAAAGCCTTGCCGGTTTCTTCCCTGTGGAGGTAATCCGCAAGCATAATGATATGATGCTTCATATCATGACGGAAATCCCTGCTGGCCTCGATATCTTTCCGCAATAGCTCCAACTGGTTTTGATACATTTTCAGCCTCAGCTCATAGGTTTCCTTTAGCTTTGCATCATTCATTTGTCAAAAACTCCTTTTTCATTCAATGCAATAAAGCATCAGTTCTTCCTCAAATAGCAGATAAGCCTCGCGGCAGCCGCCATAATGTCAAATCCAACTTAAGCAGCCACTTGCTCTTTGCTCGCGGGAATAAATACTTGCCTGCTGCCCGAAAAAATGCATACATATTCTTTTTTATTCTACATTACTCCCCATATTTCTCTGTTATTTTCTGGAAATAACTATTTAAAATAGTCAAATATAGGCTTTATTTTTAATAATAACTATTTTTAGCGGTATATGGGCATCCTCTTTATAGCTACACTGAATAAGGAGGTGCATATTATGGATGAAAATTTTGTCAGGGAAAGAATTACCGAGCTGAGGATGCTCGCTAAAATATCGGAATATCAGCTAAGCTTGGAGCTTGGACACAGTAAATCTTATATACAATCAATTAGTTCCGGCAGAACATTGCCCTCCATGTCCGCCTTTTTTGAAATCTGCAATTATTTTAATATCAGCCCTCTTGAATTTTTTGACAAAGACATAAGGAATCCCGACCATTTAAAAAGAATTGTTGACCAGTTGAAGCTTTTATCAGAAGAAGATTTGAATTTTTTTGAGGAAATTTTGAAAAAATATACAGAAAACCGGGCGGCGGATTAAAATTCCGCCGCCCGTGTTTTTTTTATGATATTGATTTATGAAGCAAAGCAATGTTTCATTTCCGCAGACAACAAGTCAAGCGGCTGCTTGCTGCAGGTTTTTGATTCCATATGCCGACTTACAATGCAGACAGCATTTAATTCAATCTGCCAGCCTGTAAAACACTGCAGCGTTTGATACTAATATTTTACGCTCCAAACACCTCCGCCGCTTTCTTCATATTTTCAACGGACGAAACCGCAAAGGGACATCTGCTCTCGCAGGCTCCGCATCCGACGCACTCTCCGGCCTTGTGGGAAAGCGCCGCGTAATGCTCCCGAACCGTCTCCGGCATTTTCCCCTGCGCCAGCGCCAAATTCAAAAGCTTTGTGACGGCCGCCACGTCAATCCCCATGGGGCAGGGCGCGCAGTGGCCGCAGTACATACAATGGCCCTCCCAACTGATTCTTGGGAAGGAGGCAAACGCCTTTGCATAGTCCTTTTCCTCCTCCGACGCCTTTTCATAGGCAATGGCCTCCCGCAGCTCCTCCGCTGTGTGGGCTCCCGACATGACGCAGGCAACCGCCGGCCTTGTAAGCGCATAGTGAATACACTGGAACACGCTTAAAGCCTTTCCAGCCGGGGAGTTTTCCTCATTTAAAAGGTCCCCGCCGCCGTAGGCCTTCATCACCGTGATTCCCACCCCAAGACGCTGGCACACCTCGTACAGCTTTTGCCTGTCGGGATCCATATTTACCAGACTTCCCTCGTAATTTTTTCCGTCCCACAAAGTCTCACAGTCCTCATTGGCGGGAAGCAAGTCATAGCAAGGATTGACGCTGAACATCAGCACGTCCACAAGCCCGCTCTCCACAGCCGCCAGCGCCGCCTCCGGATTGTGGCTTGACATACCGATGCAGCCGATTTTTCCCTCCTTTTTTAATTGAAGGGCATACTCCATAACCGGCCCGTTCTTGACGCCTTCCCAATCCGCTATGGAATCCACATAGTGAATCATTCCTATTTCAATAGAATCCGTTTCCAGTCTGGCAAGTAAATCCGCAAAGCCCTCCTTTACCTCCGCGATATCCCGCGTCCGCTTGTACTGTCCGTCCTTCCAAACCGTACACAGATGAGCTTGAAGCACAAATTTATCCCTTCTTCCCTTTAAAGCCTTTCCCAAATTGGAGCGCATCTGCGGGTCCGGTGAATAGAGGTCCATGCAGTTTACGCCGCTTTCCTCCATCAAATCCACCAATTCTTTTACCTGCCCGCTAGTCTTGCCCGAAAAGCCCTCGCAGCCCATTCCAATTTCGCCCACCGTAAGGCCGCACCTTCCAAGTTCACGTTTTACCATAGTTTCCTCCGATTTTCATTTTATGTATTCTGCGCCATCACGCCTACCAGCTTATGGGGAACATAGGGCTCCTCCAAATAGACCAGCTCTTCCTCGCTTAAAACCACGTCCACCGCGCTTGCCGCTCCCTCGATATGGTGCAGCTTTGTCGCTCCCACCACTGGGGCGGTCACCTTTGTAAACAGCCATGCAAGAGAAATTTCCGTCATCGTCACTTCGTGCTTTTCCGCAAGCTCTGCCACACGGGCGATGACCTCGCCGTCCTGCTGCGCGGTAGCGTCGTACTTACCCTTCGCATAAACGTCCTCCTGCAATCTCTTGGAGGTCTCGCCGGGCTTCTTCGCCAGCCGTCCGCCAGCCAGCGCGCTGTAAGGGGTCATAGCAATATTATCTTCCCTGCAAAGCCTTGCCATCTCCCTTTCCTCCTCCCGGAAAATCAGGTTGTAATGTCCCTGAACCGACACAAATTTTGCAAAGCCCTCTTTTTCAGCCAGCGCGTTCGCCTTGGCAAGCTGATAGGCATAGCAGTTGGAAATACCGATATAGCGCACCTTTCCCGCCTTGACCGCACGGTTTAACCCGTCCATAATCTCATAAATCGGCGTCTGGTAATCCCACATATGGCAGATATACAAATCCACATAATCCATGCCCAGATTCTCAAGACTTTTGTC
The DNA here is from genome assembly GCA_023663815.1 of Clostridium sp. Lineage (GTDB taxonomy): Bacteria > Bacillota > Clostridia > Lachnospirales > Lachnospiraceae > Suilimivivens. The sequence goes on from JAMPGS010000049.1 coordinate 6,011, forward strand.
CAGCATAGCCTGAACATGCTGCTGTCCGCTAATTCCCTTTTCAATTTCCTCCGGGGTTCGTGCGGGGAATTTCGTGGCTACCACCACTTCGTCCCGCTTCGCCAAATCGCGAAGGGCGCGTCCTACATATTGCTCGCTTGTTCCCCCTTGATAGCCGATGGCCGTATCATAAAAATTGACGCCCAGCTCCAGCCCGCGCTTTATAATCTCGCGGGAATGTTCCTCGTCAAGCGTCCATGAATGCATTCCGCTTCCTGCGTCGCCAAACCCCATACACCCCATGCAGACACGCGAAACCGCAAGCTCCGAATTACCCAGCTTTACATATTGCATTGCGTTCCCTCCTTCTCTTATTTTGTGCGTTTATTATATGTCGCAAGGAGAACTCGTTATAGGTGGAGAATTCCTTGCGGCCCGCGTATGTTTCATTATATCATGCAATATTAATTTCCGTCAAAAATAAATGATTTAGCTGCATATCGAACTGAACGATTTGCTGCATATCGGGACATGCCTGCCTTGTCGTTTCTTTTATATAATCAAAAACCCCGCCGAAACGGGGTACCAAATTTGCAACATTCCAAAGAATTCCGCAAGGGCGGAAATAATTTACTTCAGTCCTTTTGTGAGCGGAATCAGCATCAGCAAAACGGCAATGCCGATAATTCCAATCACAATACCGGCTATAAGCTGTTCAAAAGCCATAGTTAGGGCCATGCCAACTCCCAGCAGCAAGGCCCCAAAAATCCCCACTACCACAGCGCCGACAGTTTTTACATTCAATTTAATAGGCCCTTTGCCTGACAATTTATAGCCAATGACCGCTGTTGCAATCAAAATAACCAGCCCCGCCGCGGTACAAGGAATTCCCTGCGAGCGCATATCCCATTCGGGAACAAGCGTCATGCACATTCCAAGTGCAAAAAATAATCCGCCAATTACTCCTAAAACCAACGTAATAAAACTGCTTTTCTTCATTTCTCCTACCTCTTTTCTTTCCTAATTTTCCAGCGGCTTTTTCTCCGCTTTTAGCCTTGCTTTTGCTTCCTCTACGGACTCCCCGTCGTGGGTCAGATATCGTCCGACAAACGCGTCCTCGACTTTTTGGTATGTTTCAACCACCGTATTTTCTACCTTTTGGTACGCTCCAACTACCGCACCCTCCATTTTTTGATAGCCGCCTGCCATCGTTTTTTCTACTTTCTCGTAATCTTTTACAATAACATCAGCAATTTTTTCATTTGCCTGCTCTAGCCTTGATTCCCTCATTCTTTACCTCCTTTACCTCATTTCTACGCTGCTTTTCCGTATACGTAAATACATATACATAAATATACAAATATAAATGCTTGCAAAATTTATGGTTGCAGTGCGGACATAAACTCTGCGGAGTAAAAGATTTATCTTTCACTCTTCGTCCCTTTAACATTCCTTTTTCTTATACGCCGCAATACCAATCCCCGCTGCTACCGCTCCGATTCCTGCCAAAACAGCAGCCGCCGTTAAAATCCTCTTTTTCATAAAAATTCTCCTTTTCCTTTCGTTGTCTGTTTTTTTATTGATGGGATTATTTTAGAGGAACTTTGTTTCTGTTTTGCTTAAATCATGTTGCGGAAATGTTAATTGTGCTATTAGCACAGCAGGAGAATAACCAAGTGCGAAAGATTGATTTTATAGCATATTGGGAAGTCTGCGATAGGATTTTACTAAAAATTTACTAAGAATGAAAATTTTTTGCGGGAAGCGCTGGCACGAACGAAATCGCAATTTTTATTACCCATTTATTGATTATTAGTAATAGGTGGGTATTTTATTGCAATACGCAGGTTTGCATATTTTCTTGACTTATCTTGATAGAATTTAATTTTAGGCATATAATATTGATAATTAAAATAACTACGAAACAACTACTATATGAAGTGGAACGGAGGTACATTATGGCAGAACAAGTATTGATTCAATTTCGTGCAGATAAAGCATTAAAACAGGAAGTGACAGAAATCTACGAATCTCTTGGGATGGACTTACCCACCGCATTGCGTATGTTTATGAATAAAAGTAAAATGGTCAAAGGCGTTCCATTTGATGTAAGACTTCCAGAAGATGCAGTTTCAAGAGCAGAGGCAATGAGAGCATTTGAAGATCTGCGGGCGCAAGCCAGTGTTCTCCCAGAGATGACACTAGAAGAAATTAATGCAGAAATATCGGCGGCAAGAGCAGAAAGAAAAAAGAGGTAATGGCATGACATATTATGCAGCAATAGACACAAATGTATTTATAGCTGCTCTTTTATCAAAAAATAGTGATACTGCAACGGTAAAAGTGTTGCGGGCAATTCTTGATGGTAGGATTGTGCCGTTGTATCATGATGAAATTTTGACGGAATATAATGATGTGCTTAACAGGGAAAAGTTTAACTTCAGAAAAGAATCTATACAATTAGTTTTAAATGCTGTGAAAAAGTTTGGGGTTGAGGTATTTCCACAACCTACAGATGAAATTTTGATTGATATGGATGATTTGATTTTTTATGAGGTTGCTATGGAAAAACGGAAGGAGGATGCGTATTTGGTGACTGGAAATCAGAAACATTATCCGATTAGGGATTTTATTGTTACACCTGCAGAGATGATGAAGATAGTCGAAAATAAGGAATAAATAATGAGATTTTTTGTGCGTTGACAGATATCGGTTTATAATTTTGTTATTCATTTGGATTACTATGATGTGCAACAGATGGGTTACTTGCAAAATTGATGGATATAAAATATTTAACATATAAACAATATAAAAAACTTTTGAAGGTCAAAAAGAACAGGGCAACAGCATTTACTTGTTATCTGCCAACAAAACAGCGTAAATACAACATCTTAAAAAGTTTTATGCAATGATAAAAGTACTTTTTCCATTTGAATATCCATTTTGAATACCTCCATGTTCATAAATTAGGTTACCTAAGCTATTTTCCTTTCCCTGTTTAACATTTGTTGCAAAAATGTTAATTTGAGGAGAATTTTTTATTTTACTTATTCCTTCTGTGACGGGGTATATAAGTCGTTGGGAAAAATATTTGGAAACGTATATTTGAGGGAAAAGACAAAATTTGTAATATGTGAATTAGAAAAATATGCGAATTACTAATTGTAAAAACAGATAAAGTGGTTCTCGGCAGGAAGTGAATGAAATTAAAACCGCAGGCTTCTACTTCCATTTTATTCTTCCTGAATTCTTCTAAACAAAAGACCTCTCTGCAGTATTCCAGTGCCGCTATAATATGCATGTATATTTTTTCTCCTTACTTTTCGGAAAAGTTCTTTCACTTCCGGTAATATCCAAAACATATCATAGTCCAAAGCCCCGGTACGACTGCATATCCTGCGTTTACTTGACCATGGTTAATGAGGACATAGCTGCTGCCTATAAATGTTAAGGTCAGAAAGATAATGCCTAAAATCAATGCTAATTTCTTTATAAGTCCTATCTTTTCTATAAGAATGACTTTGATTATCATGCAAATTGCTAATAATATAAGCGCAAATATCCCATTTACTAAAATGCTCGTATACCAAGGAGCAGATTGCATGACATATAAATCTGGGTATTTTTTGAAATGCCAGTATTTATATAACCCCGAACCAATGAATACGCCTATAAAAGAGCCTATGACGATATTTAATATTTGATTTATTTTCTTTTTCACAGCATCCCCTTTTCAAACCGTAATTTAATTAACTCTTTTCCAGCAAAAAAAGTTCTTTTTCACAATCTTTGCTTTTCCATTAACAATTTAACAATCAAAAATTATATTTTATATCATACTATATTTGACTATTCTTTTCAAGGTATGGAAAATATCTATATGTATTTTTATACATTATCGAGCGAAACCGTTATGTCTTCCAATAAACTATAAAAAGAAAGTCCTTTCAGTTCGTCCGGGCACATTCGCTCCACTCCGTTTCGCTCATGTTTGGCTTTCGCCGAATAGTAAAAAGTAGAAAACCTTTTTTACAAGCTAGCTTGCAAAAAGGCTTCCTACTTTTTACTGCCCGTACTCAATGCACGAGCATGTTTTCGATAAATATTCCATATCCTCTGGTGGGGTCTTGGACTAGGACGTGGGTTACGGCTCCGATTAATTTTCCTTCTTGAATAATGGGACTGCCGCTCATTCCCTGCACGATTCCTCCGGTAGCTGTGAGTAGCTCTTGGTCGGTGATTTTCAGCACAATTCCTCTGTTTATATTGTCGTTCTCCAAATTAATATCCGTTATTTCTATATCATAGGTCTGTATTCCGCCGCCCAGCGAGCATATAATCTGGGCGGGCCCTTTTTCTATTTCCTGCTTAAGTCCAAGGGAATAGTAATCATTGTCCGCGCTTGCCTCCGTTTCAGGGGTGCAGACCCCGAAAATGCCTCTTGATGTGTTTGCGGTAATTTCTCCCATAATATTTTTGTCATCGTACTCAATAAAACCGGTGAGTTCCCCCGGCGAGCCGTTGGCTCCTCTTGTAATCCCTATAATTTCCGTGTGATAAAGGGTTCCTTTGGACAGCGTCATTAAAGTACTTGTATCCACGTCGTTAATGCCGTGCCCCAAGGCCCCAAAGCATCCGTGCTCGTCAATATAGGTCATGGTTCCAACTCCCTGCGCATTGTCCCTGACCCAGATTCCCAATTTATATTCTCCGTTTTGATTCATTTCCGGTTTTGTTTTTACTTCAATCAGGGCGTCGCCCCTTTTTACCACAAACACCATTTCCTGCCCTTCGCTGTGGCTGACCCTTTCCGTCAGCTCCTTTTTTTCGTTAATCTTCTCATCGTTAATTTCTAAAATGTAGTCGCCCACCTGAAACACATATTTTCCGGGCGTGAATTTCTGTCCGTCCTCCCCCTCAAACTCGCCGATTCCCACCACCAGCACCCCTTCGGTTTTTACGTAAATTCCTATAGGAATCCCCGCAGGCTTTAGCTGCAGGTCCTGAATCACCTCCACGTCAACTTCTTTTAAGGGAATAACGCCGAAAAGCTTTAACTGCAACTTATACTGCTCCACCTGATTGGCTTTCACCGTGACCGGCCTTCCAAGGTTGATGTAAAGGCTTCCCTCCGCTCCGGCGCTTGCCGCCACAGGCCCGCTGACCTCCACGGCTTCCCGGTATAGCTCGCCAGTGGCCGGTACTTTAAAATCCAGTTCCTGCTCCACCCCTGCTTTCAGCATAATTGTGGAGGGAACGCTGAGCCACATAAAATAATAGAAAGAAATCATCACGGCGGTAACGCCAAGGACAAGCATAGCATATAAAAATTTTCTATATCTCAAAATCCTGTCATGATTTGAGCTATCTAAGTATTTCAAGTTTCCACATCCTTTATTTTATAGTAAACGCCCACACGGCAATCCGCGCGGCAGTATTTTTCTACTTTAGTATGCGAAAAACTTTGAATTTTACTTTTAGATTTTTACTTTTTTTCTTCCAATTATTACTAATACATGCTCGGCTTTTGCCATCTGAGAACGCAAGCGTTCTCGCCCTACTCGCTACTCGCGCAAAAAGAAACCGGCAAATTTCGCCGGTTCCTTCTAATCACATCATTATTCCTTCATTCCGCCAGATTTAAACTTCCTTTTTCTGGCTCTCGCCAACTCCCGTTTCCTTTATCTTGCGGAAACATATTTGTGCAGGGTCTTTCTCACGGCGCCGGGGCCCGCGTAGAGCTCGGCCACCATGCCTTCAATGCGTTCGCCCAAACCGGCTTCGTACAAATCCACGCCGAACACATCCTTGCGGCTGTAAAGCTCTTTCAGGCAGGAGAAGTCCTGCTCGCCCTCTTTTACCTCAAGAGGGGCAACGATTGCCTGAAGCTCGCTAAGAAGCGGGTCAGGCGACGGCTCAAAGGCCTTGCCCTCGTCGTCGATTCCCTTAATATAGCGGGCATATCCTGCCAGTACCAGCGGAATCAAAACCAGCTCATCCATATTAAGGCCTCTCTCCTTGTAAGCCTTGATAGTCTCGCCAAAACGGATAGACAGCTTTTGGCTGGTGTCCGTCGCAATACGCTGAGGCGCGTCGGGCATGAAAGGATTCGGCAGACGGCGGTTTAATACCGCGTCAATAAAATCAGCGGGTTTCAGCACGCCCGGATCCACAACCACCGGCATTGCCTCGATATATCCCATCTTCTTAATAAGACCCTTGATATCCTCGTCCTCCATCTCGGCGGAAATCAAATCATAGCCCAGCATACAGCCGTAAACCGACATTGCCGTGTGCAGAGGATTTAAGCAGGTGCAGACCTTCATTCTCTCCACCTTGTCAACGGTCTCACGGTCAACATACAGCGCGCCGCCTAACTCCAAAGGAGGACGGCCGTTGGTGTAATTGTCCTCAATCACCAAATACTCGGTTTCTTCCGCATTTACAAAAGGAGCCGTATAGGTGCGCTTTTCGGTAATGATGGTATAATTATCCTCAAATCCATCGTCCTCAAGCATTTTCTGAACCTTGGGGTCGGGACGGGGAGTGATTTTGTCAATCATGCTCCATGGATAGGTAACCTTCGCGGAATCCTGCACATAATCAAGGAATTCCTTCGGAACAAGTCCCTGCTCCGCCCATTTGGAAGCATAAGCGGTAACGGCAGCCTTTACCTTGTCGCCGTTGTGGGAGCAGTTGTCCATGCTCTGCAGCGTCAAAGGCAGCTTTCCGGCCTTAAAACGCTCGTATAAAAGAGCGGTAACCTTGCCCATAATCAGGGACGGGGACAAACCTTTTTCAAGGTCGGCAGGCGCAACGCCGTAGCCCTTTTCCGTAATGGTAAAGGAAATCATCTGCAGGCTGGGATTGCAGAAAATTTCTGTCAATCTCGTCCAGTCATCCTCAAACTGCGGATCCGCCTTGAGGCCTTCCGTAACGGAGGCAATCACCTTTTTCTGAATGGTTCCGTCCGACTGCAGGCACACCAAAAGGCTCATGTTATCGTAAGGCTCGTAAGCCTTATCAATAATCTCAAAATCAAAGCCCTCGGCTACAATAACGCCTCTGTCATACTGCCCGGAATCCAACGCCTGCTGCAAGATAGCCGCCGGAAACGCACGGAAAATATTTCCTGCTCCAAAGTGAAGCCATGTAGGCTCCTCATGGGTTTTCGCGCGCACCGCTTCAATATCAAATTTCGGCATCTGATATCCTTTTTCAGCCCACTGCGGGCCAATGCCATTTTTTATATCAACCAGTTTCATTTTACTGTAAGCCCCTTTCGTTTTCCGTAAAAATAGTTTTACTGCTTCTCCGCATCCAACTTATCCAACATATCCCAGATGCCCCACATATACATGATTCCCAAAGCGCGGTCATAAAGGCCGTAGCCGGGACGGACGTTGCCCGGTCCCTCGTCCCACAGATGTCTCCCGTGGTCGGGACGGATATAGCCCTTAAAGCCGCAGTCATGATATGCTTTAATGATATCCAGTATTCCCGTATCGCCGTCGCAGTCGCGGTGGCTGGCTTCGGAAAAGTCCCCGTTCGGGAAATGCTTCACGTTGCGGATATGGGCAAAGGCAATACGGTCGCAGTGCTTGCGCACAATTGCCGCCACATTGTTTTCCGGGTTAGCGTTAAGGCTTCCTGAGCATAAGGTCAGGCAGTTGTAAGGGTCGTCAACCATCTCAAGGAACTTATCCACGGACGCCGCGTCAACCAAAAGTCTGGGCAGGCCAAAAATATCCCATGGGGGATCGTCCATGTGAATCGCCATCTTGATATCGCACTCATGGCACACAGGCATCAAAGCTTCAAGGAAATATTTCAGATTCTCCCACAGCTTCTCTTTTGTCACAGGCTTGTATGCCTCGAACAATTCATCCAACTTTGCCATGCGCTCCGGCTCCCAGCCGGGGAAGGTCAGGCCATGCAGATTGTTCAAAATATAATCCGCCATTTCCTTGGGGTCGTCGTGAATCTTGTCCGCTTCATAGTACAGAGCCGTCGAGCCGTCGCCTACCGGGTGGAACAAATCCGTGCGGGTCCAGTCGAAAACCGGCATGAAATTGTAGCAGATTACCTTGACGCCAAACTGAGAAAGATTGCGGATGGTCTGGATATAATTTGCGATATATCCGTCTCTTGTGGGAAGGCCGATTTTAATGTCGTCATGAACATTTACCGACTCCACCACGTCCATGTTGAAGCCATAGGGCTCCAGTTGCTTTTGCACTTCGGCAATTTCGTCTACTTCCCAGATTTCTCCGGGGAGCTTGCTGTGCAGCGCCCAGACAATGCTTGTAACGCCCGGAATCTGCTTGATGTCCGACAGCTTAATGTCGTCATTGCCCTCGCCGTACCAGCGAAAACCCATTTGCATTTGCATAATACAACCTCCAATCTTTTTTATTATACTACATGCTGCAAAACAAATACATTTTCTTTTGGAAAAAACTCATAAAAAAATCTTTAATACTTCCGCCTCTTTGGTAAAAATCCCCACAGGGGAATATCCCTGCGGGGATAAAATATGTAAGTACCATACATTACCATTTTAAAGGGCAGTCCACTTTTTGAACAGTGAATATTTTTAGTTTTTCAAGTACTATTTTTAGATTAAGTCCTTTTATACCTCCCTGCTTCCTTCCTGATCCAAAGCGGAAAGCTTTTTCCGCCGTCCCATGTACACCGCCGCCAGATAAGCCGCCATGAAAACCCATGTGACCGGCTCCGTGACGCACACGCCTAGAAAACCCAAAGAAGGAATCAGGTACGCCGCGGCAAAGATTTTCATGACAAGCTCAATGCCGCTTGAAGCCACGGGAGCCGCCTTAAAGCCTATCGCCTGCATGGTATCCCTCATACACAACAGCACCGACAGCGCGGGGTAAAAGGAAAACTGAATCCGCAGGCACAGCACCGCTTTTCCAAGCATATCCGCGCTTTCCGTTCCGGTAATCAGCCGCACCAGCGCGCCGCCAAAGTCCCACACCACAAGACAGGATAAAAGCGCCCATGCCGCCTCCAGACACAGGACTTTTTTTAAGGTAGCGCGTATTCGCTGTATTTTTCTTGCTCCCATATTTTGTCCCGCAAAGGTGGAGTTTGCAATCGCCAGCGTGCAAAGAGGCTCCATCAAAGTCTCCAAAATACGCCGTGAGGCCGCAAAGGCCGCAATTGCCGTTTCCCCAAGACGGTTGCATGCCCGCTGGAATATCATGGTTCCCAAATCCACCAAGCTTTCCATAAGGGCCATAGCTATGCCGGTGGAGAGCAAATCCCGCAAAAGCGCCCCCGGAACGCGAAAATCTTCCCTCCGAGGCAACACTTCCCGATAATTTTTCCAGAGATACCTTCCGCCAAGCGCTGCGGAAATGGCCTGCGCCGCAATGGTTGCCGCCGCCGCTCCCCCAACTCCCGCATGGCACCACATTACCAGCACAATATCCAGCACAATGTTAATCACCGACGCGGTTATCAAAAAGTAAAGCGGGGCCCGGCTGTTTCCCAAGGCCCGCAGAATCGAGGCGAACATGTTATAACAAATGGTGAAAACCATGCCGCCGCAGACAATCACAATATACAAATATGCCTGCTCGAAAATCCCCTCCGGCGTATTGATAAACACCAGCAGCGGGCGCAAAAATATAAGCGCCAGCGCCGTCAAAAAAAGCGTCACCGCCAAATTAAGAGCCACCATTCCCGCTATGGACTGCCGCAATTTTCTCTCGTCGTGGCTTCCAAAGCTTCTCGTCACCACAATGCCGTAGCCGTTATTCATTCCAAAGGCAATCCGAAAAATCAGGCTGTATAAGGCGGAGGTGGCCCCAATTGCCGCAATCGCGCTATCCCCTAGGCTGTGCCCCACCACCATGGTATCCGCCATGGTATAAAACTGCTGAAAAATATTTCCGATAAATATGGGGACGCAAAAGGCCAAAATCAGCTTTAGCGGACTTCCCTCCGTCATGTCCACCACCCGCATGGCCGTTTTCTTTTTCTCTTCTGTTTCCATTGCTCCTCTCCCGCGTTAAAAACTCTTGGTTTATGCGCCGTCTCCGCCCATCATTTTCGTCATCTCCTCAATCCGCTCCAGAGGAAAAGGCGGCGCCGACAACGGCCGCATGGCTATAGACATAAGCTTCATCGGGTTATCATCCGCCGCAATACGGTTCGAACTCATTTCCCCGCACCGGCGGCAGCGATGTATAATTGCCCATTCGCCGTTTTTTCTCACCCACACCGCAACAGGCTCCATGTAACCGCCGCAATCAGAGGACCTATCCCCCGGCGTTATATCCACGTGCAGGCTTGTTAAGCAATTAGGACAATGGTTCCTGTGTCCGCTCCCCGCGCCTTCCGGTATTACCTGCCTTCCGCATAATTTACATGTAAAAATCTCGTTACATGCATGTTTTTTGTAATATCCTTTTTCAAAGGTTTTTCTCTTATTTTCTCTATTCAATTTTCTTTCCTCCATGATTGATAAACTATCGTTTTTCAGGAGGTTTTGTTTGCATATCCTTAAGAATTCTCTGTATGCTTTTTTCAGTCAGATAATAATTCTGCGCCAACTCCTTTGTCGAAATGCCTTTTTGATGCTGTTCTCGAATCTTTTCATTTCGCAAACGCAATTTTTCCTTCATATCCGTATTTGAACCCCACTTTTTCCTGCAGTTCTTTTTTTTAGGCACATAAATCGTCTCACCGCTCACATATTCCTGCAAAATCTCAAGGACGCTTTCTGGCAGAACGTCCTCTGCACGTTTATAGCTCATAGCACCCTCCTAATTTGTTTCTCGGAAAATGCAACGGCTATCACAATTTCAAATTTAAAATGTCACAGACAGTACCATGGCATAGCCATCGTCATGTAATAGCCATTGCCATGTAATACCCCGGTTGTTTTTTTCATAAAACTCCTCCATTCTCTTTATATAAAAACATTTTACCCTATATTATAACAGGACGCAACCTCGTAAATTTTTAGAAAAAAGATTGTTCTTTTTTTAATATCAGCTTTAACGCCAGCCCGCCCAAACATCTCATCGCGTCACATAAACGTATCATCCCGCAGCGCTTCCGCCAGCGGGCAGCGCAGTATCGCCCTTCCGCCCAAGTAATAGGCCAGCCCAACCAGCCCTAAAACCGCCAAGATAAAAACCGCAATTTCCATAACGGGAAACACGCCTAAAAACAGCCCGATATCCATATAGCTGGCCTTTGCCATGAAAATCATAGACAATACCGTAACCGGCAGCGCAATCACAATCGGACGTCCGACGATAACCGCCGCCTCAATGCAAAATATTTTTCGCATCCCTGCTGGCGTCAAGCCCACCGACTGGTAGCGGGCGAACTCCCTTTTTCTCTGGCGGATAAATCCCAGCGTATTGGTGAAAACTCCCGCAACCCCAATAATTGCAAGAAAGACGCAGAAGCTTCCTGTCATCAGCTTGTAACCGCTTATCATTTCCTCATTGGCCTTTTGCTCGCCGATGCGGTTTTCGCTTTCCATTTCATACTCCCCGCCGATTGCCGCAAGGATTTCCGCCTCAAGGGCATCCAGCGCGGCGGCTTCCTGCCTTTCCTTTGACAATCCCCTGACAAAAATATCCTTTTCATTTCCCCCAAGCCCTCCGGCGGCTTTTTTCCACAAAGACAGCGGAACAAAATGCACCAGCTCATAGTCGTTGTATTCCTCCCGCAAAACGGGCTCCTCCTCCGCATAGGCGAGAATAGGCAGCGTTACTTTCTCCCCCTCCACGCCTAGCAGCGTCGTCTCTTTTCTATCCTCCTTTACATAAGGCACATAGCTCCGCTTCCGAAAATTACTGTCTATACTGTTCCAAATTTTATTTAAAATAATAACGCCCTCCAATTCCGGCTCCACCCCAATTTGCCTGCAGTACTGTGCAAAACCGGCATCGTCTATCACCACTATCTGGGCCCCTGCCTGCCATACGCCTGCCCTTTGAGAAGCTGCATCAACCATTTCTTGGAATACTGCATCGTCTGCCTCTTGGAACGCCACATCGCCTGTCGCCTTGGATGCTGCATCGCCTGCCTCTTGGGACGCCTCTCCGCTCATCTTTTCGGATGCCTCTCCGCCTGCTTCTTGAAACGCTGCACCGCCTGCCTTTTTTACCAGTTCCGGAAGGACCGCCAGCTCCTTGCTCTTCCACTCCTCTGGAATTAGGCAAAAAGCGGCGGCTTTCTGGTAGACAACCACGCTGTTCGCCCCCGGAATCTCTCCTAAACTATCCGCCTTGTCAAAGGCTTCTATCTTTCTATCCTTCACCGTAACCATCACGTCCCAAGTATCCTTGTACCGCTCAAAGTATGTCTCCTGCGTGCTTAAATCCGACAGGGCAAAAAAGCTCTGCATGATGGAAAAACCAAGAAACGCCAAGGTCAGCGATAAGCCTGCGCTCCGCAAAGCTTTTTTCTGAGCCTTTAAGGCGTTTGCGGCCAGCTCGCCTTCCGCGCCAAAGAAAAACGCCAAAATCCCCGCCCGCTTTTTTCGCTTTAACTGTAGCTCTCCCGTATTTTTAATCGCCTCAAGAGGCGTCAGCGCCCCCAGCTTCCTAGCCGGAATCCATGCGGAAAAAAGCACTGTAAACCCTACTGCCAAAACCGTCAGCCCCAAAACCACGGGGTGATAGCTAAAGACAGCCTCATGCCCTCCCGCCACTTTGCGCGCTATTACGCCCATCGCCTTAATGATTCCCATACTCAAGACAATTCCAGACAAGATTCCAAGAACCGTTGGCAGCGCGGCAAGGGCCGCCGCTTCCTGCAAAAGACAGGCGCGAATCTGCCCCGGAGCAGTGCCCACGCTGGAAAAAATACCAAACTGGCGGATTTTTGCGTTCATGGACACGGCAAAGGAATTGTGAATCACTAATATCATGGAAAAGCACAAAAGCAGAACGATAAAAAAATAAAAGGGCAGCAAAAGCCTTGGTTTTTCATCTCCCGGAACACGGACAAAATAAAGGGACAAAAGCTGCAGGTTATAGGACGCCGCGCCTTCCTCCACTCCTAACATTTCCGCAATAAGGGGCATTTCCTTGACGGCAAGCCCCGCTCTGGAAAAACGAATGTCCACTAGGGTTTTCCCATTTCCCGACAGCTCCCGGTTGACGGCGGCAAGCTCCACATTTGCGAAATTTTGAATCAAGGTAAGCTCCTCATCGCCTATTTTCCCCTCTATCCGGCCATGCCAATCCCCCTCCGCCTGTTTGACACTCTCAACGTCGTCCAGCCATAAATTGTAAAACATAGTGCATAAAAAAGACAAAAACAGGGCGGCAATAAAGGTTGATACTATCACCGAAATGCCGGAAGCCCTGTTGTTTTTTATATATCCCGCTAGATAATCCTTCCACATGCCGCTCACCTCCGCTTTCTGTCGCCCACAATGCGCCCGTCCTCAATCGTCACGATGCGCTCCGCTTCCAGCGCGGCTTTTTCGTCATGGGTAATCAAAATAATTGTCTGCTTAAAGTTTCGGTTTGACAGCTTCAGCATGTCGATGATTTCTTTTCCGTTTTTTCTATCCAAATTTCCGGTGGGCTCGTCCGCCAGCAAAAGCGCAGGCCTGTAAATCAGCGACCTTGCAATGGCCGCCCTCTGCTGCTGCCCGCCCGACAACTGGCCGGGGAGAGCCTCCAGCTTGTCCGCAATCCCCAAGGAAGCCGTTATCTGCTCAAAATACTCCTGATTCGGCTCCTTTTTGTCCAATAACAGCGGCATAAGAATATTTTTTCTGATAGTTAATGTGGGAATTAAATTGTAAAATTGATAGACCAGCCCTACCTTCCTGCGCCGGAAAATAGCCGCCTGCGTCCGATTCATGGCGGAAATGTCGCACCCGTCCACCAGAACCTTCCCCGCCGTCGGCTTGTCCACGCTGCCAAGAATGTGCAGAAGCGTAGATTTCCCGGAGCCCGACGCGCCCGTAATCGCCACAAACTCTCCCCGCTCTATGGAAAGATTTATGTTGTCAAGGGCGGTGACTTTGGCCGCGCCGACGCCGTAGATTTTACTGACGGAATCGCATTTTAAGATTTCCATAAGTTGTCTCCTTTTAGTGTTTTTCTTTGATTGTAGATAAGAAAAGTGACAACTCGGTGACAGCTATTATATTTTTCAAAACAAATTATTTTATCCCTGCTTCTTCACTTTTCGGGCGGTTTGCTGCATTTCTCTGGCGTTGCCTAAAACAGCTTCCGTCAGCTCGCCGCTTCCTAAGAGACGGGCTAGCTCCTTGAGGCTTTCTTCCTCGGAAAGCTCCCGGATATCCGTTACGGTTCTGTCCTTTTTTATGCCTTTTTCAATGAGAAAATGGGAATCCGCCATAGAGGCAATCTGGGCAAGGTGGGTGATGCATATAATCTGGTGGTTTTTCGAGAGCCTTCCCAGCTTTTCCGCAACCTTCCATGCCGTCTTGCCGCTGATTCCCGTGTCTATCTCGTCGAACACCAGCGTATCCGTCTCGTCCTTGTCCGCAAAAACCGTCTTGAAAGCCAGCATAATCCGCGACAGCTCGCCGCCGCTGGCAATCTGCCATAGGGGCTTTACCGCCTCCCCCGGATTGGTGGATATCATAAACTCGATATTGTCGTACCCCTCCGCTGAAAAATCCTTGGATTCCTCCGTCACGGAAATAAAAAATTCAACGTTCAAAAAATTTAAATCCGTCATAGCTGCTTTCAGCTTTTTAGCAAGGGGCTCCGCCGCCTTTTTCCGCAACCTTGAGAGCTCCCCGCAAAGGACAAGAATTTCCTTCTCCCGCTCCTTTAGCTTTGCCCGCAGCTCTTCCATATACGCCTCGTAATTGCTCAGCTTTAACAGCTCCTGCCGTTTTTCCTCCTGAGCCTCCAAAATCTCCTCAATGGTGCCGCCGTATTTATCCTTTAAATGATTGAGGACGTTGAGCCGCTCCTCCAAAGCTGCAAACTCCTCCCCGTCAAACTCAAGGCTGTCGCTGTATATCGCCATGGCGCGGTTAAAATCATTCAATAAATCGTCGATATCTGTAAGCTGCTCAATGAGCGGTGCGCTCTCCTCGTCATAGACGCTTAAGGTTTTCAGCTCCCGCAGGGCATGGCCCACCGCAAGGCCCGCGCTTCCCTCCTCCTCATAGCCTGTAAGGCCATGTACTGCATAGACCACCTCTTTCATTTTCTTTGCGTTGACAAGCCTTAGGTACTTTTTTTCCACCTGCTCGTCCTCCTCAGGATTTAGGGCAGCGGCCTCAATTTCATTGACTTCAAATTCCAAAAGCTGGGCTTCCCGCGCCCGCACCCGCTCGTCGGAATCCTGATTTTCCAGCTCCTCCCGGCAGTCCCGGTAATCCGCCAGCTTTGCCTTTAGCTTTGCCTTTACCGCCGAGGCCTTTTCCCCAATATAATCGTCCAGCATTTTCCCAGCGGCGGCGGGTTTTAGCAGCGACTGATGCTCATGCTGCCCGTACATATCCAAAAGACACCCCGCCAAGGCTTTCAACTGCCCGGCGCTGATACTCTCACCGTTGGCCCGGCAAATGCTTCGGCCCCCCGTGATTTTTCTCTGCAAAAGCAGCGCGCCGTCCTCCTCCAAGGGCAGCTCCATTTCCTTAAGAATCTCCTGCTGACGCTCGTTTAAAGAAAAGACAAGCTCCACCAAGGCGTACTCCGCGCCGGTGCGGATGTAGTCTTTTCCCGCCTTCGCCCCCAGCGCCAGATTAATGGAGCCGATAATAATGGATTTCCCCGCGCCGGTCTCCCCGGTCAGGATATTCATTCCCGGTGAAAATGTCACCTCCTGTTCGTCAATCAAAGCCAAATTTTTTACATGTAAACTTTCAAGCATACGCTCCCTCCTTATGCCCCTTCTCTCAAGCGCACAGTCGGTTATTCGTTTAGCACATTTTGGATTTTTTCCATAACGCGCTGTGTATCTTCTACCGTTTTTACCGCCATCATAATCGTATCGTCCCCGGCTATGGAGCCCACGATTTCTTTAAGCTTCATGGCGTCTATGGCGGCAGCCACCGCCATTGCCATACCTGAAACGGTTTTTACCACCAATATATTCTGGGCCATATCCATGGAAACAAAGCCGTCCCTCAGCACCCGGATATATTTATCGCTGAGATAATGCTCGCTCTGCACCAAGATAGTATACTTCTGCCTCCCGTTCCCCATGGGAACCTTCGACAGCTTAAGCTCCCGGATATCGCGGGACACGGTGGCTTGGGTCACCGTATAGCCGTCCTCCCGCAGTCTGTCCGCCAGTTCCTCCTGCGTCTCAATCTCAAACTGTTCCACCAATTCTTTTATCCTTTGATGTCTGCTCTTTTTCATACCCTAATGCCGCGCAGGAATTTCCGCGCCTTAACCCTCCCGCTTATCATCTTTCTTCCACAGGATTTTTAATCGCTCATTTTTCTGTGAAGCACTTCCAAAAAGCTTACTTGACTGAGCTTTACAATTCTGGTGGTTTGACTGGATTTTTGAATTTTCACTTTATCGCCGGTGCGCAGAGCCACCTTGTGGCAGCCGTCAAAAATGGCCTCCACCTCCTGCCCTTCCCCGTCCCTGCCGCTTTCTATCTCCACGGTGACGGTATCCTCGGAGGAAAGCACAATGCTCCTGCTCTGCATGGAATGAGGACAAATCGGCGACAGTAAAATCAGCTCCGCTCTGGGCTCCACAATCGGCCCTCCTGTGGAAAGGCTGTAGCCCGTTGAGCCCGTGGGCGTGGCGACAATCACGCCGTCCGCGTGATACCGGTGCAGAAACTGCCCGTTCACATAAATGTTAAAATTGATAATCTGCAGGGAGCCTTTTCTGGTAATCACGATATCGTTTAACGCTCTGGCGTCGTCCATCAACCCCTGATTCCTATAGCTGCGCCCCAACAGCATCATGCGCTCCTCGATTTCGTACTCGTTCCCTATCAGTTTGTCCAAGGCGGACTCCGCCTCCGAGCGGTTCACCTCCGCCAAAAACCCCAGCGTTCCCATATTAATCCCAAGAAAGGGAATCTGCCTGTCCGCCAAGTCAGTGGCGGCCTGCAAAAGCGTCCCGTCCCCGCCCAGCACGATAATACACTCCACCTCGGCGCCCACCTGTTCGTTGTAGGTGTAGCCCTCCTGATGGTCTTTCTGCACGCCCACATCGACAATGCAGGTTTTTCCCCGGCTGATAAGGTAGTCCCTTATGGAACGGGCCGTTTTCAGCTCCGCATCCTTTACCGGGTTAGCTATCACATAAAAATGCTCCATATTTTTTATTTTCCTCTATCTAAGTCAGTATGGGCCCCGGCAACCGTCCTTTTAATCAGCTCCGCAATCCCTTCCCGCCCGGAATAACCGCTTTTTTCTTCCTGAATTTTTTTAAGCGCTTCCTCGGCCCCGCTTTCCGTAATTTCCTTTGTCAGCTCTAGCTTTTCCGCGTTTTTGCGCAGATGCAATAAATACTCTATATTTCCTTCCGGCCCTTTCACCGGCGAAAAATCAAGGTTTAAAACGTCAAAGCCTATCAAATCGGCATAATCTATTATTTTTTTTATGACCTCTTCGTGAATTTCCGGCTCCCGGACGACGCCCTTTTTGCCCACCTTTTCCCGTCCCGCCTCAAACTGCGGCTTGATGAGACAGACAATCTCTCCGCTTTCCTTTAAGATAGCTCTTGCCGGAAGCAGAATTTTAGTGAGGGAAATAAAAGAGACGTCAACGGATGCAAAATCCGGCTGCTCCGCGATATCCTTTGGCTCCATAAAGCGGAAATTGGTCTTTTCCATGCAGACTACCCGCTCATCGTTTCTCAGCCGCCAGTCCAACTGCCCGTGCCCTACGTCGATGCTGTAGACCTTTGCCGCGCCCTTTTGCAGC
>JAMPGS010000004.1 GCA_023663815.1 Clostridium sp.
CCATAGAGTTTACAAAAAAGAGCCAGTCAGTTACATATCTTGTATTTTCATTAAAAAGTATGAAATTGGTCGGTTATTTTACTATAGCGTTAAAACCGCTGACAATCAGAGGTGAAATGGTAAGTAATACTGTAAAAAGGAAGTTACTGCGTGTTAGCGAATGGGATAAGAAATCGGATACATATACTATGTCAGCGTATTTGATTGCGCAGCTTGGTAAAAATTATACAGATGGCAGGAATAGAGAAATTACGGGAAAAGAGCTTGTAGAGCTGGCATGGACGGTAGTGGAGGAAGGGCAATATATGTATGGCGGCATGGTGACGTTCTTGGAGGCGGGAAACAATGAAAAACTTTTAGACTTTTATCGTAATAATCGTTTTTCACAGTTTGATACCAGACAGACTATGGCGGACACAGAGCCGCATGAGCTGGTGCAGCTTTTAAGATTGCTCTAATTATGATGTGCTTGGCATAAGCGTGCAACAAGTAATTTAAATAAAAATGAGAACGGAGGCGCCGCATGAATCAACAGGATAGCATGGAACTGAAAAAAATAGCCGATACGGTTTGCTCTGTGGTGGAGGCAGAAAAGATATATTTGTTTGGTTCTTTTGCATATGGAATACCGAAGAAGGACAGCGACTTTGATATCTATGTTCTTTTGGCTGACGGGAGTGAAAGGCCGCTAAAGGCGATACAGAAAATTAATATAGCGTTGGCAAGAATGGACATTAGGCCTGTAGATATATTAGCGGATACTTCAACCCGTTTTTATGAAAAGTGTAAAGAACCGACGTTAGAGAGAACAATTATTGATAAAGGAGTGCCGTTGTATGAATCTCTTTACCCCTCAAACCGCCAAATGGTTTAAAGAAACTTTAGGAGACCCCACGCCGGTGCAGGAGGCGGCATGGCCCGCCATTGCGGCGGGGGGCCATGTGCTGGTGTCCGCGCCTACGGGGGCGGGAAAAACGCTGTCTGCGTTTTTGGTGTTTCTGGACAAATTGAAAAGAGAAGCGGAAGCGGGGAGCCTTAAACGGGAGCTTTTTTTAATTTATGTGTCCCCGCTGAAATCTTTGGCGGCAGA
Source organism: Clostridium sp. (assembly GCA_023663815.1). Classification (GTDB taxonomy): domain Bacteria; phylum Bacillota; class Clostridia; order Lachnospirales; family Lachnospiraceae; genus Suilimivivens. The sequence continues at coordinate 1,091 of JAMPGS010000004.1, forward strand.
TATCCGTGAAAATTTGAGAAAGCCCCTTGCGGGAATCGGCGGGGAGGAGCTTATTTCGGCGGCGGTGCGGACAGGCGATACGCCCCAGCGGGAGCGGCAGCAGATGGTGAGAAAGCCTCCCCACATTTTGATTATCACGCCGGAATCGTTATATTTGATGCTGACGGCAAGGACGGGACAGGCCGTTTTGCGCACGACGAGGGCGGTTATTATTGATGAGCTCCACGCGCTGATTGATACCAAGCGGGGAGCTCATTTAATGCTGTCTTTGGCGCGGCTGGACGCGCTGTGCGGGAAGCCTTTGCAGCGCATCGGCTTGTCCGCCACCATTTCCTCTTTGACGCTGGCGGCGCAGTATTTGGCCCCGGAAGCAGTCAGCGTGGTTGCTCCGCCTATGGAAAAAAAGGTTCAGCTTCAGATTTTAGGTTCTTATGTGGACGGCGGCAAGCGGAAAAAAGACCCTGTTTGGGAGGAGCTCTCAAAGCTGGTTTACCAGTACTGTCAAGGAAATCGCAGCGTGATTGCTTTTGTGGAGGGCAGGCGGTATGCGGAAAAGCTGGCGTACTATGTAAACCTTTTGGGCGGGGAGGATTTTGCCCGCGTCCACCACGGAAGCCTTTCAAAAGAGCAGAGAATGGAAACGGAGCAGTCCCTTCGGGAAGGGAAGCTTCGTCTTTTGTGCGCAACCTCCTCCATGGAGCTGGGAATCGATGTAGGGGAGATAGACCAAGTTTTACAGGTGGGGTGTCCAAGAACTGTCTCAGGCACAAGGCAAAGGCTGGGCCGAGCGGGGCACAATCCTTTCCGCACCAGCGTCATGTACCTGTTTCCCAGAACAGCGGCGGAGAGTATTCTTTGCGGAATGACCGCTCAGTTGGCGAGGGAAGGCTATGTGGAGCCTGCGAATCCGCCGGAAGGGTGTTTGGATATTTTGGCCCAGCATTTAGTGTCCATGGCGGCGTTTAAAAGTTATCAGGTGGACGAGGTGATGGAAATTCTCCCAAGAGCATGGCCTTTTCGGAATCTTACAAGAAAGGACGTAAAGTCCGTGCTGGGAATGTTGGCGGGGGATTATGAGCATAAGCGGGAAGTCCCGGCGCGCCCTAGAATTTTGTATGACAGAATCCATGAAAAGGTAGAGGGGGACGGCTACAGCAGAATGTTGGCGGTGTCTGCGGGAGGAACTATCCCGGATAAAGGGCTTTATACCGTGCGGACGGAGGCGGGCGTAAAAATTGGGGAGGCGGACGAGGAGTTTATCTATGAGACGCAAAAGGGCGACCGCTTTATTCTGGGGGCTTTTGCGTGGCGCGTGACGGAAATAGGGCGGGACACGGTGACGGTGGTGCAGGCTCCCGCGGAGGGCGCAAGGCTGCCTTTTTGGAAAGGAGAGCTAAAGGGCCGGGACAAGGAGACGGGAACCGCTTTCGGAGCGATTTTGCGGGGACTTGGGCGGGCCCATGAAAAAGGGATGCTCCAAGAAAAGCTGGAAGAGCTGGGACTGGATATTTCCGCGGCTGCTTTGGCGGCGGGATATTTACAGCGGCAGATTGCGGCGACGGGGATGCTGCCCGACGATAGGACGATTTTGGCGGAGCATTTTCGGGACAGCTCCGGGAACAGCCAGATTATGTTTCACTCGGTGTTTGGGAGGCGGATTAACGCGCCGTTGTCGCTTCTTGCGGCCAATGTAGCGAAAAAAGACCTTGGCGGCAATGTGGGAAGCGTGGACGAGGAGGACGGATTTTTGCTTTACGCTTACGGGGACGGAGATTTGCAGGACGGACTGCTTGAGCGGCTTAATCCAGAATATGCGGAGGCGGTTCTTGGAGCGCTGCTTCCTTCCACGCCTCTTTTCAATATGGCGTTCCGCTACAACTGCGGCCGAGCGCTTATGATGGGGGTGCGGGGAAAAAGCAGGAATCCTTTATGGCTGCAGCGGCTTCGGAGCGCGGAGATGCTGGAGCAGGTGATGGAGGACAAGGAGCACCCTTTGATGCGGGAGACCAGACGGGAGTGCATGGAGCAGTTGTGGGATTTGGAGGGACTGCGGGAGCTTTTGGGAAAAATCCAGTCGGGCGAGGTGCGGGTGCGGGAAATTTACTCGGAGACGCCTTCCCCCATGTCTTTGCCGCTGCAATGGGCTCAGGAAGCGGCGGTCATGTACGACTACGCGCCCACGCCGCGGGGGATTCACGCGGCTGTGGAAGGAGCGTTAAAAAGAGAGGAAGCGCTTTTAAACAGCGGGGAAGAGCTGTTGCGCCCCAGAGAAAAGGAGCTTGCAAGTATTGGAGCGCGGGAGAAATTACCGGGCGATGAAAAACAGCTTCACTCCCTGCTTATGACGGAAGGGGATTTGGCGGCCGGGGAGCTGGATATTCCTGTGGAATGGCTGGAAAAGCTGGCGGAGGAAGGGCGCGCCCTTTATTTGGAGCAGGGACTTTGGATTGCGGCGGAGCAGGAGGAGGAATACCGGGAGGCCTTGGAGGAGTGGGATGAGGATTTTTTGAGAAATTCTCCGAAAAGCGTTTCAGAAAGCTCTGGGGGAAATGGTTTAAGGACTTTCACGAAAAATGTGGAAAACTATTCGGAGAATTCTGCGGGAAGCATTTCAGAGGCTTTCCTAGAAACTTCCTGCGAGGCGGCTTTGCGGATTGTGCGCCGTATGCTCCACTACCGGGGAGCGTCAACGGCAAGAGGGGTTGCGCTGCGGTACGGCTGGGCGGAAGAGGCGGCAGCAGAGGTACTCAAGGAGCTGTGTGATAGGAAAGAGGTTGTTTCGGAAGAGAGAAAGCAGCGAAAAGAAACTATAGCCGAAGAAAAAGAACTGTCAAAAGAAGCTGCTTCAGAAAAAAGAGCGTTGCAGGAAACATATTACTACCACAAAGCCCTCTATCACCGCGCAAGAAACCTCACCGTCAGAAACCGAAGGGAAGAAATAACCACCTGCCCCGCCTCGTCCTATGCGTCGCTGCTGCTCTCGCGCTTTTCCCATTTGACCCTGCCGGAAGAGGATTTGCGCGGAGCGCTTAGCTCCTTTGCGGGAACGGCTCTGCCTGCGGCAATGTGGGAGGAGATACTTTTACCGGCAAGGGTAAAAAATTATAGGGAAAGCCTTTTGGACAAGCTGCTGGCCGGGGGCGAGTACTTTTGGCGCATGGAGGAAAACGGGAAGCTGCGTTTTGAATTTACGGAGAGAATTGATTGGGAGGCGGAGCCGGAGATACCTTGGGAACAGCTTTCAGAGAAAGAAAAGCTTTTGGCGGATGCGCTTTTTAAGCGGGGGGCAAGCTTTATGCAGTCCTTAAGCGGCGTTTTGGCGGGGGAATCCCCCTATGAGGCGATGCTTTCCCTGATAGAAAAAGGCGTGGTGTGCGCCGACAGCTTTATGCCCGTGCGGCAATGGCTGGGGAAGAAGAAAATGGAGAAAGCGGCGGTAAAACGCCGGATAGGGGCGCGGGTAAAAGCTATGAGCGCGGGGCGGTACGACTTGACGCGGCCCCTTCGGCCTTTGACGGTTCAGGAGCAGATGGATAAGTGTTTCGACCGGTATCGCATTTTATGCCGGGAGACGGCGGGGGAGTGCGGCCTGCCGTGGCAGGAGGCTATTTCCCTTTTGCGGGTGCAGGAATACACGGGGCAAGTGCGGAGAGGATACTTTGTGGAAGGCCTATCTGGGGCGCAGTTTATCCGAAAAAAGGATTTTGAGGGCATCACCTCCGCGCTGCTTCACCCTAAAAAGGAGATTGTATGGGTGAACGCGGCGGACCCTATGCAGCCTTTTGGAAAAATACTGCCTCACGAGGAGGGAAAGGCGTTTGTAAATGTGCCGGGAACGGCGGCGGCTTTCTGCGGGGGACGTTTAGCGGCGCTTTTTGAGAGGCAGGGGAAGAGCTTGCAGGTTTTTGACAAGGAAACTTTGAAAGACGCGCTGTCCTTGTTTGTGGAGGAGTATCGGCGGGGAAGGATATTTGCAGGCAAAAAAAGGATTGCGGTGGAGAATTATCCAAAGGAAGCGGAGGAAATTTTGGCGGAAAGCGGGTTTGTGCGGGAAGTGCAGAAAATGACGGTTTATAAATAATTTACTCCCATTTCGGAATTGTGTACCCGCTAAAAATAGGTTTATAAATATATATATCAACTGTATAAAGACACATTCGCTATTTTCCATGCCTTGAAATAAGCAGCCAAATATAGTAGGATAAAAAATATAAAAATTTGTGAAGATAATTCAGATTAGAGAGGTTAATAGTGAAAGACATATCAAACATATCAAATATAGTTACGCCAATTGCACAAAAATATGGTGCAGACAAAGTAGCGTTGTTTGGTTCCAGAGCGAAAAATACGGCAAAAGAAGCAAGTGATTATGATTTTATAATATCAAAAGGAAAAATACAATCATTATTTCAACTGGCAGCTTTTATTGATGAACTTGAAAAAGCATTTGGAAAAGATGTAGACGTGATTACGGATACATCAAGTGATGTGAGATTCCTTGAACAGATAAAAAAGGATGCGGTTGTTGTTTATGAAGCAAAGAGATAAAATAATACTGGAAAAGATGATGGATTACTGTCTGGAAATCAAAGACACCCATATTTATTTTAAACAGGATAAAGAACTTTTTATAAATGATAAAAGCGGTTTTATATACAGGAATTCCATTACTATGCCTATCTTGCAAATTGGGGAACTGGCTAAAACATTGTCTGAGGAATTTTTAGATGAATATAATAAGATGCCGTGGAAAATGATTATGCGGATGAGAGACATTGTGGCGCATCATTATGGGAGTTTAGATTATGAGATTGTATGGAATACGTCGGTTTCGGATATTCCAGAATTATATTCAGGAATAAAGGAATTGTTGAAAGAGAGTGAAACAGAAGTATAAAATCGGGTATGGTGCGGAAGTCTGGTATGGTCTGCATGATATAATGAGCGCAAGAGAAAATCAAGCGACGCGAAGCGGCATTTGATTTTCTGTAGGAAACATTTGTTTCCTATGGTATTAACGAGCAAGCAGTCTGCGAAGCAGACAATAGAGCACTGAAAGTGCGGGCTTGCGAGTTTTGATGATATAATGTACAAATCAAACGGCTGCTTTCCACGGAGTTTTTCTTGTGCAATCTCCCAAAAAGCATAAACCTAAAATACAAACTCAAAATACACGTGAAATAAAAATTGTTATTGAAATGGCGGATAAAATGTGATATGGTTTAAAACCAAACAGACGAAAGGCAGGTCTGGAATATTACATTGCGCAAGGGCCGCGCGGAAAAGAGGGAAAAATGCAGGAAAAAATGAAAGCAGTAGTGTCACATGCCCCCTATGACAACAGGTATGAGGAAGTTGCAATTCCGAACGTCGGGGAGGAAGAGATTCTTATCCGGGTAGAGGGGTGCGGGATTTGTGCCGGCGACATAAAGGCGTTCCATGGGGGAATCCGTATTTGGGGAACTTCGGAGGAGGACCGCTATATTGAAGCGCCGGTGATTGGAGGCCATGAGTTTACGGGAAGAATCGTAAAGATGGGCGAAAAGGTGGAGGGCTACAAGGAGGGGGAGCGCATCGTCGCGGAGCAGATTGTCCCCTGCAATGAATGTGATTTTTGCCGTCAGGGTATTTACTGGATGTGTACGGGCTCGGCGGTTTACGGATTTAAGCAGCACGCCCAGGGCGGCTTTGCGGAGTATGTGAAAATCCATAAGAACAGCCTGATTCATAAGATTCCAGATTCCTTTACCTTGGAACAGGCCGTTTTGGTGGAGCCTCTTGCCTGCGGGATGCACGCGGTGGAGCTGGCTGGAATCAAGCACGACGATATCGTGGTTATCGCGGGACTTGGAGCAATCGGTACGGCTATGGTGAGAATGGCGCAGCTTACTCTTCCCAAAATGATTATTGGAATCGACTTGCGCCAGCATCGTCTGGAGATGGGTAAGCAGTACGGAGCGGACGAGGTGATTGACCCCTCCAAGCAGGACGTAGTGGAGGAAATTATGCGGCTGACGGACGGAAAGGGCTGCGACGTGTACATCGAGGCATCCGGCAGTCCCCACAGTGTGAAGCAGGGACTTAACGTGCTGAAAAATCACGGAAGATACGTACAGATGGGGGTATTTGCCGAGGAGGTAAAGGCGGACTGGAATGTAATCGGCGACGGAAAAGAATTAACGATTATCGGTTCTCATTTATCCGCTAAAACATATCCGTCGGTTATCCGCGGTATACAGACGGGCCTGATTAAGACGGAAGGGCTGATATCCCACAGCTTCCCTCTTGCGGACTGGAAAGAAGCTTTCGAGACGGCGGAGAAGGAGCCGTCGGCTATGAAGGTAATGCTGACGCCGTAAAGATATTTAGTTAAATCAAATATTGTTGCGTTACGCGCACGATAGGGCGTTTGAATTCTGCGCACATAAGGGCACTTATATTTTGTGCGTGGTAGTATGTTTGAATTTTGCGCACGCAATGACACTTATATTTTGTGCATGGCAGTATGTTTGAGTTTCGCGCGTGGCAGGATATATGAATTTTGTGCACGCAATAACACTTAAATCTTGTGCATAGCAGTATGATTGAGTTTTGTGTGCGATAGTATTTTTGAAATTTGCGCGACAGTATGATTGAGTTTTACGTGCGATAATATTTTTGAATTTTGCACATGACAATATATTTGAACTTTACACGCAATAAAATATTTGAAAAAGGTTTTCTGCATTAAGCTTATGCAGGGAGCCTTTTTTCGTGGAAATGCACAAATTTTTAAAAAAAAATTGTAAATAATACACAAACAAAAAAAGAATTATCTAAAACGGCTTGACAAAAATGCAGAGTTGCTATAGCATATGAACATAGTTATGTAGTGACATAATAACTTTGTGAGATGGAGATACATATGGACAAGATTGGGAAAGCAAAAACGGCGCTTCTGGCAATGCAGAGATATTCATGGGAACAGGGAACGGCCATGCAGGCATTTCTTGAAGCGGGCGACGACGCCGTGGTGATTGCCATGGCAAAGGAAGCGGCTTACCGGCAGATAGCGGATGGACGGCTGGCAAGCATCGGCATAGAAGGGGCGGTAACAGACCCTTGTTCAAACGGCGAGGGGCTTATTCACGCATATAAATTGACAGGAGAGGAGGATTTAAAGAAAGCTCAGGAGAAGAGCCTTAAGTGGGCCTTAGAAAAAGCGCCTAGAAATCAAGAAGGAATCGTATATCATGTAGACAGCGCGCCGCAAATGTGGGCGGATTCCGTATATATGCTTCCGCCTTATCTGGCAGCCGCCGGAGAGTATGAGGAGGCAGTAAAGCAGATAAGAGGTTACTTGAAGGTTTTGTATCATGAAGAAATCGGTCTTATGAGCCACATGTGGGACGATGAGAAAAAGGTTTATCTTCGTGAAGCGCACTGGGGCGTAGGAAACGGCTGGACTATAGCCGGAATCACTAGGGTAATTGCAAAACTTCCAGAAAATATGGAAAAAGAAAAAAGCGAATTGATTCAGGTAGTTCAGGATATTGTCAAGGGATTACTGAAATGGATGCGCGAGGACGGGATGTTCCATGATGTGGTGGACGACCCGGAAACTTTTGTCGAGGTGAACTGTTCGCAAATGCTGGCCTACACGCTGTTCCGAGGAATGAAAGCCGGTTGGCTTTCGGAAGAATATTTGGAGACGGCGGAAAAGCTGCGGAGCGCGGCAAACAAATGTATAGATGAGTTTGGATTAGTGCATCCGGTATGCGGAGCCCCCAGCTTTGATAAGCCGGGAACGGCGCCTGAGGGAAACGCCTTTTACATATTGATGGAAGCAGCAGCAAAAGATTATTATCAAAATTAAAAAGGAGGATTTTTAATGAAGAAGAAAACCATTAAAAAAGTAGTAGCAGTTTTATTAGCGCTTCAAATGTTTGCGCTGGCAGCCTGCGGAAACAGCGGCAGCAGCGCGGACACACCGAGCGCAGCCGACACGCAGGATACGGCGGCGGCAAGCGATGCGGCAGATACAGCCGACACAGCGGACACGTCCGATGCAGCCGCGGCGGATACAGCCGATGCAGGCAGCTCCGACGCTGGATATGGAATGGACAAGAACCTGTCCGGAAAGATTACTATTTGGACATGGGGCGATTACGAAATCAAGGGAACCAGCAAATTCAACGACTATTATCCGAACATTGAAGTGGAATATGTTCAGTTTGATTCCGCTGAATACTTTGAGAAGGTAGTATCGACGATTGCTTCTGGCGGCGATTTGCCTGACGTTGTTCTCTTTGAAAGCGGCCCTAGAGGCCAGTTCCTTGCAATGGAGGATACATGGGAAGTATTGAACGCAGCACCTTACAACGCAGATACATCTGAGCTTCTTGATTGGGCGCTTCCTCTTTGCACCAACACAAACGGCGACCTTCTCTGCGTACAGGTGGACAACTGCGTAGGCGCTTGGGCTTATGACAGAAATCTGACAAAGAAATATTTTGGAACTGACGACCCGGCTGAGCTGGAAGCAAGATTCCAGACAATCGATGATTATATTGAGGCGGCGAAAGAAGTAGCGGAAAAAGGAAACGGAGAGGACTTCATTTTTGCAGGAGCCGGCGATATTAAGGATGCCCTGAAAGGTCTGTATACAGAAGAATCATGGGTAACCGATGGAAAAATAACAATAGACAGTTCTTACAAAAAGATATATGACACAATTGAACAGTTTGTTGCAACTGGCGCTGTAGGAAAATATGTGTTATGGACGCCCGCATGGAACGCAAGCTGGGCGGCCGGTCATACTATATTTACCGGATGTCCTACATGGTATGCTTCCCACGTATTGAAATCCAATGATACAGAGTCAGAGGGACGCTGGGGCTTGATTACTCCTCCCGGCGGCGGCTACAGCAACGGCGGAACCGCATATGCAATTCCCAAAGCAATCGACGACAGCCAGAAAGAGCTTGCATGGGCTTGGATTAAATATTTAACTATGTCATTGGAAGGTTCAGAGAATTTCTATGAGGCGCATGTAACTCCTACATTATACAAGCCTGCTTATGAAGGTGATTTGTATGCAGGAGAGGCTGACCCGTTCTTTGGCGGACAGAACATTATGCAGAAGTATCTGGAAATCGCGCAGAATCCTAAGACAAAAGCTCGTGTAGTAACCAAGTATGACGGAACGATTGAGACAATCGACACTGAGATAGTGATTCAGCTGGGAGAGGGAAATATGACCGCCGACGAAGCTTTTGCTAAGCTGAAAGCTGATTTGCTAGCAACAGCGCCTGAATTAACTGAATAATCACAGACAAAACAGCTTAGTTGTTTTGTGAAAAACGGGACTGCCGCAAACGCAAGTGTAAGTCTTAACTGCGGCAGTCCTATTTTTACCGGATGCCGTAGCTTTGGCTGTGCGCGCCGGACAAAAAGGAGGAGCCCACAAATATGGAAAGAAATAAAAAAAATAAATTCTTCCTGAAACAGCAGATTGCTCCCTATTTGTTTGTCCTGCCTTATTTTGTAATATTTCTTGCGTTTTCTGTGTTTCCCATTTTTTACAGCGTTTTTATCAGCTTCCATGAATGGGACGGGGTGAGCGATAAGATATTTGTCGGACTTACAAATTATATGGAAGTAATCAAGGATGCAAGGCTTTTAAAAGCTCTTACAAATACGCTTCTTTTTATGGTGATGATAATTCCCATACAAATTGTTTCGGGATTTTTAATGGCGGTGGTTTTGAGCAATAAATTCATGCCCATAAAAAAGGTGTACAGGCTGCTTATTTTTCTGCCTTATTTGACTACGCCGATTGCGCTGGGCGTTATATTTGGAATTTTGTTTGACTCTAATTTTGGAATGGTAAATTATATTTTGGAGTTTATCGGCCTCAATGGTATCAAGTGGACGACGGAAGCAGTACCGGCAAAATTTTTGGTTGCGCTGGTGACGATTTGGAGATATGCGGGATACACGGCGGTTTTGTTTATGGCGGGCATCACAAAAATCAATTCGGATTTATATGAAGCCTGCGAGATTGACGGGGGAAACTTTTGGAAGTGTACCAGATACATCACCATTCCGCTGTTAAAACCGGTCACGATTTTTGTGGTGATTACGACTATCATCGGCTGCTTCCAGATTTTCGAGGAGCCTTATATGATTTTCTCCGCTGTTGCAGGAAAGACGGTAGGCGGGCCGGACAATGCAGTTTTGACGGGCCTGTGGTATTTTTATGATACGGCCTTTAGGCATCAAATGCGGTTTGGCTACGGCGCGGCTATTGGCATGACCCTCTTTGTGGTTATTGCAATTATTTCCTTTGTGGCTAACAAGCTGCTGCACGGAAAGGAGGACAAGTAAATGAGCAAACGGATAAAGCAGGCGATTATGCTACTTATCATGACCGCCGTTGCGCTGATATCGCTTTTCCCCTTTTACATGATGATTAACATGGGCACATACAAAACCAACGATTTGTATACAGGGATTAAGCTGGTGATTGGCAATTATGCAAAAGAAAATTTTCATTCTCTGATGCAGGTTCATTTTGTGCGCTATTATTTCAACTCCGTTTTCGTATCGGTGAGCTGCGCAGTTTTGACAGTGCTTGTGTGCTCATTGTGCGGGTACGGTTTGGGGAAATATAAATTTCGCGGTCAAAAGGTTTTATCAAACATTGTGATGCTGACGATGATGGTTCCTACGCAGTTAAGCTTGGTAGGCTTTTTAAAGGAAATGAATTTTTTACATTGGAGCAATACTTTGCTTCCGCTGATTATTCCTCCAACGGCCTATGCCTTCGGCGTTTTTTGGATTCAGCAGTTTACCCAAGATGCGATTCCCGATTCCGTAATAGAAAGCGCAAAGCTGGACGGATGCGGCGAGGCGAGAGTGTTTTTTGAGATTGCGCTTCCCTTTATGAAACCTGCCTGCGTGACGCTGGCGTTGTTGTCCTTCCTTGCTTCATGGAACAGTTTTTTGGTGCCGATTATCATTATTTCCAAGGAAAGCTTGTTCACTTTACCTTTGGGTATCAAACAGCTTGCAACGCAGTTTAGGACGGACTTGGGCGCGCAGATTTTGGGGCTGACGATTGCAACCGTGCCGATTTTGATTTTGTTTGGTTATTTTTCCGATAATCTCATCAGCGGACTTGCGGCGGCGGCGGTGAAGGAGTAGAAGCAGGCTTGAGTTCTGCAGGAAAAGAGTAGAAGCAAGCTCTGCAGTGAAGGAATGGAAGAGAGCTCTGCGGTGAAAGAGCAGGGGCAAGCTTGAGTTTTGCAGGAAAAGAGCAGAAGCAGGCTTGGGCTTTGCAGGAAAAGAGCAGGAGCAAGTTTGGTTTTTGCAGGAAGAGCAGGAGCAGGCTTGAATTTTGCAGGAAAAGTGTCAAAGTAAGCTCTGCGGGAAAGGAGACCCTGTATGGAGAAAATTACGATAGCGGTTGTGAACGCGGCGGGCTGTAAATTGTTTGAGGCAAGCGGATATCAGCGGGTTGAAATGGAGTTTGAGCGGGTTTATCAGAAAGGCGATAAAATTCAAATAGTTTTGAAGGAAGAGCGTTTCTTAAAAATCCGATTGGATGAAGCTGTGGACGAGGCCCTAGTGTTTGGAAAGAAAGGAACGTTCCAGTACTTGATACCCGACGAGGAAGGAAAAATGGCTTACCCGCCGGAGGCTTTTGGGGGAAAGACCCACAAGGTTTACGCGGAATATCAGGAGGCGGAAAGCGGAAGGGTTAATTTAAGCCAGAATTCTTGGGATATACGGGGAGAATCCAATTTTTACCCTCACTGTACGGCCACCATAGAAACGCGGGGAGAGTCCGTATTTGCCGCCAGAAACACAATTGACGGAATGACGCAGGCAAAGGGCCATGGTTTGTGGCCGTTTACCTCGTGGGGAGAGGGGGAGGACCCGGACGCGGAAATCAGGATTGATTTTGGCCGAAAGGTGCTTGCCGAGGAGCTGGAGATATTTTTGCGGGCCGATTTTCCACACGACAACTATTGGAAAGAAGCGGAACTGAAATTTAGTAATGGGGAGGTAGTGAACCTTGCACTGGAAAAAACGGGAGAGGGGCAAAAGTTTGCCCTGGGAGGGATTCCCACGGAATGGATAGTCATGGGGAAGCTGCGGAAGGATGAAAACGACCCGTCGCCATTTCCGGCATTGACACAGTGGAGGGTATTTGGTAGAAATATATTATAATGTTTACTAGGAGGAACGAGCATGAAAGCAAAATTTCCAGAAAATTTTGAATGGGGAACGGCGACCGCTTCATACCAAATAGAGGGCGGAACGTGGGAGGACGGCAAGGGAGAGAATATCTGGGACCGTTTTACTCACACGCCGGGGCACATTGCGGACGGCACAAACGGCGACGTGGCGTGCGACTTTTATCACCGCTATGAGGAGGACATTAAGCTTGCAAAGGAGTTTGGCCTGCAGGTGTACCGTTTTTCCATAAACTGGGCGAGGATATTCCCGGAGGGAACCGGACAGTTAAATCAAAAGGGAATTCAATTTTACAAGGACGTCTTAAATTGTTTGAAGGAAAACGGGATAAAGGCGGCAGTTACCTTGTACCATTGGGATTTGCCGCAGTCTCTTCAGGACAGAGGAGGCTGGGCAAATAAGGAAATCGTGGAGTGGTTTACGAATTATGTGAAGGTATTGTATCGGGAGTTTGGCGATTTGGTGGATTACTGGATTACCTTAAACGAGCCCTTGTGTACTTCTTTTCTAGGGTATTGGACGGGGGAGCACGCGCCGGGATATCGGGATTACTCCATGGCTCTTAAGGCGGTTCACCATTTGATGCTGTCCCACGGCGCGGCGGTAAAGGCCTACCGCGAGACAAAGTGCAGGGGAAAAATCGGCATTACCTTAAACATGAACCTGTGTAAGCCGGAAAACCCGAAAAACGAACAGGACGTTAAAGCCGCTCAGTTAGAGCAGCTTAAGGGCGTGGAGCTTTTCTGCAGTCCGGTGATGAAGGGCGAGTATCCGCAGGAGCTTTTTGATTATCTGAAAACGCAGGGCGTGGTGATTCCAGAGGTTACCGAGGAGGACAAGAAGCTGCTGGGGCCGGAAATTGATTTTCTGGGCATCAACATGTATGAGACGGCTTATATCCGCGCTGATAAAGAGTGCTGGCCCCTTGGCGGGAAGGGAGTGCATACGGGGCGGTCCCTCACGGACGCAAACTGGCAGGTAACGCCGGAGGGAATCTACGAGATTCTGCAGTACGTGAACGAAAAATATAATCCGAAGGAGATAATTATCACGGAAAACGGCGCGGCAATTAACGATTGGGTGAGCTCGGACGGAAGAGTTCACGACGCTAACCGGGAAGAGTATTTGAGGTTATATTTGGAACAGGTAGCCAAGGCCATAGACGAGGGAGTTCCGGTGACGGGATACTATGTATGGTGCTTCTGCGATAATTTTGAGTGGGCGTGGGGACTTGCCAGAAGGTTTGGGCTGGTGTACGTGGACTATGCGACACAGAAGAGAATTCCCAAGGACAGTCTTTATTGGTATAAAGAAGTTATACAGAATCATGGATTTTAATGCGAAGTTGTGCTTTGATATAAAATCATGGATTTTGATGCAAAACTGTGAGTTTTGATATAGAATCATGGTTTTTGAATACAAAGTTGCGCTTTGATGCAAAACTGTGAGTTTTGATATAAAGTTGCAGTTCTGATAGAAACCATGGATTTTATCAATAGAAAAATTGACAGTCAAAAACAGGGGCGATAAACGCCCCTGTTTTTATGCATAAATCGTTTGGATAGAATCCTGCAGCTCGTCCAAATAGCGGCGGTTTTCGGGAGTAATTTGCGCGTCGGTGATTAGCTTGTCAATTTCATGCAGACCGGCAAATTTTACAAAGCTGATTTTGCCGATTTTACTGCTGTCGCAAAGGACGATTTTTTCGGCGGCCGATTTCAGCATTGCTTTTTTGACTTCCGCCTGATTCATATCGGGGGTCATAAAGCCCTTTTCAGGAGAAAAAGCGTTGGTGGCGAGAAACACCTTGTCAACGTTGAGGGAAACCAGCGTCGATAGGGTGATGGGACCCACGGTGCATTGCTGCCGCCGCCGCAGGTTGCCGCCAAGCATGATGATATTCGCGTTGCTTTGCTGTTCAAGAAACAGGGCAATGTTCAAGTCGTTTACTACAATTGTGAGATTTCTTTTTTTCGTTAATTTTTTGGCTAATTCCATCATGGTGCTGCCCGCGTCTATCGCGATTGTGTCGTCGTCCTCAATGAGTTCCGCCGCCAGTTGCGCAATAGCCTGCTTTTTTTCGGCATTGTAGATTTTTTTATCGTCGGTTGAAGGTTCAAAGAGGGTTTTATTGATGGGAATAGCGCCGCCGTGGGTACGTTTCAGGCGGCCTTTGGAGGCCAACTGCCGTAAATCGCTGCGGATGGTAGCGGGTGAAACCTGAAAGTGTTCGCATAATTCAGGGACTAGGAGCTTGGAATTTTTATTGAGCAGGGCAACGATTTGCTCTTGCCGTTCTTCTGCAAATAAAGGGCCGTTTTCTGTCTGTTTCATCATAAATTTCCTTATTAAATTTCTTTTTTAATGAATTAAATTCTTATTCATTTCCGATATTTTTCAGGATAACATAGTTTTAATATCAAGTCAAATAATAATAAATGAGAAAGAAAAATAATAATTATTGACAAGTAATAAAAACAATATATAATATATAACATGAAAGGAAAGAAAACGAAAGGAGAAGAAAAAATGGCAAAGATAGTGTTGTTGGGGGCAGGAAGTACATCCTTTTCTATAGAATTACTGAAGGATATTTCTACGTTACCGTCTCTGGAGGGGAGCGTGCTGTCGTTAGTAGATATCGACGAACATCGGCTTCACATGGCGGAATCACTTGTAACGCGGTACTGCAAAGAATCCAATATGAAGCTGGAGGTTCATTCCTACACGGATAGGCGCGATGCCTTAAAGGGAGCGGAATATGTTATCTGCGCGGTAAAAATAGGAGGATACGGCCCGCTGGAAAAGGAAAGGGAAATTGCGGAGCAGAGAGGCTTCTACCGCGGAATCGGCGACAGGGTGTCCTGCTATTATGGAGGAATCGGCGCTTATCACCAGATACATTTTCTTGAGGCGGTTGCAAAGGATATGGAGGAATTATGCCCCGACGCATGGCTGGTGCAGACGGCAAATCCCGTTTTCGAGGGAACTAATTACGTGACAAAGCATTATGGAATTAAGGCGGTGGGCGTGTGCCACGGACATAACGCCTATAAAGAAATCGTCGAGGAGCTTGGGCTGGACTTAAAGGACGTAAACGCCGAGGTGGTGGGCTTCAATCACTGCGTGTGGCTGACAAAGTTTATGTACAAGGGCAAAAACGCTTATCCCCTGCTTGACAAGTGGATTGAGGAAAAGGCGGAGGAATACTGGAAGAGCGACAAGTATATGGACCCCAATCGGGTATTTTCCAAGGACCAGCTTTCGCCGGGAGCAATTGAGGCATACAGGCTATACGGCGTGATGCCTATCGGGGACGGCGTGCGTTCCGCGACGCCATGGTGGACCCATACGGATTTTGACACAAAGTGCAAGTGGTATGGAAAGAACGGCGGTTTTGATTCAGAGATAGGCTGGAAGAGCTATCTGGATTCAAAGGTGGATATTCAGGAGCGGTTAAATGAAATTGTGGAATCGGGCAAATCGGTGATGGAAGAATACCGTCCGTCGGAGACCACGGAGCAGCATATTCCTTTCATTGATTCCATGGCAAATGGAAATGAAAGACTTTTAACCTTGAATGTTCCCAACCGCGGAGCCATCGAAGGGCTTCCCGATGATATACTGGTGGAAATTCCGGTTTTGTGCAACGCTACCGGAATCCACAACGTAAAAATTGGAAAGCTTCCTTATAAGGTGATGAATCATGTGATTCTTCCAAGGCTTGCAAGGGCGCAAAGTATTATGGACGCCTATGAAAACCACGACAGGGAAATGCTGGTGCTGATGCTGTGCGAGGACCACAGGACAAAATCCTACGAGCAGGCAAAAGAGCTGGTGGACGAGCTTTTAGCGCAGCCATGGAATAAAGAGGCGGCGGCACATTA
This sequence comes from Clostridium sp., assembly GCA_023663815.1. Lineage (GTDB taxonomy): Bacteria > Bacillota > Clostridia > Lachnospirales > Lachnospiraceae > Suilimivivens. Next base: position 17,221 of record JAMPGS010000004.1, read on the forward strand.
CTTATGATGCTGTGGATGCACTACTTATGATATTGTGGGCGCATTACGTATAATGCAGATTGACAAAAGAGGATGTCCCGTACAAAGAGGCATCCTTCTTTTGCACTATCATTGCGGCAAAGCGCATTTTGATACGGAGGTGAAGCGGTGAAATATATTATAGGAGTTGACATTGGAACGCAGGGCACGAAAGCGGCGCTGTATGATGAAAATATGACGCTGATTGGCACGGCTTTTTATGAATCCAATTTGATTATGCCCGATTCAGGCGGCATATGGCAGGAGGCCGACGAGATTTACGAATCTGTGTTTACGAGCATCCGGCGGCTTGTGGAGGAGGCCGGAGTGCCTGCGGGAGCCGTTGAGGGGATTGGGATAGATTCCCAGATGGCGGGAATTATGGGAGTTGACGAGCAGGGAGAGGCGGTCACCTACTATGATTCATGGCTGGATAGCCGATGCGGGAAATATGTAAGCCTTATGGAAGCGCAGGCAGGGGAAAAGGTTACGCAGATTACGGGAAGTCCTGTTTCTATTGCCCATGGACCTAAAATACTTTGGTGGAAAAACGAGCATCCGGAAATATACAAAAAAATATGCAAATTTGTTCAGCCTCACGCCTATGTGGCGGGGAAGCTGGCGGGCATAAAAGGCGGGGACGCTTACGTGGATTATACTTGCCTCCAGTATTCCGGCTTTGGCGATAACAAAGCGAAAAAATGGTCGGAGGAGCTTTTGGATATTTTTGATGTGGAGGAGGCGAAAATGCCGCGGATTGTCCCGCCCTTTGAGATTGTGGGAAAGCTTAAAAAGGAAGCGGCCGGGCTTTGCGGGCTGCGGGAGGGAACGCCGATAGCGGCGGGAGCGGGAGATACCTCGGCTTCCATATTCGGCGCGGGACTTTTTGAGACGGGCACAATTTTGGACTGCGCGGGAACCGCTTCGGTTGTGTGCAGCGCGGTGAACGAATACAAGCCGGACCTTGCAAACAGAACAATGATGATGATGCGCTCGCCGGTGGACGGGGTGTGGTATCCTCTAGCTTATATTAACGGCGGAGGCCTGTGCGTTAGGTGGCTGCGCAATCTTTTTCCGGGGGCAGCCTATGAGGAATTGGAGGCCGAGGCCGAAAAAGTGGAGCCGGGCAGCGACGGATTGATATTTATTCCCCATTTTGAGGGAAGGGTTCTCCCCAACAATCCCAATGTGCGGGGAAGCTTTACGGGCTTAAACTGGCGTCATCAAAGAGGGCATATGTACCGCGCGGTGATGGAAGGGATTGCCTATGAATATCATTATTATCAAAAAATATTAAAGCAGCTGTACCCTCTACATTCTTTCCAAAAGGTTTGGGCTACCGGCGGCGGGGCCAAGTCAAAGCTGTTCTTGAAGATTAAGGCGGAAGTCTTAAACGCGGAAATTTCTTCCTTTGAGATGGAGGACACGGCGCTCACCGGGGTTGCGGTAATAGCCGGGACGGGAATTGGAATGATAGACGATTACAAGAAAATCATTGAAAAGAATCGGAAGCTGCGCTGGCAGTACGCGGCGGGAGAAGAAGAAAGGACGGGTTCAGTAAATTCAATGAATTCATTGGATTCAGAGAATTCCCCAAAATCAAAGAATTCAAAAAATTATGAAAAAATGGCGGAGAAATATCTAAAGGTAATAGACTGTCTTGCGCCGATTTATAAAGAAGGCTGAAGATAAAAGCCGTAAAGTAAAAGTCGTGAGATAAAAGCCGTAAAGCAAAAGTCGTGAGATAAAAGCCGTAAAACGAAAGTTGTAAGATAAAAGTCAAAAAGCAAAAGTTGTAAAGTGAAAGTTGAAAAACAAAAATCAAAAACAAAAGTCGCGAAAGCAGAAGGAAGGAAAGGAAAAATGATAGGCGTTTGTTTAATTGGAGCGGGCCGGGCGGGCATGATACATGCCAGAAATTTTGCATCAAGGGTGCCCGGCGCGAAAATGACGGCCGTTGCGGATACCGTTATGGAGATGGCAAAAACGGCGGCGGAGGAATTGAAGATAGATTATTATACCACGGATTACAGGGAAGCCCTAAAAAGGGATGACGTGGACGCCGTGATTGTGGTTACTCCGACAAAGTATCATATCGACGTGGTTTTGGAGGCGGCAAAGGCCGGGAAGCATATTTTTTGCGAAAAGCCTATGGCGATGAACAAGGAAGAATGTGAGAAAATGATAGAGGCCGCCAAGGAAAATCATGTAAAGCTGCAGATTGGCTTTATGCGGCGTTTTGATGAAAATTTCCGCAGGGCAAAGCAGCTTATCGACGAGGGGGAAATCGGTAATGTGGTGACGGTAAAATCCCTCACCCACGGGCCCAGCACGCCGAGGGAGTGGATGTACGATATTGAAAAAAGCAACGGCCCTCTTGCGGAGGTGAACAGTCACGACATCGATACGGCGCGCTGGCTGACAGGCGGCGAGGCGGATTATCTGTACGCCATGGCCGGGAATTTCCGCTGCGAGGAGGCGAGAGAAAAATATCCTGATTTTTACGACACTGTGATGATGAATATTCGTATGGACAACGGATGCATTGTCAATATTGACGGCGCGCAGGGGGTAGAGTACGGATACGACGCAAGGGTTGACATTGTGGGAACCCATGGAATTATCCAAATTGGCGATTTAAAGCAGGGCACCACGCTGGCCTACACAAAGAACGGTATGCGGGGAGATGTGGTAAAAAGCTGGATGAATTTGTTTTCGGAAGCGTATCTAAACGAGGATATCAGCTTTATCCGCTGTATTTTGGAGGATAAAGAGCCGGAGGTAACAGGCTGGGACGGAATGAAAGCGGTTGAGATTGTGAAGGCCGGGAATGAATCTATCCGCACCGGCGAAATAGTCAAACTGCAAAGATAAAAAGCAGTATCTACTTGGAAGTATTTGGCGGCCTACAGAAAGATTTATGGGCCTACGGAAAGATTTGCGGACATACAGAAAAATTTGCAGATATAGGACGGCGAAAGTCTATTTAGAGGATTTAAAAAGTAAGGAGTGATAAGATGAGAGCAGCGCGGATGTACGGGGCGGGCGATATACGGCTGGAGGAATGTGCTAAACCGGAAATCGGCCCCGGCGAGATATTGCTGAAGGTAAAGGCGGCGGCAATTTGCGGCACGGATTTGCGGATGATTCAAAACGGGGTCAGCCATATCGATAGGGAGCATCCCAGAATTCTTGGACATGAGATAAGCGGAGTGATTGAAAGGACGGGCGAAAGAGTTGCCGGATACAGCGAGGGAATGCACATCTGCCTTGCGCCCAATATGGGATGCGGGATATGCGACCACTGCGTGGACGGAGATACCCATTTATGCGGCGATTATCAGGCCTTCGGCATCAACATCGACGGCGGCTTTGCGGAGTATGTGAGGATTCCCGCCGAGGCCGTGAGGCAGGGGAATTTGATGGTAATCGATGAAAAAGTAGATTTTGGGGAAGCGGCGCTGCTTGAACCGGCCTCCTGCGTGATGAACGGGCAAAGCAGGGTGGGGATTCATTTAAACGATACGGTGCTGGTAGTGGGCGCGGGCCCTATTGGGCTGATGCACGCGCTGCTTGCAAAGGCCTGCGGAGCGGCAAAGGTGTATATGCGGGATTTGTCGGAAGAGCGGCTAAAACAGTGCGCGGAAGTCGATAAGGATTTTATCCCTCTGTATGGACAGAATTTAAAGGAACAGATTTTTGACCTTACGAATGGCAGGGGAGTAAACGTCTGCATTGTGGCTTGTCCGTCGGGACAGGCGCAGGCGGAGTCCTTAGAGCTTATGGCGATGAACGGGAGGATTTTGTTTTTCGGCGGACTGCCCCAGGAAAAGGATATCGTATCCCTTCCAAGCAATTTGATTCACTATAGGCAGCTAATGATTTGCGGTTCTACAAGGGCCAACATCAGCCAATACAGAAGTATCGCCAAGATGGTGGAGAACGGGCATCTTGACCTGAAAAAAATTATTTCCCGCCGGTATCCTTTGGAGGAGATAGAGGAAGCAATCGCCTATGCCAAGAGCGCGAAGGGGCTTAAGACAGTGATTCAATTTGAATGAGCGGAGAACATAAAGGAAGAGTGGAAGATAAATCTTTCACGGGGAGTTTGTGTCTGCGCTGCCTCCACAAACTCCTCAAGCATTTATGCTTGTGCATTTATGCTTGTGCATTTATGCTTGTGCATTTATGCTTGTGAAAAAAGCAGCGCAGAAATGGGGAAAAATATGAGACAAATAGTAATGTGCGGGCCCAGAAAAAGTAAAGTGATTGAAGTGGAGATTCCCAAGATAAATGAAAATCAGCTTTTGGTGAAAGTATTGTATACGGGAATGTGTCATTCCGAGCTGTACCCGTGGGCCCATGCGGAGGCGGGCGACGTTTTGGGCCATGAGACAATGGGCGTTGTGGAAGAGGTTGGAAGCAATGTAGAGGGATTCCAAAAAGGAGACAGGGTGACGGGCCTTGGGGGAGGGGGATATAAAGAATATATCGTCATGGAGCCTGGCAAGGCGGTTCATGTTCCCGACAATTTGGAGGATACGGACGCCATAGCCGAGCCGTTGGCGTGCCTTTTAAGCACGGCGGTAAAAATGACCCCGGCGATGCCGGGTGATGCCATAGCCGTTGTGGGAACCGGATATATGGGCCTTGGAATGATTGCTTTGTTTAAGGCCATGGGCTACGGGGATATTGTTGCGGTGGATATCAGGGAAGAGGCCAGAGAAAATGCTAAAAAATTTGGAGCTACAGAGGTGTATGCGCCGGAAGAGCTTCCCACTTTTTATAAATTGGGCTGGGATAACATAGGGAAGCCGGACCTTACAAGGGACGGGCACAAGACGGATATATTCCACATAGGCTTTCAAAATGTTATGGAATTTGCCGGAACGGAGAGCGGCCTTAGGCTGGCGGGCGATATGGTGTGCGCCCACGGGCGGCTGGGAATCGGCGGATATCACAACGACGGATTGAGAAATATTGATTATAAGCTGTGGAATTTCAAGGCGATAAGCTCTATTAACTGCCATGAACGCAGGATTGAGTACGAGGCCGAGCTGTGCGAGAGGTGTATGCTGCTGTTGTCGAAGGGAATTTGGAAATTTACGGGAGTGACTAACCGCATTTATGAGATGGAAGAATTTGACAAGGCAAACGAGGATATGGAGCAGCACAAGCATGGGTTTATCAAAGGGGCGGTGCGCTGTTTTTCATGACAAAGCTATGGGGCAAAAAGCAGATTGCCGGTAAATATTATTTAAGCAAATGGAAAATATATGATTTTGCATAAAAATTCAGGCAAAATATAACCCCATTATATTTTTTTTATAATCTATTATAATTATATTTTAAGGTTTTTTGTCAAAATGTATTGATTTTTATTTGTAGGTTTGATATATTATAATACTATAATGACAATATTAATATGTAAATATACTATGTTGCAATGTAATGACATAGCGAAATAGAAAGGAGGCAAAAAGTTATACATAATATATCTCATATTAATAAACGTTGTTAGCAGATATGATTCTGTAGCAATATAAAATGGTTTACTATTTTATATTTATCAAGGGCAGGATTTATTACGAAAAGAGACAAACTAGGAGGTTTGAGTATGAAGAGAAAATGGGTCAGTAAATTAATTGCTTTATCCATGACGGCGGTTATAGCCGGAAGCATGATTGGCTGCGGCGGCGGTAGCAGCGACAGCAGCACGGCGCCGGCAGCGGAAGATTCCGCGGGAAGCGGGGAGAGCGATGCGGCAGCCGACGATGCAGCGGCGGCCGATACGGCGGAAGCGCCGGCAGCCGAGGGCAGCTCCGCCAGCGGTGATGCGGTTACCATCGTGTATAATACAAATAACGGCGATATGACAAAGTGGGTAATAGACGGCTATGACGGCGAGATAAACTGGGTAGGATACGCGGAGAACGAGCTGGACAATAAGATTCTCCTTGAAATGACCACCGGCGCAAAGACCTTTGATATGGCTATCACGCAGGCGTCCGGCGCAAAGATGTTTGGTTCCTTGGGTCTTTTGGAGCCCCTTGAGCCGTTGGATGATATGGATGATATCTTCCAAGGAAACGTAGAGCAGCACAGCCTTGGCGACGACCTTTACGGATATCCGCTTACAGGCGATGCGATGATTATGTACATCAACACAGAGATGTGGGAAGCGGCAGGATACACAGAGGCCGACGTTCCGAAAACGCTGGAAGAGTACGGTGAGAAAGCGCTTCACTTGACGATGGACTCCGCAGGAGTGCGCGGCGACGAGGCAGGCTTCAATAAAGACGATGTGGTACAGTGGGGTACAATGTACATGGGCGGCTCCGTTGTAGGTAATCCTTGGGAGTTGGCGACCCTTTCTTATGGCAATGGCGCAAAGTATATCCTGAAAGATTATGAAAACAATACCTGCGAAGTAGTCTGCAATTCTCCTGAAATGGTTGGAACGCTTCAGTTTATCAAGGATTTAGCTGACGCGGGCGCGATGCCTGAAGGTTATGTAGGCTATGATTATAACGAGGTTGACGCTCAGTGGATTAGCGGAAAAATCGGTATGTTTATCAACTGGCCGTATCTGTTAGACCGCTGCGTGGGAACGGCAGTAGAAGGAAAAGTAAAGGTTTACGGTCTGCCTGTAGGTTCAGCGGGTAAGAGCGAGTCTTGTCTGGGCGGCTGGTCTGTAAACGTGTTTAAGGATGCTCCTCACAAGGAGGAAGCTCTTAAGGTAGCGAAAGCCCTTGCAAATGCGGAATCCAATTACAATTATTGTACTCTGCAGGGTTCCTCCACTGCAAGAGAATCCGTTATTGAAAGACAGAACGAAACATACAAAGCAGAGGGACAGGATATCCTTCTTGAAGTAAATGCAGCGTACCTTGAATCTATCTCTACTGGTGCAGAAATGGATTTGGCTCAGACCAATGCGGCGGCAAACGACTGCCAGCAGACAGCGGCTCAGTATATTAACATGGCCCTTACCGGACAGCTTTCCTGTCAGGAAGCAATGGATCAGCTTAAAGCTGAATTGGAAACCATTTTGGCCGACAATGATTATATGCAGGGCAACTAATAAGCATATATAGAAGTAGAAGCAGCAAATGGGGCAGAGTTTTCACCTCTGCCCCTTACTGATAAGATAGGAAAATGGTGAGGAATAGTGAATAAAAAATATAAAAAAAGTACTAGACAGCTAAAAGACGAGAGATTTGGATTTTTAATGGCTCTCCCTTCTATGGTATTGCTAGCGCTCCTGTTTGTATTTCCCATTATATATTCATTTGGCGCCAGTTTTACCAACTACAAGCTGGTAGGCGCGGACCTTAAATTTGTTGCATTGGATAATTATATAAAAGCGTTTACGGATGCAAATTTCTGGAGCTCTGTGCGGATTACGCTGGTGATTACCGTGGGGGCTTTGGTTGTTGAATTTTTCTTTGCGATGCTTTTGTCGGGGCTGATTGTCAATATTAAAAAGGGACAGGGAATTTTAAAGACGATTTACCTGATTCCCATGATGGTAGCGCCGACGGTAGCCGGTCTTTTATTCCGTTTTATGTTAAACGATGATTTTGGACTGCTGAATGTAATATTGAAATCTTTGGGCGTTATATCGTCCAACATTCATTGGCTGACGGACAGTAAAATTGCAATAATCAGCATTATGTATGTGGATTCATGGGCGATGATTCCTTTTGTTTTTCTTTTGCTGTACACGGGTCTTTCTTCCGTATCGGAGGATGTTGTTGAATCGGGAAAGATTGACGGCGCAAGCAAATTGCAGATTTTCTTTAGAATTCAAATGCCGATTATCAAGCCCACCGTTATAATTGCGCTGGTAATTAGGTTTATGGATGTATTTAGGATTTTCGATTCCATTTATGTGTTGACAAAGGGAGGGCCGGGAAAAGCCACGGAGTCCTTATCTTTGCTGATTTATAGAACCAACTGGAATAAATATAATGTGGGCTACGCTTCGGCTATGTCCTATATTATGCTGGTATTTATGGTGGTAGTCGCTTTGTTAATTCAGTATATAGGAAGAGACAAGGACACAATCAAACGGCGGAAAGGATAGGGCTATGAGTATACGAAAAGTGCGTACCTTTATCATATATTTTATTTTATGTGCGGCGATTATATTTATTTTGCTTCCCATTGTATGGCTGATAATTACTTCCTTCAAGCCAAGGGGAGAAATTTATATGGCGACCCTGCCCAGCAAGTGGGTGCTGAGCTCTTATGTGGAGCTGTTGGAAAATTTTTCTTTTGACCTGTATTTTGGAAATTCCATGATTGTAGCGGGCGTTACCACGGTTTTGGTATGCTTTATCAGCATACCGGCGGCTTATGGCTTTACCATGTACGGTTTTCCGGGAAGCCGGAGTATTTTTAAGGGCTGTGTATTTTTGAGAATGTTCCCTTTTATCACCCTGTTGATTCCGCTGTATATTTATATTTCAAAGCTGGGAATCATGAACACAAAGCTGGCGCTGATTATAGCGGACACCACCTTTAACCTGCCTATGAGCCTTTGGATTATGGAGGCCTGCTTCGAGGGGATGCCAAGGGAACTGGTGGACGCGGCGGAGATTGACGGAGCTTCAAGAATGAAAACCTTTTTGCAGGTAATTATTCCCATTGCAAAGCCCTCCATTGCCACAGTGGTAATTTTAACGTTCTTAAATGCGTGGAATGAATTTATGTTTGCGTTTATCAGTACCTCCAGCGAGAAAGCAAAGACAATTACCGTCGGTATGACCATGCTTACTCAGGAGAAAGGCGTTCGGTGGGATTTGATGGCGGCGGCGGGTTCGCTGTATATTATTCCCATGCTGATTATTGTGGTTATTTTCCAGAAGTCTATCGTGCGAGGCATGACGCTGGGCTCGGTGAAAGGTTAAGAGAAAATAGGAGGAAATGAAATGAAGGTTGGTTTTTTAGGGGCGGGCGCTTTTGCATCGAATATGGCTCATACCATGTTTAACATGCGAGATACGGTGGAGCTGTACGCGGTTGCGGCAAGGGATTTGGAGCGCGCAAAGCAGTTTGGGGATAAGTATGGCTTTCAAAAGGCCTATGGAAGCTATGAGGATATGCTAAACGACGATGAGGTGGAGCTGGTTTATATTTGTACCGCTATCGCCCTGCATTACGAGCATATTAAAATGTGTCTGGCCCATGGTAAGCATGTCCTGTGCGAAAAGGGCTTTGTGCTGAATCAAAAGCAGGCGGCGGAGGTCCTTGAGATTGCGGAGAAAAAGAATCTGCTTTTGACGGAGGCAATCTGGACAAGATATATGCCCAGCCGCAAGATGATTGACGAGATTTTAGATTCCGGCATTATCGGAAACGCTACTTCACTGTGCGCAAATCTTGGGTATTCCCTGGCGCATATTGAAAGGCTGCAGGACATTGCCCTTGGGGGCGGCGTGGTTTTGGATTTGACGATTTATACCTTAAACTTTGCGTGTATGGCCTTTAAGGAAAAAGTGACGGATATCCACGCGGTATGCACAAAAACGCCGCGGGGCGTGGACGGACAGGACTGCGTAACGCTTGTGTTTGAAAATGGAAAAATCGCGAATTTATTCAGCTCCTTTGTGGTGCAGACCGATAGGAGGGGCGTAATATACGGCGATAAGGGCTACATAGAGATTCAAAACATCAACAACTGCGAAAAGATTACCGTTTATAATTTGGAGCGGGAGATTGTTTTGGAGAAGTTAGTGCCGCCGCAGATTACCGGCTTAGAGTACGAGGTGCTTTCCTGCGCAAAGGCGCTTAAGGAGGGCAGGATTGAATGTCCCGAAATGCCTCATGCGGAAACGCTGCGCATGATGGGGATTATGGACGAAGTGCGGCGTCAGATGGATGTGGTATTTCCACAGGAGGAAAATTAAGGATGGAAAACGCGGTAAAATTTGCAGAATATTTGATGAAAAAATATCCGAGAGCAGATTTATATCCCTATAGAAGCTGGACCTACCCACAGGGCTTTTTGCTGTGGGGGTTCATCCGTCTGTATGAAAAGACCGGGCGGGAGGATTTTTATAATTATATTCTGGCGTACTGCAGCGAGCACGTAAATGAAGAAGGAGACTTACTTGGATATACGGGCGTCAGCTTAGACGATATTATGACGGCTTCCGTCATTGTGTGGGCTTACTCGGTTACCAAGGAAGAAAAATACAGGATTGCGGCAAAAAAGGTGAGGGATACCTATGACACTTACCCAAGGAATCCAGACGGGGGCTTTTGGCACGGAAAAGACAGGCCCGGCGAGATGTGGGTGGACGGGCTGTTTATGGGTCTTATGTTCCTCACAAGATATGGGAAATATGTAGATGACAGTAAATACTGTTTTGCGGAAACGGTGAAGCAGTTAAACGTTATTTTTGACAGGTGCAGGAAGGATAAGACGGGGCTTTTGTATCATGCCTACAGCGAGAAAGCGGAGGCGGTATGGGCAAATAAAATTACCGGCTGCTCCCCTGAGGTTTGGAGCGAGGGCCTTGGCTGGTACGCCATGATATTGCCGGAGACGCTGGCGCTGCTTCCTAAAGAATATCCGGGGAGGGAATCCCTTGTATTTCAATTAAAGAGCCTGTGCGCCGATTTGTTAAAGGTGCAGGACGAGGGCTGCGGGCTTTGGTATCAGGTTGTGGATAAGCCGGGCTTTCCGAGGAATTTCCACGATACGTCGGGGAGCGCTATGTTCCTGTATTCCATCAAAAAGTCTCTGGATATGGGATTGATTGACGGGAAAGAATACCAGGAGGCCGTTAAAAAGGCTTACGCCGGAATTTTATCAAAATGCGTTGCCGGGCTGGATGGCGGGTATCATGTTCTCGATGCCTGCAACGGGCTTTGCGTGCAGAAAAACTATGATATTTATGTGGATTACACAAGGACAACGGACGCCCAAGAAGCGGTGGTGGCGGTTTTGTGGGCGCTGACCGCCGTAGAGATGGGGACGGATAGGTTATAATGAAAATTTGAATTTTATCCTAAATGCAGCGAGCAGGGAAATATCTTCCCTGCCCGCTTGCTGTTATTATTCCTTCCATCTGGGATTATCTACAACCTGAATTTTACCGTCTTTTTCGGTAATCAGCTTGTGATACCCTGTGGTTTCAATGGTTCCGTAGTCGTGACCGGCGTCCGCCGCAAAGGTGAAAAACATAACCAGAGGAACGGTCCCGGTGTTGACGGAGCGGTGGGCGTACCTTCTCGGCACATAAACCGCCTCGCCGGCTTTGAGAAAAATTTCTCTGGTATCGCCTTCGGGATTTTCAAGAACCATGCAGCCTTCCCCTGAGAGCGTGTAGTAAACCTCCGCGGTTTCCAGCATCGTATGGAAATGCCCCTTTGTCATGTAGTATTCCTGTCCGATTTTTCCCGGATATAAAATGGTAGTGCCGAAAGCTAAATCGCCCGCCCGTTCAGGGCAGCCCAGCTCATAAAATTCATAGATGAGAGGGTCCTCTTGGGCTAAAATTTTTTGCGCGGCCTCTCTGTCGTAAAACATATCAGCCATTTGGGAAAGGTATCGTTTTGTGGTTTTAGCTCCTGTGGAAAAGCCGGTTGCTAAATTGAAATCAAGCATAAAGCCGGTATCCCAATTAAAAGAATTCATTTTGCCACCTCCTTAATTTGATTGTTTGGCGGCAGATAATGAATTGCAAAACGCCGCCTATACATAAGACATTATATAATAACATAGCGATATTGTGATAAAGTAACGATACCATATTAAACCGGTTTTGAAAAGGTTTTTTTAAAAAACTCTTTAAAAACTCATTAAAAAGAATATCTTTGAAAGAATAGTTGAAAAGAAAGAAATTACTATGGTATAATGTATCTACAAAAATCATTGTACTTGGAAAGGAGACGTATGCTGTTCGATAACAAAAAGCTGGACAAGTCTGTTCCGATTCCTTTATATTTCCAGCTAAAGGAATTAATATTAAATGAAATTAAGATGGAAAACTACAAAGAAGGGGATGTGATTCCAACAGAAAACGAGATTAGCGAGGAATTTGAGATAAGCCGCACTACAGTCCGTCAGGCCATTACCGAGCTTGTTCAGGAAGGGTGGCTTTACCGGGTAAAGAGTAAGGGAACCTTTGTAACCCGCCCTAAAATCCCGCAGGACTTTTTGAGAAAGCTGGAATCCTTTCGGGAGCAGATGGAGCGTCTTGGAATGAAGCCCTCTACCCAACTGATAGAGCTGAAGCGGGAGAAGGCGGACGAGGAGGTTGCGGAGGCGCTCAATGTGTCGGTGGGGGAAGAGGTTATTTATCTTTTCCGCAAGCGTTTTGCAGACGGGCAGCCGATTGTCACCATACATACTTATCTTCCTTATGATAAGTGTTCGTTTATTATGGGACATGATTTGGAGCAGGAGTCGCTGTATGGAATTCTCGGACAGAAAGAGGACACAAAGATACTGAAGGTGAAAAGAAGGATAGAGGCCGTGGAGGCGGACGAGGAGGACGTGCAGCTTCTCGATATGGAAAAGGGCAAGCCCATTCAGTATTTTGTCACGGTGGGATACACGGCGGCCGACGTGCCCCTAGAATATTCCAGAGCAAGATATAGAGGAGACAGAAGCTCCTTTGAGATTGTGGTATTAACAGAATAAGGTAAGAAGCAGGAACCGGCGTATTGCAGAGGGCATACGGCGGTTCTTTTGAATTTAGCTTGACTTACATATAATTGTATAATATAGTAGTAAATAATAGGAAACAAAAATAAACGAAAGGAGAAAAGAATTTATGAAAGCAAAAGCGGTATCGTTATACTTTGAAGGGAGAAATCCCCGCGAAGTGAAAGAATACGAGCAGCAGCTAGGCAGATTAAAGGGAATGTACGCGGATGAGGTTGAATTTATAGATTCTGTCTGCATAGGCAGCGAAATAAGTAAGGAAGCCGACATCGTGGTGATTCCCCAGCTGTTTGGAGCGGTGTTCAAGGAGCGGGAAAGGCTGGAAGCAATCGAAAAGCCGATGATGATTGTGACGTCGGAATTCGGAACGGTGGAAATGTGGGATTGGGAGATTGCGGCGTGGCTTCGGGACGAGTTAAAGCTGAACGTCTTTTTCCCCTACAATGTGGAGATTGCCAAGGTGATTTTCCGCTCGCTGGCGGCAAAGAAATTGATGAACGGCGGCGCGAAGTTTTTAATGTTTCAGGACGAGCCGGGGGAGGGGATGCAGGCGTATCTTTTCAAAAAGTTTTACTGGTGGGACGAAAGCTGCACGGAGCAGATGGAGCGCGCCTTTGGGGTGAAAATAATCTATAAGAGCTATAAGGAGCTGAACAGGAAAGCGGAGGCCATGGACAGCGCAAAGGCCAAGGCCTTGTGGGAGGAGAGGAAGGTTCCCTGTGAGAACGTCCCGGAGGAATGTATTTTAAAGGCGGTAAAGCTGTATATGGCAGTCAAGGAGACCATTGATGAAATAGGGGAGATACATGGGGTAGGCTGCAACTGCCTGAATGAATCCTTCCATTCCTGTACAACGCCGTGTTTAGCGTGGAATTGGATTTTTGAGTATGACCACATTATTTGGGCCTGCGAGGGCGATACCATTACCATGCTGAGCAAATTTATGATGTACTCCGCCTTGAAGCAGCCTATGATGATGACGAATATTTATCCGTTTTTAATTGGAATGGCCGCCTTGAAGCATGAAAAAATCAATGAATTTCCTCAGATTGAGGATCCGGATAACCACGCTCTTGGAGTTCACTGCGGTTATTTTGGGTTTGCGCCTCAGAGCTTTTGCAGCAAATGGACGATGAAGCCCAAGGTGCTGGAGATTGTAAACGAGGACGCAATTGTAATCGACTGCGAGATGAAAAAGGGAAAAATAACCATGGCGAAGGTGCGCCCGGACATGAAGAAGATAACCATAATCGAGGCGGAAATAGAAGATTACGTTCAGTATCCGGGAAGCGACTGCCGAAACGGCGCGCTGATTCGCTACAGAAACAACAGCGGCCACAAGGTAATGGAAAGCTTGTCCTCCCACCATGCAATTTTGATTCAGGGCGACGTCACTCATCTTTTGGTGCAGATGGCGAGAGTTTACGGCATAGAATGGGAGATAATTTAAGGGTGAGTGTGCTGTGCGGAACCTTTTGAGTATACTTGCGAAATCTGCTGAGCATGTCGTGCAAAAACGGCTGAGTATACCGTGCAGAACTTATAAAAGTATTGACAAGCAAAGTATCTTAATGTATCTTATATACATAACTATGTAATGACATAATAACTTAATAAAGCGGAGGTGAAAAAATGCAGACACCAAGATTGTTTACTACATTACCGGAGTATATCTGTACGCCGGACGGCATGGAAATTGATAAGGAAGGGAATTTAATTCTTTCATGCCCCAATTATGCGGATGTTACAACCAGCGGCTGCGTTGTAAAAATCGACAAGAATAAACAGATTACCAAGTGGTTCGACGTTCCGGTTCACCCGGAAACCGGCGTTGCCAGAAATATGGGCATTGCCTTTGATTCAGAGTGGAATCTGTATATCTGCGATAATCAGGGCTGGTCCGAAGCGCCGGAGCTGATGTTTAAGGGAAGAGTGCTTAAGATTTCCTTTGACGAGGAGGGGAAGATTAAAAAGACGGTCGTTGTGGCGGACGGCATGGAGCATCCCAACGGGATACGGATTCGCGGAAAGTATATGTACCTTACCCAAAGCTATCTCACCAAGGTAAAAACGGAATCCGGGAAGCTGATGAGCTGTGTGTACCGTTTTGGTCTGGACGAGGAAAATATTCAAATTACCAACACGCTGGAGGATAAGCATATCTTTACGACGTTTATCACGGAAAACCCGGACTGCCAGTACGGGGCGGACGGAATTGTTTTTGACAAAGAAGGCAACCTTTACGTCGGCAATTTTGGGGACGGCGAGGTAATTAAAATCATCGTTGACGAAAACGGGGACTTTGTGGAGCAGTTTACTTACGCGAAGGACTGGTCGCAGCTAGAGAGCACCGACGGGATGATTTTTGATGAAAAGGGCAACTTATACATTGCAGATTTTTGCGCGAACGCTATTGCAAAGGTATCGCCTGACGGCAAGGTTACGAGAATCGCCCAGAGCCCGGATTCAGACGGGTTAAACGGGGAGCTTGACCAGCCGGGAGAGCCGATTATCTGGGAAGGAAAAATAATTGCTTCTTGTTTTGATTTGGTAACGGGACCGGGCAAGGTGAATACCGCCCATGAGATGCCGGCAACGATGTCGGAATTGGATTTAGAATAAGCGATTGGCAGGTGAAGCAATGAAAAACTATATATTGGCCCATGATTTGGGCACTTCGGGGGATAAGGCAACCTTTTTTTCGCTGGACGGAAAGCTGACGGGCAGCGAGGTTTACGCTTACGACACGGCGTATTTCAACGGAAATTGGGCGGAGCAGGATGCGGACGACTGGTGGAAGGCAGTTTGCGAGAGCACCAAAAGCCTGATTAAAAAAACCGGAATTTCACCGGAGGAAATTGCCGTGGTGTCCTTCAGCGGGCAGATGATGGGGTGTCTGTGCGTTGACAGGAACGGGAATCCCTTGCGCAAGGCGATTATCTGGGCGGACCAGCGGGCGCAAAAGCAGGCGAAAATGCTGGAATCCAAGATAAGCCAGTGGGACTTTTACAACATTGTAGGACACAGGAACACTGCTTCTTACGGAATCCAAAAGTTTATGTGGATAAAGGAAAACGAGCCGGAGATTTACGAGCAGACCTATAAGACGCTGAACGCAAAGGATTATATTGCCTACCGCCTTACGGGCAAGTTTTATACGGAGTACTCCGACGGGAACAGTTGCGGCTGTCTGGACATTCAAAAGAGACAGTGGTCGGAAAGAATTTTGGAGGCGGCGGAAATTGACCCTGATAAGCTTCCGGAGCTAAAGCCCTCTACTTTTGTGGCGGGCGGGGTTACCAGGGAAGCGGCGGAGCTGACCGGACTGGCGGAAGGAACCCCCGTGGTGCTGGGCGGCGGCGACGGAGTTACCGCCAACGTGGGAACAGGCTCGGTAGCGCCGGGAAAAACCTATTGCTGCATGGGCACCTCCGCATGGATAACCACAACCTCGGAAAAGCCGATTTTTGACGAGAAGATGCGGATTGTCAACTGGGTTCATATTGTGCCGGGCTGCTATGCCCCTAACGGAACCATGCAGAGCGCGGGCGGCGCCTATAGCTGGCTGAAGGAAACCATATGCAAGATGGAGCAGTACGACGCTAAGCTTCACGGAAAGTCCCCCTACGACTATATGAACGAGGAGATTGCGGAAAGCCCCGTGGGGGCAAACGGCGTGTTGTTTCTTCCTTATCTTATGGGGGAGAGAGCGCCGAGATGGAATCCGGACGCAAAGGGAGCTTTCTTGGGACTTAAGGCGGAAAACACAAGAGGAGATATCCTGCGGAGCGTTTTAGAGGGCGTGACGATGAACTTGTCCCTTTGTCTGGACGTTCTGCGCACGCAGGTTACCATCGATGAGATGACGGCCATCGGCGGCGGAGCAAAGGGAAGCGTGTGGCGGCAGATTATGGCGGACGTTTACAACGCAAAAATTCTTGTGCCCTCCGTGCTTGAGGAGGCAAGCTCCATGGGAGGCGCAATCACCGGCGGCGTGGGAGCGGGATTATATAAGGACTTCAGCGTCAGTGAAAAGTTTCTTGAAATCCAAAGTATTCATGAACCGGATGCGAAAGCCTCGCAAAAGTATCAGGAGAGAAAAGAAGTTTTTGACGCCTGCTATTTTGCATTGGAGCAGTTGTACGGTAAATTATAAAATTTTATGTCACAACAATGAAACATTGGAATATTAAAAGGAAATGGCATAAATAAAGATATTTAATTGTTTTACTATAAGTAGTGGAGGCGGGATAAATGAAAACATTAGTGGTTACGGAAAGTAAATCGCTGGAAATCAGGGAAGTAGACATTCCAGAATTTAGCGAGCGTCAGGCGTTAGTGCGGATGGTGTGCTGCGGAATCTGCAACGGAACCGACGCAAAGCTGATACATCATACCTTCAAGGGATTTGGCGAGGACGCCTATCCCTTGATGCTGGGCCATGAAGCGGTAGGGCAGGTAATAGCTACGGGAAGCAAGGTTACTTCCTATAAAGAAGGCGACTATGTGTTGCTCCCCTTTGTGGACGAGGTAGGAAACGATAGAAATTTGAAATCGGGCTGGGGCGGCTTTAGCGAGTACGGCGTGATTCATGACGCCGCCGCGTATCCGCAGGGGGAAGCGCCGGAATGTGCTTACGCCCAGACGGTACTGCCTGATTTTGTAAATCCGGTGGACGCAAGCATGATTATTACCTTGCGGGAAGTGCTGAGCTCCATCAAGCGTTTTGGAATTCAAAAGGGCCAGAGCGTGGCTGTTTTTGGCTGCGGCCCGGTGGGACTTACGTTTATTCAGTTTATGAAGCTTTTGGGGGTCGGCCCGATAATTGCCCTTGATGTGATTGAGGAAAAGGTGAAGGAAGGGCTGGCAAAGGGAGCCGATTACGCTTATGACAGCACGCAGATTGATGTGAAAGAGTGCGTCAGAAAAATCTGCCCGCAGGGCGTCGATTACGTGCTGGACGCCGTAGGCGTTCTTTCCATCATTAATCAGGGAATGGAGCTGATACGCGACGGAGGAAAAATCTGCTGCTATGGAATTTCCCCTCATTGCAGTATGGAGCTGAATTGGGAGAAAGCGCCTTATAACTGGCAGGTGCAGTTTCAGCAATTCCCCTCCAAGGTCGAGGAAGGAGAATGTACGGACACGGTGCTTGGCTGGCTGAAGGACGGAACCATCGACTTAAAAGATTTTATTTCCGATTATTTCCCCTTCGAGAAGGTTTTGGAGGCCTTTGAAAAACTGGAGAGAAGAGAAATTAAGAAGAAAGGAATCGTGGTTTTTTAAAAAGATAGCGGTTTTCCCAAAAAGAAAAAGACAGAATAAGCAGACAATAAGGAGAAGAAACACATGGCTCAATACGAGAGGGCAACGCAGCCCACAATCTATTTCATAGGAGTGACTACAGGAAAATCGTCCATCATGAAGGTATTTCCCAAATGGGCGAAGGAGCTGGGGCTTACGGACGCAGTGATTAAGGGGATTGATTTTACGCCCCACTCCCCGGCGGAGGCCTACAGAGAAGCGGTAACATTTATTAAGGAGGATCCGTTTTCCCTTGGCGCGCTGGTTACCACGCATAAAATCGATTTGTTTAGGACCTGCAAGGATTTGTTTGAGTACATAGACCCCTATGCGGAGCAGCTTGGGGAGGTATCGTCCATTTCCAAGAAAGACGGAAAGCTGTGCGCCCATGCGAAGGACCCTATTTCCAGCGGGCTTGCCCTGAGGAAATTTGTTCCTGAGAATTATTGGGGAGAATATGACGGCGACGTGATGCTGATGGGAGCCGGAGGCAGCACGCTGGCCATGTCCATTTATTTTGCACAGGCCTGCAAGGGCGGCAATTCCCCAAGAAAAATTTATATTACCAACCGCAGCCAGCCCAGACTGGAATCCGCAAAAAGGATATTAAAGGATTTAAATTCTAACGTTACATTTGAGTTTTGCTACAATCCAAAGCCGGAGGACAACGATAAGACCTTAAGCGGGTTAAAGCCCCACTCTCTGATAGTAAACGCCACGGGCCTTGGAAAAGACGGGCCCGGCTCGCCGCTGACGGACGCCGCCGTATTCCCGCAGGACAGTTTAGTTTGGGAAATCAATTACCGCGGGGATTTGCTTTTCGCGGAGCAGGCAAGAAGGCAGCAGCAGGAGAAAAACCTTCATGTGGAGCTTGGCTGGGATTACTTTATTTACGGCTGGACGCAGGTTATCGAGGAAGTTTTCCATATCACGATAGACGAGCAGGAAATTGCAAGGTTAAGCGAGCTGGCGGGGTAAAAAGAAGTCTTAATAGAGATTGGGTAATGGAAGGATAAAATGAGGGAAATTATATCCGTGTTGGGAAAAATCGAGGGGGAAAAGCTGGGAATCTGCCAGTGCCACGAGCATTTAATGCTGAGAAAGGGCGAAGGCTACCGCTTAAATTCCGATTTATGTATGGACGAAATGGAGAAGTCTGTTTTGGAGGCGGAAATTTACCGCAGGGCGGGCGGAAGCTCTCTTGTGGACGCCCAGCCGACAGGGTGCTGCCGTATGGAGAGGGAGCTGCGCGAGGTTGCGCGGCGAACCGGCGTCAACATTATTGCCTCCACAGGATTCCACAAGAGAGCGTTTTACCCTTCCGGCCACTGGCTTTACCAAAAGACGGGAAGCGAGCTGCAGGCCATTTTTGAGGCGGAATTAGCGGAGGGAATGTACGAAGGCTGCGACGATGTGTTTTCTGGAAAGCAGACGCCCATACGGGCGGGAATCGTCAAGATAGCCTTGGAGGATGCGGACGAATTTCAAAATGGAAAGGCCAGATTTACGGCGGCTGTGCGGGCGGCGGTTCACGGGGAAAAAAGCATTTTGGTGCATACGGAGCCGGAAAGCCCGGTGCTGGAATTCCTTGATTTTGCGGGAAAGCTGGGAATGAAGCCGGAGCGGATTGCCGTCTGCCATATGGACAGAACCAAGGAGGATTTTGCGCTTCACCTTGAGGTGGTAAGAAGAGGCGCTTTTCTGGAATACGACACGATTGGACGCTGGAAATATCATGATAATGAGGCGGAGGCGGAGCTGATTGGGAAGATAGTGGAAGAGGGGTTTGCGGACAGGCTTTTGCTTTCCCTTGACACCACCGCGGCCAGAATGAAAGCCTACAGAAAAGACGCCGTCGGGCTGGATTATATTTTGACGGAATTTCTTCCTTTTTTGGAACAAAGGAATTTTGACAGAAAAACAATTTTGAACATGCTGACAAGTAATAGCAGATATTATTTGGAGGCGGAGTGAGCAGATGCTGCGTAAGATATTTTTTCGCAGGTAAATGTGGGCTGGCGTTTTTGCAGACGGCGTATATAGTTGCAAGCGTTGGCGGAATGGAGGATTTATAATGAATGTTGCAGAAGTAATTGAAAAATTAAGAGTAGTGCCGGTAATCAAGCTGGACAGCGCGGAGGATGCCGTTCCTTTGGGGAAAGCGTTGGTTGAAGGGGGACTTCCGGTGGCGGAAATCACCTTCCGCACCGACGCGGCCGAGGAGTCAATCAGGCGGATGCATGAGGCTTATCCTGAAATTGCCGTGGGAGCGGGAACCTTGACAAACGTGGAGCAGGCAAAGCGGGCTTTAGACGCAGGCGCGTCCTTCTTTGTATCTCCGGGATTTAGCAAGAGCATCACAGAATTTGCCCTTTCCAACGGGATACCGATTTATCCGGGGGTTTGCACCCCTACGGAGCTGATGGCGGTGATGGAGTGCGGGCTTAAGGTCGCCAAGTTTTTCCCCGCGGAGCAGTACGGCGGGTTGAAAACAATCAAGGCGTTGAGCGGCCCCTTCCCGCAGATGAAATTTATGCCTACCGGTGGAATTGGGCCGGCGAACATTAAGGAATATCTGGCGACGCCGGGGGTGATTGCCTGCGGCGGGAGCTGGATGGTAAAGGACGCCATGCTGAAGGCAAAGGATTACGATGGAATTAAGAAGCTGGTTCAGGAAGCGGTTGCGCTGGTGTCATAAGAGGAGATTTGTGTTGGAGCGTCGATTGCATTGACAGCAGGCGCAAATTTGAGATTTGCACCGCGTAAACGCTCCGAAATGGAGGATAAAATGAAAATACTTGTAACGCCAACCTCTTTGAACGAGGACAGCCAGCTTGGGGCAATGCAGAAATTGAAGGAATACGCGGATGAGCTGGTGTTTAATCCCTACGGACGTCCCTTGACGGAGGAGGAGCTTATCCCGCTTTTGCAGGGCTGCGACGGTTATATTGCAGGCCTCGATTGGGTAACGGAAAAGGTAATAGATGAAGCGGACCGGCTGAAGGTCATTTCAAGGTATGGAGTGGGATACGACAGGGTAAATATTTCGGAGGCAAAAAAACGTCATATTGCCGTCACCAATACGCCGGGCGTAAATTCAAGGTCCGTGGCGGAGCTGACCTTCGGCTTGATTTTAGCCCTTGTGAGGAAGATTCCATGGCTGAATGAAAAGACAAAAGGCGGGGACTGGGTCCGCGCCAGCGGAGTGGAGCTGAATGAAAAGGTATTGGGCATTGTAGGCCTTGGAGCAATTGGGAAGATTGTGGCTCAGTATGGGGAAGCTTTTGGAATGAAGGTTTTAGCCTACGACCCGTACATAGATGAAACTTACTGCCGGAAGGAAGGGATTGAAATATGCGGGCTGCATCCGCTGCTTGAACGGGCGGACGTGGTGACGCTTCATGTTCCCATGATTCCGGAGACGCGCCATTTAATCTGCAAGGAAACCTTAGAAATTATGAAACAGGGAGCTTTTCTCATAAATACGGCGAGAGGCGGCCTGATTGACGAGGAAGCGGCGGTAAAGGCCTTGGACGAGGGCAAATTGAGCGGATTAGGGCTGGATGCTTTTGAGCAGGAGCCGCCGAAGGGCAGTCCTTTATTTGGAAGGGACGATGTGGTAATGACGCCCCATGCGGGGGCCCATACGCGGGAGGCCGTGGAGAAGATGGCGATGCTGTCCGTGGAGAATCTGATACAGGTGTTGGAGGAAAAGCCCTGCCAGTATGTTCTTTGATTTAGTACATTTTTGGATAAGGAAAATAATTAGAATAAAAATGTGATTCCTTTTCACTGTGGCCCCTGTCCGTGGTATAATATACGGACGGGGGTTTTGATTTTGGTTAAAGCGTTTGAGAAGCGAGCTTCTTTTCAATAGCTATGACGGAAGGTAAGGAGGTAAAAGCAGTTTGAAAGCAAAATTTATAGTAATTGGATATGGCTGGAGGGCGGATTTTTTTTACCGGATAGCGAAGGAAATACCGGAAAAGTTTGAAATCTGCGCGGGAGTTTTGCGGACGCAGGAGCGCGCCGCGCAGATGGAGGAAAAATGGAATGTTTTTGCCACCGCCAGTTTGGAGGAGGCGCTAAAAAAAGAACCGGATTTTGCGGTGCTATGCGTTCCGCGGACCATTGTAAAGGATTATTTATGCCTGCTGATGGACAAGGGCGTGCCTGTGCTTTGCGAAACGCCGCCCGCACAAAATGTGGAGGAGCTTCGGGAGCTGTGGCAGGAGACGAAGAGAAGAAAAGGAAGGATACAGGCAGCGGAACAGTATTTTTTGCAGCCCTATTACGGGGCCGTGGCGGAGGTGATAAAAGCGGGGTATCTGGGCGAGGTTTCAAACGTAACGCTTTCCGCCATTCACGGATACCACGCCGCCAGCATTTTCAGGAAGCTTTTGGGGATTGGCTATGAAAACTGCACCATTGCAGGGCGGAGATTTTCTTTCGATGTGACGGCCACCAACAGCCGGGAAGGCTTTGACAACAGCGGCCGGGTGATACAGGCCGACAGGGATATGGCGTTTATGAAATTTGAAAACGGGAAAACCGCTTTTTTGGACTTTTCAGGGGAGCAGTACTTTTCCCTTATCCGAACGCGGAGGTGGAATATCCAAGGGGTAAGAGGTGAAATTAACGATAATACGGTGCGGTTTTTAACCGAGAAAAATCTGCCGGTGGAGCAAGAGCTAAAGAGGGTAGATGTGGGCGTAAATAACAATAAGGAATGGTCCCACAGGGGAATTATGTTTTTGGATAAGATGGTTTATGAAAATCCCTATTACCCTGCAAGGCTGAATGATGATGAGATAGCCGTGGCGTCCTGCCTTGGCGCGATGAAAGCGTATGCGGAGACGGGAAAAGAGTTTTACCCGCTGCGGGAGGCTTTGCAGGACACCTATCTTGCCTTTGCTATGGAGCAGGCCCTTGACAGCGGGGAGGCTGTCAGTACGGCGAGACAGCCGTGGGCGTTGGAATAAGAATGAAAGTTTTGCGTTTTCTTGTTGCGGCTATGTAGGGCTGCAAGGGTTTGGCGGAGATAAAATTAATGAAAAATGGCGGGAATAAATAATAATTACTTTTTATGGGATGATTCATGGTATAATGGATAAAAGATGTTTATTTAGATAAAGACGTACTGAAAGCACATTTGCGGAACTATAATTTGGAGGAAAAAAATGAAAAGCGCAATTTTTTATGGAAAACATGATTTAAGGGTTGAGGAAGCGAAAATGCCCAATCTGGGGCCCAAGGAAGTATTGATTCAGGTGAAGGCCTGCGGTATCTGCGGGACGGACGTACATATTTATGAGGGAGACAAGGGCGCGGCGGAGGTGACGCCTCCCACCATTTTGGGACATGAATTTTCAGGCGTTATTGCTCAAATTGGCAGCGAGGTCAAAAATTTCCATGTGGGAGAGAGGGTCTGCATTGACCCTAACTGCTATTGCGGGGCCTGCGATTACTGCAGAAGCGGAGAAGTGCATTTCTGCGAGCATATGATTGGATACGGGACAACCGTAAACGGCGGTTTCGCGGAGTACTGCGCGGTAAACGAGCGTCAAGTGTACCGTTTGGGCGAGAATACAAGCTTTACTCAGGGAGCAATGACGGAGCCGGTTGCCTGCTGCCTTCACGGAATTGATATGTGCAATATCAGGCCGGGCCATCAGGTGGTTATCATAGGCGGCGGCATGATTGGCCTGTTGATGCTTCAACTGTCCAAGCTGGCCGGAGCGGCCCGCGTGGCGCTTTTAGAGCCGGTGGAAAAGAAACGGGAAATGGGACGGAAGCTGGGGGCGGACGTCTGCATTGACCCGCTTCATGAAGATGTAAAGGAAAGACTTGCCAAGGCGGGGATGAATTGGATTCAAACGGTAATCGAGTGCGCCGGGCTGCCTGCCACGATGGAGCAGGCCATCGATTTGGCGGGGAATAAAGGAACGGTCATGATGTTCGGCTTAACAAAGCCGGAGGAGCAGATTGCGGTGAGGCCTTATGATATTTTCCGAAAAGAACTGACGCTAAAAGCTTCCTATATTAATCCTTTAACGCAGGCAAGGGCGCTGCAGCTCATTGATTCTGGGCGGCTTGATGTGGAAAGCATGGTGTGCCGCACCATTGGGCTTGGGGAATTGGCCGACGTGCTGAGCAGTCCAAAGCTGAGAGCGGA
Source organism: Clostridium sp. (assembly GCA_023663815.1). GTDB lineage: Bacteria > Bacillota > Clostridia > Lachnospirales > Lachnospiraceae > Suilimivivens. Next base: position 41,400 of record JAMPGS010000004.1, read on the forward strand.
GGGGAAATATATTGTGATTCCTGAGAGGGAGTGAGAAATAGGTAAAATAAGTAATTATAGCCGGGATTGCGATATTCAAACAAAATGTAATCGGATAACAAGGTAGAGTTGATAACATCTGGATTAAAATTGATAATAGCATTTGTGTAGGATATGGTAAGAAGATTATCTTTGCTGAAATTTTGATAGCGGTCTGCGATATTTGAATAGTAGATACTGTTTTTTACGTCCGTCTCTGTAATAAGGGATTGCTTCTTGATTTTTGAAATTAAATATTTTGCGCTTACCGTTCGATTATTTACATCATTGAATTGACGAATAATAGGTATGTCGATTAATTTATGTAATCCTATGAGATGAGGAAAATCAGTTTGTTTTAATTTGAATTCCAGCTTTTGACCATTTTCCAGAAGATAGGATAGGCGATAATTTACTATGCTTTTGTATTCATTAAATTTATCGAGTAAGCCATTCACAGATTGCTCCTTTGAGGGTGTTGCTCGGCGGGATTATTAACTGATGAAAAAAATGCTTCTGACAGCCGTCAGAAGCATTTGTGTTCGAAAACGGTTCTTTCTATTTCGGATAAACCTATTCGGAGTAAGTGAACCGAAACTTACGAAAAAACCTCCATTCACGAATCCGAAACATCGTGAACTTCATAGGTTAATTATAAGTATATGTGATTAAAAAAAATGCAACTAAAATTTTTAAATTTATAGATTTTTTATAAATATAAAAGAACCGCTTAATCCCCCTCGGCCATCCGATATCCAATCCCAATCTCAGTAAAAACATATTCCGGCGTGGCCGGATTTTTTTCTATTTTCCGGCGGATATTTGCCATGTTTACCCTGAGAATTTGATTGTTGTTGTCGGTGTAGGGTCCCCAGATTTTTTCCATAATGAAAGTATAAGTCAATACCTTGCCGGAATTTCTGGCAAGGAGCGTTAAAAGCTTATATTCAATCTGCGTTAAGTGAATGATAGTTTCATTTAACGTCACTACATGATTTTCAAAATGAATGGTAAGGTCCTTGTAGTGATAAGGCTTTTGATGAATGGAGGACATATCCTGCATCTGCCTGCTGTGCCGCAGGGAAGTGCGGATTCTGGCAAGAAGCTCCACCGTGCCAAAGGGCTTGGTGATGTAGTCGTCCGCGCCGCAGTCCAAAGCATGGGCCTTGTCGTGCTCGTTAGTGCGCGCAGAGATTACGATAATGGGAATTGCCGTCCACGTGCGGAGCTGCTTGATGACTTCCATGCCATCCATATCGGGAAGCCCCAAGTCAAGGAGGATAATGTCAGGGCACAGGGAAGCGGCCAGATGCAGTCCCTCTTTGCCGCTGGCAGTGGCGGTGACTTTATAGCTTTGATTTTTTAGCGTGGTAAAGATAAAAGAGCGGATATTTTCCTCGTCCTCAATCAAAAGGATACTGTTCGTAAAAGTATTTTTCATAAAATTTAAACCTCATATACCTATTCCCGCGGGCAGCAATTTAAAGTCATGCTTGCAGCGGGTTATTGCCTGATAGGAAGCGTAAAAATAAATTGGCATCCGTCCACATAATTTTTTGCCGATATCGTTCCGCTGTGGGCGGTAATGATGGTTTTACAGATAGAAAGCCCGATTCCCATGCCCTTATGCCCGTCGGAGGCGCTTTCGGGGCGATAGCTCCCGCCGTCAAAAATCGTCTCCAGCTTATCGGGGGAAATGCCGATTCCATAGTCCCTTATGGAAAAGGAGGCCTGATTTTCCCCGCAGGCGACAGTCAGCTCCACAGGAAGCTTACTGTGGGAATGAACCACGGCGTTTTCCAGCAGATTTATGATGACCTGTTCAATCAGCATGGCGTCCATGGGTATCATCAATAATTCTTCCGGAACCTGAACCTTGACGTCCGCGTCGGGAAAACGTTTATAAAAGCGGGAGATAGCTTCCGCAACCACTTCCTCCACGGATTCCATGGAGGTGGCGATTTTCATGGAATTCTGGTTGATGCGGGTGATGGACAAAAGATTTTCCACCATATTTAAAAGCCAATTGGAATCTTCGTGAATGTGGCTGACAAGCCGCAGCTTTTCTTCCTCGTTAAGCTTATCGTGCCCGTCTATATAAATGGAGCTGTTACCGATGATGCCGGTAAGCGGGGTGCGCAAATCATGGGAGACGGAGCGCAGCAAATTTGCCCGCATCTTTTCTTTTTCCGCATCCATCAAGAGCTTTTCCCGCTCCACAAGCGCGTCGGCCTGCTCCTTAATCCGGGTGGTCATGGTGCTGACCATCAGGGAAATAATCAAGGTAAAAATGAAAGTCACGGGGTATCCCGTGAGGGTAAAATTTACCTGAAAATAAGGGTAGGTGAACAGGTAATTAATGCCGATGACGCTTACCAGCGAGGCGGCAATGCCGTAAATATAGCCGTTTGTGAAGCGCGCGGTGAGCACAAGGGCGGTAATATAAACCAGCGCGATGTTAGCTTGATTTTCAGGAACCGTCCGAAAAAACCAGAAAGCAATGGCGGTAGCCGCCGCGAGAATCAGTGCGGTGAGCAGGGCGTTTCCCGCAACGCTTTCCGGCGTTCGGTGTTTTAGGGAAGCCGGTGAGAATCCCATTTAGTAATCACGTCCTTTCCTTCCTGCTTGCAGCGGGCCGTATTGCAAGCTCCATGTCCCGTTGCTTGCAGCGGGATGATTGATTTTATTATACCCGCTTGGAAAATGAAGGGCAATTTTTTTGAGGGAAAGGAGTGTTAAAAAGGTGTTAAGGTTGTCGGCGGGCGTCCTATTTTTTCAGCAATTTCATCTTGGATCATTTTCAATAAGGTAAGATATGGTATGCCATTGGAAAATTTTGGAGAATTTCTTTATACCTATGATGATTCAATGGAATGACATTTACAATTAGCAAGAAGATATAAAAATTACAATAAATAAGCAAGTCAAGAAAATAAGTATAGAATTATAAATTGGGAAACATTAGGTGAGAGGTATACAGAAAGGCAAAAAGAAAAACTTAAAATCTAAGTCTTTTAGCTGTTGACTATTACCTATATGTTGATAAAGTATTATGTGATATAAGGTATTTCCGCTATTTAAGGTATAGTGTTGGAACCAGAGTTGAATTTGTAATAAAAACTGCTATAATTGAGTTATAAATGAAGAAAGAAGGTATTTATATGAGTGATAGAGAACGGGCAGTACAACTGTTAAATGCTATGCCAGATGATAAAATGGCTTATGTCATTGGATTTATACAAGGATTAACGATAGTTGAAGAAACGGAAATACCTAATACTGAAACATTGGAAGCTATTAAGGAGGGTGATGAATTATTGAAAAATGGCACTGGACAGCGTTTTGAAGGTTCGACAGAAGATTTTTTTAAAATGATTCTGGAGGAATAAAAAAATGCTGAAATTGTCAACGACGACAAAATTTAATAAGGATTTGAAGCTTTGTAAAAAAAGAAACTATGATTTGAGACTATTATATAGCATTGTAAATACTTTAAGAATTCCGGCACAGTTACCCATAAAAATAGGGACCATAATTTAAAAGGTAATTTAGCAAATAAAAGAGAATGTCATATTGCGCCCGATTGGCTATTGATTTATAGAATTAAAGATGATGAATTAATTCTTGACAGAACGGGAACACATTCAGATTTATTTGATGAATAGGATATCGTTACCACTGGCTGCATGATGAAGCAAAAGGAGCCTTGAAAGTAATTTCGTGGCTCTATTTGTTTTGGCTGAATTTTGCCTATTACATTTTATTCACTTGCGGGTTTAATACCTCCGCTGCTTGTAGCGTTCAGAAGAAAGAAGCTGAGAGTGGATACCCTGTAGCTTGGCTGCGGGGTGGTTTATTCTGCCGTTTTTGGCCGAGCTCGGAAATGCAGATTTATATGAACAGAATGTTTTTTTAAGAAAAGGAGTGTAAAAAGACGTTAAGGTTGTCGCATATGGCTAAAAATATTTTTAAGGTTGCCCGTTTTTCCACAGTGCCGTATAATAGAAAAAAGTCGATAGGATTGAAGTTATTATGACGAGAATTCTTCCAATAAAAAAATATGGAACTCATTCGGCGCTTAATATGTTCGAAGAGTTTTCCATGATTAAGCCGGGACCGCTGGCCGCCTATGTGAGATTTATCGAAAAAGAAGTAGACAGAAACTTTCGAGGTTATACAGATTTATATAGATTTGAATTTTGACAATTTAAAGGATAAGGAAGAAATCAATGAAAAAAATAAAACCCCGTCCCACCTACCGTGAGCCAGAATTCGAGGACGAATTAGATTTAGATGCAGAGCCCGACGAGGAAGAATACTCGGAGGAAAGCTATGAAAGTTATGATGAAGAATGGGACGATACAGACGACGAACGGAACGATGATACAGACGATGAGTGGGACGATGATGTAGACGAAGATTGGGACAGCGATGATGAAGATTGGGATTTAAATTTTGCCCCCGGCAATAAAAAGCTTCTTATAATCGGCGGGGCAGTCGGCGCGCTGATACTTATAGTAGTCATCATCACGCTTGCCGTATATTTCAAAAACGGCAAAAGTAACAGGGAGGCTGTGGAGGCGCAGCTAAGCCTGATGGAAAACAAGGAGCCTATTTCGGAAGAAGAGGCAGGGGAAGAGGAATTTTCTGGCGACGGGGCCTTTGGAGAAGAATTAGATAAAACGGAGGGAAGCGCAGACGGGCAGGCACAAGCGGAAGCTCTAGCGTCGCCTTCCCCAGGGGCGGCGGTTCAGACGGAGATAACCGTAGGAGCATTGGACGACGCGGAGGATCCCCAGGGCTCCGGGGCGGCAGGCAACGAGGGAAGCGGAGCGGAAGTGACGGTGGCGGCTCTTTCTCCGGGGGAGACGGAAGGGCTTACCATGGGAATTGACGTTTCCAAATATCAGGGAACCATCGATTGGGCAAAGGTGAAGGAATCCGGCGTAGAGTTTGCCATGGTGCGCGTGGGTTACCGGGCCAAGTCCACAGGGGAGATTTTTGAGGACCCTACCGCTAGGTATAATATGCAGGAGGCGCAGGCAGTGGGGATAAAGCTGGGAGCTTATTTCTTTTCCTCGGCTGTGACGGAGGAGGAAGCGAGAGCGGAGGCGGCTTTTACCAAAGGAATCATTGCAAAATATAGAATCACTTATCCGGTGGCGTACAATTGCGAGGATTTTCAATCCACGGACAGCAGGCAGCACGGACTTGACGCCGCGGCGAGGACCAGTCTCGCGTGCGCTTTTTTGGACGAGATTGCCGCGGGGGGATACACGCCTATGTTTTATGCTTCCAAAGGGGAGCTTGAAGGCAATGCACAGTGGAATACGGATGTGCTTGCGGGCAAATATAAAATCTGGGTGGCGCAGTACCCGGAACAGCCCTATCCTCAGACGGCGTCCTCTAATTATTCGGGAAGTCACGCCATGTGGCAGTATACCAGTCAGGGGACGGTTGCGGGAATTCCCAGAAAAACGGACGTGAACGTGGCTTATTTTGGTTATGTTAAGGAAGCGGAGGCAAAGGACGAAACGCCTGCCGAGACGGTGGCGGCCAATCCAGAGGTGGGAATTATTTTTACGGAGGTCAACGAGACGGTGACGGCCAAGCAGGAGACAAATCTTCGCTCGGAGCCAAGCACCTTGAACGACGCTTCCATTGTGGGGAAGCTGGTGCACGGGGATACAGCCACAAGGACGGGAATCGGTCATAACGGGTGGTCCCGAATCATTTACAACGGGCAAACCTTGTATGCGGTCACAAGCTATTTGACGACTAATATGGAGGATACCGGGCAGCAGGCGCCGCCGCAGGGGCCGGTTTACACGCCGGTCAGCGAGCAGGTGACGGCAAAAATTGAGACGAACCTCCGCACGGAGCCAAGCACTGCCAGCGAGGACACGGTGGTGGGCCTTCTCCACAACGGGGAGGTGCTTACCCGGACGGCGGTGGGCGACAACGGGTGGTCGCAGCTTGACTATAACGGACAGACAGTCTATGCAGTCAGCAGTTATTTGACGGTGGTGAAGTAAGCGAGGGATATTTGAAGTATATGGCTGTGTTGGAAGGTTTGAAGTATGTGGTTGGGTCAGAAGGCTTGAAACATATGATTGTGACGAAGGTTTGAAGCATATAACTGGGTGCAATATTTGAAGTGTATGTTTGCGGCACAATGCCTGAAAAATATGCCGTATAAATAATAGACGAGGTGATTTATGCAGATACAAAACGACGTTAATTCTTACCAAGGAACGGAATATCATAGCTCCCACCAGCATCATATCACAAAGTGTCTTTACGACGAGGAGCCGAGCAAGCAGACGGGAGCCGCGGCAGCTTTGCGGAATAACGCGGCAGCTTCCGGGACGGCGGCGGAAGAAGCAAGCGGCGATACTTTTTATGGACATGAAAGCGGCGTAAGCCGACAGGCTGGTAGTGGAAAAGGCAGGCCGGGCTTTATCAGGGAATTTTGGGATTCTTTGGGAGAAGAAGAAAAGGGGACAGGGAGTATTTTTTCGGCAAGGGACGGAGAAGGAAAAAATTCGGAAACGCATACCGGGAAAATCAGCGCCGTTTCCGCGGCAATTCGGCAGATTGTCCCATCTTTTGTCATCGCTAAGGTGGGAAACGCCAGAGAAAAGATAAAGGCGGGAATTGGCACAGCCCTAAAACGGTTCGGCAAAAGGGAGGATACTTTTGGAGCCCTTTCCAATCCGGGAAGCTTTTTTGAGGGGAAAAGGAGAGGGAAAGAAGGGCTTTCCGAAAAGACGGAGAGGGGAACAAGAAGAGCTAATCAGGAGATTATCTCGGCGGCCTTTTCCGACTCGCATTTGATGGATTCCTACAGCAAGACCGGCCAGTATTGCCGTTTGAATGAAAATTTAATTTATCAGAAAAACAAAGAAGATAAGAAAGAAGAGTTTGCGGATACAGCGCAGAAAAGAGGAAAAGAATGAAAAAATTTTTTGAGGAATTTAAGGCCTTTGCACTTCGGGGCAATGTGATGGATATGGCGGTAGGCGTGATTATCGGCGGCGCCTTTTCAGGTATCGTTACGTCTTTAACGGATAATTTTATCAATCCGATTTTAAATTTTCTTACGGGCGGGGAGGTGTATACTTTAAGCGATGTGGCGGGCTTTGCCTCGGCGTTTGCGGCTTCCGTGGTGAACTTTATCATTATGGCGTTTATTTTATTTTGCCTAGTACGGACTATCAATAAGGCTTCAAAGCTGGGAAGACGTAAAAAGGAGGAAGTTGCTAAGCCCACTACAAAGATTTGTCCTTTTTGCAAAAATGAGATTCCGCTGGAAGCCACGCGCTGCGGCTGCTGCACTTCCATTCTCATGGAAGCAGACAAAAATCCCGCAGAAATAGACGAGAATTTCTCGTAAGAAAAGAAGAATTTCGCAAAAATAAACAAGAATCCGGCTTGATGATTTTTATTTCCGCGGGCAACGAGCCAAGGGGCTGCTTGCGGACATTGGGCGGAACGCCGGCGATTTGGAGGGTGACTATGGGCTACAATGCAATCCCGTATGATAAGCGAATTAAGGAAAATATCAAAAACTATGCGCTGTCCAATCTTTACAATATGGAGGTTGTAAAGAGGTATCTTGGAAGTCTTTCGGAGGCGTTGGGAATCAGTCTGCTGCTTACAGACCGTCACGGGGAAAAGGAAATCGTGATAGGCGACAGCTTTGTGGGCTTTCACCCGGACGTGGCAAGCGAGCCGGGGCGGAAGCTGCGGATTCAAAACCGCACTATCGGGCATCTCTATGTGAAAATGACGGCTCCTGAAAGGAATGAAAGACTTGTAAACGATATGGTGGAGGCAACCGTGGAATTTTTGTCCAGATTTGGCGAGGAGGCGTATCTTCACAGGGAAAGCAGCATCTACTTGGAGGAGCTGGAAAAGCGTCTTGAGGAGAGACAGCATATGACCGCCCAAAAGGAGCGGGAGGATGTTTTGACCGGCGTGTACAATAAGATTTATTTTGAGGAAAAAATGAAACTGATTGACCGCTCCGAGGTTGTTCCGGTGGCGGTAATCAATGTGAATATCAACGATTGGAAGTTTGTCAACGATCATTTTGGCGATGAGGAAAGCGACAGGCTGATACGGACGGTGGCGGATATTATCAAGGAGGAGGCCAAGCCGGATTATGTGATTGGCAGAGTGGACGGCGACGTGTTCGGTATTTTGATTCCCATGGCGGAGGATGCTGAGGCGGAAGACTTTGCAGGGCGGCTTCAGGAACGGTGCAACGCATATGAAGACGCCGTTCTTGCCCCTTCTGTGGCGGTAGGGATTGTCCACAAGATTAATATAGAAGAAACTCTTGAGGACCGTCTTTCTGATGCAGAGTATGAGATGTTCAGCAATAAATTTGAGGTAAAAAATGCTCCCGGCTACAGAGAGCGGTTAGAGAAGGGCTTATCCCGGAAAAAATAAAGAAAAAATGAAAATATAAACTATTTATTAAATCATCGTTTTGCAAAGAAAATGAGAAAACAAGAGAAAACGAGAGAAATTGAGAAAAAATGGAATATATTTCAAGAAATACGGTCATAATACCGATTGCAAAGAAAAGTATATGGAATTAATATATCATTAGTGATTAGCACTCAATCTAAATGAGTGCTAACAAGAAAAATACATCTGCAGGAAATAAAGGACTATAATAAAGGAGGCAGTTAAAATGAAGTTAGTACCATTAGCAGACAGAGTTGTTTTAAAACAGTTAGCAGCGGAGGAAACTACGAAGTCGGGTATTGTTTTGCCGGGACAGAATAAAGAAAAGCCCCAGCAGGCGGAAGTAATTGCGGTAGGTCCCGGCGGAATGGTTGACGGCAAGGAAGTAAAGATGGAAGTTAAAGTCGGCGACCAAGTAATTTATTCTAAATACGCGGGAACAGATGTGAAAATTGAAGAGGAAGAGTACATCATTGTAAAGCAGAGCGATATTCTGGCGGTTGTTGAATAAACTGCGCTGCAGCATTTGCATAGCGATGGCAATCGCATAGCAGTAACAAAGTAACGTTCATGATATTGAAAATTAGTACTAAATTATAATCATCAGGAGGCATAAAACAATGGCAAAAGAACTTAAATATGGCGCGGAAGCCCGCGCAGCGCTTGAGTCAGGCGTAAACCAATTGGCGGATACCGTGAGTGTAACCCTTGGACCTAAAGGAAGAAACGTCGTTTTGGATAAATCTTACGGCGCCCCCCTTATCACCAACGACGGCGTGACAATTGCAAAGGAAATCGAGCTTGAGGATGCTTTTGAAAACATGGGCGC
>JAMPGS010000050.1 GCA_023663815.1 Clostridium sp.
TGTTCCCCATCCCGAAAAAGCGGAATTCTGGCGATAGGCGGGCCAAAATTCATCGCTTTCCCGCTGCCCTCCACAGGCATAAAACCCCCCCGCCAATCACCAAAAGCCGGGCCGCCTCCAGATTTTCCACAAAGATAAATTCCCCCTGAAAGCCCACAATATTTTGATAATATTCCTTCTCCGTGTCCTGCTGTTTTTCCGAGGACACTAAAATGCAGGGCGTGTTTTTCAGCTCCTGCGGGCTGATTTGAGGCAGCGCGGCTAAAGGGCTCCGGGAAGAAATTTCAATGCTGCTGTGGGCAGCCGCCAAAATCAAATTTACGTAGCCGTCGGCAAACTTACGCCGCTGGTCGTTAAACGCAATGTCGATTTTGCCGGATACCAACAACTCGTATATTTCCTCATGGTTGCCGTGCTCAATCTGTATGGATACGTCCGGGTATTTTTCCGCAAAAATATCTAACGCCCGGCGGAACTCATCTCCGCTGTAGCTGCGCAGATAGGCAAGCCGCAAAACAGCCTCGTCGTCGTTTGCAATCTTGGCGGCTTCCCGGCAGATTCTCTCAAAATCCGCAATCAAAACAAGGCTTTTTTTATAAAAATGTTCCCCCGCAGGAGTGAGGGCAAATTTGCGGTTTTTTCTCTCCAAGAGCTGAAAGCCCAGCTCCCGCTCCAAAGCCTGTATCTGCTGGGAAATTGCGGATTGAGAAATATGACATTCCTCCGCCGCCTCGGAAAAGCTGTTGTTACGTATCACGGATTGGAAATATTTTATCTGCCTAATCATATTTTATCCTTTCCCAAAATCTGCTTTGCCTCCTCGCACCACTCCAAATAGGCGCGATAGATTTTTATTCCAAACTCCACGGTAAGTAGATAATATTTATGTGTGTCGTCCTCGTCCAGACAGGCCTTGAGAGTTTGCTCTGCCCGCAAAAGATAGGCCAGCTCCCTCGCCGTTTTCTCCCGAAAAGCGTCGATATGTGCCTGCGCCTGCTCTTCCTTTCCCTCGCTCCCAAAAAACAGCTTCAAGAGCGTTTCATAACGAACCTCGTCCCTCTCGGCGGGTGTCCGCAGCCACTCCCTTAAGTATTCCCGGCCCGCATCCGTGATGGCGTAAATCAGTTTATTTCTTTTGCTTTCCGTATCTTCTCTCTTATCGGCCAGCCCGCGGTCAACCAAATCGCTAAGGGTCGGGTAAATGCTTCCGTAGCTTGCGCCCCAAAAATACTTTAACGCCGTGTCGATTCTCTTTTTAATTTCATATCCCGTCAGTTCCTCATGGCTCAACAGTCCCAAAATCACGCAGTCAAGCTTCTTTTCCGTTGCCATTCTTTTCTCCCATAAATTATACCAAGGCGGTTGTCCCACACTAGGACGGCAGCCGCCAAACGCCTGCAAGCACCCGCTGGCTCGCTGCTTGCAAAAATAAAGCCTGTAAGCAAAGTATAGCATGAAATGGGCGGGGGAGGAAGAATTATTGAGGAAGAAAACTTATTGAAATAAAAGAAAATTTCCTTGCATGAATTTTGTAAAATAAATATACTAATGATAAGATAGTAAGAAAATCATATTTTCTAAAAAATCATATTTTCCAACTTCTATAAATAAGGAGACAACTCTATGTTAGCTGAATTGCGCCCAAAATCTCAAATTACAATTCCAAAGGAAATTATCCTTGAACTCGGCCTATCAGAAGGCGACAAGCTCGACATTTCCTTAAAAGACGGTTCTATCTGCATTATGCCGGTAACCGTTTATCCAAAAAAATATCTTGATGAGCTTCGGGAAGAAATTGCAAATGTTAAAGAAAAAATTGCGTCCGGCGAACAGCCGGTTTTTGACAGTGTAGACGCTTTATTTGAAAAATTGGAGGCGGAATAATGTCATATAAACTTACGTTTACACCCCGTTTCCAAAAGCATTTTAAAGGGCTCTCAAACCAAGAGAAAAACCAGCTAAAAAATAAGCTGAATCTTTTGGCCAAGAACCCCAATCATCCGTCGCTCCGCGCAAAACGTATTCAAGGAACTACCAATCTTTTTGAGTGCAGCGTCAACATGGATATCCGCATTATCTGGTATTATGAAGGCGACAAAATGATTATTTTGCTGGACGTAGGTCATCATGACATATTACGGCAGTTTTAACTTCAAATCCGCTTATCAATCTCCTGCCTACTCCGCCACCACGCTAATCCTCTTCTGAATATGACCGCCCTCTGTATCGAGCGCCTCGTCCACCATGGCAACCGCGTAATCCGCGTAGCTGATAATACTTTCTCCCTTGGAATTCAAAATAAGCTCCTCTCCCCCAAGAATGTATTTGCCTGTCCTTGCGCCCTCCGCCTGAAAATTGCCGGCCGGACTGATATAAGTCCATTTTACATCCGTTCTCTGACGGAGCTCTCCAAGCGCCTTTGCCATTGCCGCCGCAAGAGGCTTGAAAACGTCAGGAAAATCCTTGCCGTCAGCCACGCAAGCGGTGTGTTCGGGATTAACGTACAGGCTTCCCGCGCACAACGGCGGTAACGTCCGCTCCTCTGTCAATAGCTTCCTTTACAATCAATTTACCAGCTTTTCCATTTGCGCAAACAACTGCAATCTTCATTTTAAATACCTCCACAGATTAAAATTTTTTGCGGGCTGTCGCCCTTTGCTAATTTTATTGTAGCTTTACTTTTTTTAACTGTGAAGTACGCACAATATTGTGGTATAGTTACCTTAGAGATACCATAAAAAGGAGGACTTCTTATGGAAACAACAAAAGCGGCCGCCGGCGCGCCGACAAAAAAACTGCCCGCCTGCCCTGTTGAAACCACCCTTATGCTTATAAGCAATAAATGGAAAGTTTTGATTTTGAGGGACTTACTTTCGGGAACAAAGCGGTTCGGCGAATTAAAAAAATCAATCGGCCACGTGACGCAAAAGGTTTTAACTGCCCAGCTCCGCCAGATGGAGGAAAGCGGCCTTGTCATCCGCACCGTTTACCCGGAGGTGCCTCCCCGCGTGGAATACACTCTGACGGAATTAGGCTGCAGTTTAAAACCTATACTGGACGCCATGCGGGATTGGGGCGAAAATTACAAGGCCCAGAACGAGTAAGCCCCGCCGCCCTGCCCTGCAAATTTTATTTTTTCCGGCTCATCACCGGTATCCACACCTCATACTGCGCGTTTTGCGGGTCAGGATTTAAGTAAACTTCAATGTCAGGGGCGTTGCCGTACTCATAGCCCGAAGCGGGAAGCCACTCCGTTATAATGCGCCGTTCCAGCTCCTGTAGGGACTGATTGGTTCCCGCCCCGGAAAAAATAGCCCACGTGGAGGCAGGGACGATATATTCTTCAAACTCGCCGCTCGCCTTCGTGCTTGCCACGGCGATAAAATATTTCCACTGCTCCTCGTCGCCGCAGGCGCTTACGCCCAAAAGCCCCATAGGCGGCGTGTCCATCATTCCCGCCAGCTTTTCCATTGTACCATTTGCCACGGCTTCCTCCCACATCTTGGGCACCACCATAAAATTATTTTCAATTTCCTTATCCAACGGCGCGGATACCCCAATAATACGGAAAGCTTCCTTTGTCTCGATTCGATAATCCATCTCCTTTGCTCCTTTCACGGCAATGCTGAATACAATCGGTGAAAAAGATTTCACAGACACGCCCTCATTTTTAACCGCCGAAGGGGCAATCCCGTGAAAAGCCTGAAAGGCTCTGTTAAACGCCGTGGGAGAACGGTAGCCGTATTTTTCGGCAACGTCGATGATTTTCTCATCCCCGCGCTGCAAATCAACCGCCGCTAAGGACATTTTTCTCCTTCTGATATACTCGGCTAAAGTGATGCCCGCCATGTAAGTAAACATTCTCTGATAATGATAAGCCGAACAACAGGCAATCCGCCCAAGCTGCTCGTAATCAATCCCGCACGTCAAATGCTCTTCGATGTAAGTTATACTTTGATTTAACCTTTCAACCCATTCCACCCTGATACCTCCTTGCCTTTATTTAAATTTGTCCTTATTATAAAACATTCACCGGGATTTTTCCTCTCGATTTTTGCACAAAAAAGAGAGGCGGAAAGCAATTTTATATTTTTGCTTTCTGCGCCTGCTAATACAGAACATTGAAAATTACTTCTATATGAAATAAAAGCATATCAGATATTTTTTATCCGATATGCTTTCAAACACTATTTTGAAGGCAGCGTTCCATCCATAAAATGAATATATAATTCTTCAATTCTTTCCAAATCATCGGGATGTAAGTCGCCAATCTTAAAAATAAAATCATCAGGCTGCAAATTCATCACTTTAGATACCCTTGCCGTAGAAGCCAGACGCAAATTTGCTTCCTGCCAATATAGAATAGGCGTATCATATGGGTCGTTACTGCGCACCTTATGCTTTGTTATTTTAACAGAAATCACTCCTAACTTATCTTCATCCAATACAACCACCGGTCTGTTGATATCTGCGTATTATCTTCCTCCAAAGGAAATCCAACAAACCATACTTCTCCTTCGTTAAAACAATTCATATTTATTTCTCCATACGTTTTTCATCTGCTAATGAATGAAATAAATCATCCCATTCCGTTTCGTCCAGCCATTCATCATCTTTTGATACAGTAGGACGTCCATGCTTATCATACCTCATATTTTCGGTTGCTAAAGCATACGCATGTTCTCGATTGCTTTCTAAATATTGCGTCAGCAGCGACATAGAACCGTCCTCCCCTTGCTTTTTTAAATTTGTTTTTTTCATAAATAACACCCTGATTATATAGTTCATAATAGCTAGGGCTATTAAAATTTCCTAACTTTTTCTTGAACATATTTTATCACAGCCCCGCCTTTAAATCAAATATTTTACGTATACTATCGACTTCTATTACACATATATACTCGCGCCTTGCTTCTACTTCTTTTCCCTGCCAACCGCTCCCACACATACAGCCACTCCATACGCCAAAACCTTTTTCGGACAATTATCAATGCAGGCCCCGCACTGGATACACTCTAAATTGCTGATACTTCCGCTCTCTATCTCTCCAACCACGTCGATACCCATAGGACAGACGCTTTGGCATTTTCTGCAGGAAACGCATTTTTCTTTCGCCTTGACTTTCACATGCAAACCCGGAAGATGCAAAAGCCTGCGAAGCTTTACGCCAAGCACCATAAAAGGCGCCATCCAACAAAAATAATGGCAGAACGCCCTCTTTCCAAATAAAACCGCCGGTATCAAAATCAGGCATATAATTCCATAATAAATAAGATAGCTTTGAACCGATGAAACCGAAACGCCTCTTTCCGTCTCATAGAAAAAATCTACTTCCGTAATCCCGCCCTTTTGTATGTAGCAAAAAACAACCGCCGCCAGCCAAAGTACCCAAATAACATACTTAATCTTGTACCGCCAGCCTTGTCCGGGCTTTTTCTCATTTATCAAAAAAGCGCACTCCTGTAAGCCGCCCGCGGGACAAAGATAAGCGCAGAATATCCGCCCAAAAGGAATGGAAAGTAAAAACAGCAGCCCAAACACAATAAAACTCCCGTTGATTATTCCGTTCAGACCGGCGTTCATGATTAAAGCGGGACTGAAATAGTAAAGTGTAACGGGGAATAAGAGCATAGAAATAATGACAATTAATTTTCTTATTTTTTGTCTTTTCATAGCACGGCCTCCATGTATCAGTTTGATATATTAATTATATATCGCATTGATACATAGAGCAAGGATTATTTTTCAGTATATGCGGTCCTTTTCTAATTTTCTTATTAAAAAAACATAATCCCACAGTATCCACCCAACTAACCCGTCACTCGCAATAATCAAGGCAAAGCCTTATCTCCACATAAGGCCTGACCTTCGTGTCCGCCACATGCACATGGGCGGGGTGAATACTGTAGCCCTTCAATGCCTCCTCGCTCTCAAACGCTGAATCCAGCATCAAATCGGCGTTGGAGGAGGCCAGCCCTTCTGTCCGAACCTTGATATCCAAAAGCCCCGGTATCTTGTCTTTCAACCCCTCAAGCCCTTCTTTAACGCCTGCTTTTACCTGCCTCTGCTCCTCCTCTGAGAGAGAATCCTTCAGTTTCCATAAAATAATATGCTTTACCATATCAGTGCCCTGTCCTTCCTTTATATTTTCTTAAAACTTGCTTTAAAAACTCATTTTATATTTCTATTCTTCCAACACTTCTATTTTACAGCTATGCGCCTTCGTCTCCTTGCTGTAGCTGATGCCGACCGCCAATATCCGTCCGCTGTATTTAGGATTTTTACCCAGCTTGCCCCTAAAGCGAAAAGCATAATTTTTCCCCTTAATTTGGGCAATTGCTTCCTCCGGCGTACTGTCAATTTTCAGCTCAAGAATAATACAATCGTCGCTCTTTTTTTCCGGATAAAAGATAAAATCTACAAACCCTTTCCCCGCTTTATCCTCTCTCTCAACACGATACCTATTGCGCGCGGAAAGATAACACAAATTGACTAGCGCCGACAATTCAACTTCATTATTATAAGATAAAATGGGAGCTTCCGTATCGTGTGCAAATTGAAGAATCTCTTCCATCACCTTCGTTTTTCCCGTTATTGTGGCCTGCAGCATCTGTTCCGATTTTTTTGCCAAATTATACACATACCCCAAGGAATCCCTTGAAAGCAGCAATTCGTTAAACTGATTCATCAACTCCCTGTTGGGAATCAAAACCCTTCCGTCCTGATAAGTCAAAAGGCCGTAAACCACCATCGCCGAATATATCTGTTCTCTGGAATTGATTTCCATAGAAACCGCCGAAAACCGGCCAATATCAGCCGCAACCGGCTCACCCGATATCATCAGCGCCAAATCGTCCCTTACGTCTTCAATATTGTTCCTGATATAATAAAACAGCTCGTCATAGGGCCCTGAACTGGTCCAATAATTTCGGAGCTGATTATCCGTCAAAGCCAGCACAACAGAGCGCGGATTATAAATTCGCACTCCCTTAGCCGTGTAATAACCGTCATACCAAACCTTAAGTTCATCGCGGCTAAATCCGGGCTCCGCCGTCTCCCGTCGATAGATTTCATAGAGAGCATCCACTTCCACATCTGAAAAGCCAAAATACTCACAAAATTTTTCCGACGTAATCATATCATATTCTACAAACATATTCAGCTCGGAGCCGCTGGAATATTTGACGATAGGAAGTACGCCCGTCATGTAAGCAAATTCCACATAGGGCTGGTCTTTCAGCATATTCTTTAAAAATAAAAGATACTCCCGCCTTTCCTCCGCAGAGACAAAGGACATATGAAATACCGCGTCCCACTCGTCCATTACAAACAGAAATTTATTTTCCGTTTCCTCGTAAATTTTCTGCAGGGCGTCCCACACAGAATCCTCCTTATTCACGTGTAAATCGGAATAGGCCTCCGCCAAATCTTCAATAAGCCCCTCCTGAATCCGGGCAATATACTGTTCATAGCTCTTGCAATTTTTTGGCGTTTTACTAAAATCAATATAAATAACATCATGTCTGTTTAAATGCTTTTTGTACGCCTCCGTCTTGGCTATTTCCAAATTGTCAAATATTCTATCCTTTTTGTCCGCCCTTCCAAAAAAAGCCCCCGTCATATTCGCCATGACTGTTTTCCCAAAGCGGCGGGGCCTTGTGATACAGCAATACCGGTTCCGCTTCTCAAAATAAGGGATTAGCTCCTTTAAAAACATGGATTTATCCACAAAATAAGTATCCCGCAGTACCTCTTTGTATCCTTCAAACGGCACATGGCTATTTAAAAACATTCCCATTCTACACTCCTCCGTATTTCATTTTACCAAAACCAGAGGATAATGCAACATTTCAATTTCATTCCCTTCCAACCTTTCCTCAACCGTATTCCCTTCTACCTTCTCATTCGTTTACCCTCAACACCTTCAATAAATTTCCCCTCCGCAAGCAGCGGGGTATTCGCCCCAGCTTCGCTTAGTTTGATGCGCAGTAAGCTGCGGGGAATGTACCCTTTTTTCTATCGCTCCTTGCCCGCTTCATCAGCCAAGCGTATAATACATATAATACAAATCCTTTTCACAAATAATAAAATAATACAAATAATCGCAGGGAGAAAAAGAGCTATGACGGAATTAGAGAAATGCCTTGCCGGGGAATATTATGATTGCCATGATAAAATTTTTCTGGATTTTAAAAGACGAGCGCGGCAGCTTCTGAAGGAATACCACGCCCTTGCCTACGAGCAGAAGCAGGAGAAAATAACTATTTTAGCGCAGTTGTTTGCAAAAATCGGCGCAAACGTGTCCGTGGGCCAGCCCTTTATCTGCGACTACGGCCGCAATATTTATCTGGGAAACAACGTGTCAATCAATATGAACTGCACCTTCGTTGACTGCAACAAAATTGAAATCGGGGACAACGTACTGATTGCCTCCAACGTGCAGCTTTACACGGCCGCTCACCCCGTCGAGCTGTCGGAAAGGCTTACTCCCCATTGGAGCCCCGAATCGGAAGAGTATTTTTGCCGCACCTACGCGCGGCCAATTAAAATTGGAAACGGCTGCTGGCTGGGCGGAGGCGTCATCGTCCTGCCCGGCGTAACCATTGGAGACGGCGCTGTGATAGGCGCGGGAAGCGTCGTCACAAAGGATATCCCCGAAAACTCGCTGGCTGTGGGCAATCCCTGCCGCGTGATTCGGAAAATCAATGGCTGATATACCGTCTACCGTCTTAACGGGTTTGTCAAATAAATTGTCTTAACAGCGGGATTGTAAGAAAGCCCGCTCCGTTACTTACAAAAATTATATGCTCTGCCAATCATAATCCCCTTTGCATCCGTTCCGTGCCCGATATCCCTTGTGACGGCAATCGGCATCGCGCCGTCCGCAAACCTTTTAACAAGCGTCCCCATATCCGGCGCGCAGTTTTCTGCCTCCATCTGCGTAAACGTTCCAAGCAAAATACCTGCCGCCTTGTCAAAGGCCCCCATCTGCTGAAGCTGACACAAGTAAGTCTCCATCCGCGCCGCCGTTCCGCTGTAGCTTTCCAGCAGCAATATTTTATCTTTCAAATCCGGTATAAATTCCGTACCGGCTAATTTTAAAAAGCACCTGATATTCCCGCCCACCACAATCCCGCGCATTTCTTTCCCATTAATGAACTTATAATCAATGCGAAATAAATCGTCTCCGCCTTCCAATATCGTCCTTTTAAAATCCGCTCTCTGCCGCTCTTTTTTATTATAAATAAGATTGCGAAGCTGGTACAGCGCCGAAGCTTTTCCCGTTTTGGCATAAATGGCGTTAATGACCGTAGTCAAATCGCTGTACCCCCAAAAAAGCTTCCTGTTGTCCGCAATCAATTCATAATCAAGGTAGGGAAGGATTCCGTTTGCGATATCCCCGCCTGAAATATCAAAAATCCCTTTTATCTCGTCATCCTTATAAAAATCCATAAGCGCATCCGCCCGCTCCTTGGCTGTGCCGCTAAAGACGCCTTCCCCTTCCCGCTCATATATGTAATCGCTGAAAACCGGCTGCAGCCCCATAGACAGCAACGTATCTTCCAAATTTTTTATTTCACCGCTATGCTTTTGTTTCTGTCCGTTTGAGCAGCAGACGATTCCGATTTTTTCTATTTTTGCATAGTTCATATTTCAACCTTCCCCTAAATTCCTTGCTCTTCTTTTCTATCTGCGCTATAATACAATCATAAGCAACGCCAGTTCCGAAAGGAGTGCGGTTCTGCCGTATCGCCGGTGTCTCGGTTCACACTTTGATTACTCCGGAGGAACACTCGGCGGCTGGCATTGCTTCTAGCATTGCTTTTATGCTGAAATTTTAACAAATGCCGCCTGCGCAAAAAACGCTGCATCTCCCAAAATAGGAATATGCAGCATTTATAACCTAAACTTTCCTGCGGCCGCCCTTTCTAAATTTCTAAACCACCGCCTGATATATCTCGCTGATACGGTCCTCAACCGCAAAGAAGCAGTCCAATAGATGCGGGTTAAATACCCCACATTCCCCTGCCCAAATCATCTCCAGCACCTTATTTCTGGTGAAAGCGGCCTTGTAAACGCGCTTACAGCTCAGCGCGTCGTACACGTCGGCAAGGGAAACTATCTGCGCCCAAGGGGATATCTCGTCGCCAACTAAATGGTCCGGGTATCCGTTTCCGTCCCAACGCTCATGATGGTGACGGGCAATATCGCAGGCATACTCGTAAATATTGTTTTCCTTTAGCTGAACGATGCTTTTTAGCATCACTTCGCCCTGTATGGTGTGAGTCTGCATAATCTCGTACTCTTCCGGCGTCAGCTTTCCCTTCTTGGCTAAAATCACATCGGGAATCGCAATCTTCCCCACGTCATGCATGATGGATGCAAGAGAAATGTTGGTAATTTCCTCCTGACTTAAATTTTCGCCAAATTCCGTGTTTTCCAGCATAAATTTTGTGATGGTAAACACGCGGTTTACATGGTCGCCCGATTCCCCGTTACGAAATTCAATGGCGGTGGCTAGGGCCTCTATCATTCCTCTGTTTAACTGCAGAATTCTCTCCGTCTGTTTTAGCAGCTCGGCCCTCTGCACCTCAACTACATTATGTAAATATTTCCGGGTGGAAAAAAGCTCGATAACAGACTGAACCCGCCTGCGCACCATATAAGGTATCACCGGCTTTAGGATAACGTCCATCACTCCCAACTGGTAGGCTTCCCGCTCCATCTTATCCTCATGCTCCGCCGTAATTAAAAACACAGGGATAGTGTCCAAAATTTTCATTTTCTTTAGATGCTGCAAAACCTCGATACCGCTCATTCCCGGCATAACCACATCCAATAAAATAGCGCAAAAATCCTTCCGGTTTGTCAAAATCTCCGAAAGCCCCGCGCTTCCGTTTGCCACCTCCCGGATTTTATATGCATCTGAAAAAATCTTCCCTAAAATTTTGCGGTTGACTACATCGTCGTCAATAATCAATATTGTGTTGAAACCGTCCCCATTTTGTTGTTCCATACTGTTGCTCCCTGATACCGTCTTTCCGAACACAAATTTATACGAAATAATCGAAAATTAACGGCTCGCACTTCTCCAGCAGGTCGTTCACTTCCTTGCCTGCCACGCCCATATCGTCTACCAAACGGCCGATGATATATTTAATGGGCTTCGCCCTATCGCCATAAAATTTAGAACGTTTACTTTCAAACTCATCTAATACCCGGCAAATTTGATTGTAGAAGGAATTATTTTTTCCCTTGATACCGTGAGGATAGCCTTTTCCGTCATAGCGCTCATGATGATGAAGGCACATACCCGCGCAGACCTCCACAAAATACTCGCAGGCCTTGGAACGGTTCAGCCGGATAAAGTTGGAACCGTATATTGTGTGCTTATCCTCCAGCTCCTTATTTTTCCCAATCGTCATCACTACCTCGGTAGGCTCGCTTTCGGGAACTAGTATCTCGCCGATATCGCAGAAATACGCCGCTTTGCTGATAAGCAGAATATTATCCTGATTTAAGTCCTCGCCCTGCGGCGTTTTGCTGTAAGCGTTTAGCATAATGCGCATCAAATCCGAACGCACCTTGTAAGCCGCATCGCTCTTCTCAAAATTATTTAAATAGGCCTTATAAAAAGTCTCCAGCTCGGCAATATACTTTGTGGTCTCCAAAAAGTCTTCTTTGCTGAGATTGTACTCAGGAACAATGCCAAGCCGCGAGCGCAGCCGCCGCAGTATATCCTCCCTGTCGAAAGGCTTACCAATAAAATCGCATACATTGTACTGGAAAGCTTTTTCCACATTGACCTTTGTGGGCTCCGCCGTAACCACGAACACCGGGATATCGGTTATATTCTTTTCGTTCATGAATTTCAGCACGTCGAACCCGTTAATATGGGGCATGGACAAATCCAGCAGAATTACATCAAGCTCCTCCTGCATCGTCGTGATGTACTCAAAGGCCCTGTTTCCGCTGTCCGCCTCCAAAACCTTAAAATCCGCATCCAAAATGCTTTTCAGAATTACCCTATCCACCATGGTATCGTCCACAACCAATACCCGTTTCTTTTCCTGAGCCATTTTCCTCTCCTCTATCCTGCCATAAATTCGTTCTTTCCTGATACCTGTAGTCAACACCCCGCCGCAAGCATAGCTTTAGAAGCATAGCTTTAAAAACATAGCCTTGACTTGCCGCCATAGGGATTAAGCCTGATTCCTTTGAATACATTCTATAATTTTCGCCTGAACGGGCAATAGTTTTTCCATTATCACTTTCGCTTCCTTGGGCTTGCCGCCGCGCAATAGCCCTAAAATTTCCACATAACCGTCAAACACCGGAGTAAGCGACAGATTTCCGGTCATTCCCTTCAGCACATGCACCCGCCTTGCCAAATCTTCCGTGTCCCCTGCATCAAAATCTTCCAAAGAAATATGATTCTCATTTACCGTGTCTATAAACATTCCAAGCATCATCTCATAAAGGGGCTCGTCGCCCATCACACGGTCCACACCTTCCACTACGTTTACGCCTAAGCTCTCCAATTCATCCCTGTATGCCATAATAATTTTTTCCTCCTCCTATACCTGCATCTTTTTTTCTTGCTCTTTTTTGTCCAGCACCTCTTTTATTGTCTTTTCAAGCTGCTCCAAAATAATCGGCTTCGCCACGTGGGCGTCCATGCCGGCAGCTATAGCGTCCCTCACATCGTCCGCAAAGGCGTTTGCCGTCATAGCAATAATTGGAATCGTCTTTGCGCTGGGATGCTCTCCCCCTCTTATCTTTCTGGTTGCGTGATAACCGTCCATCACCGGCATCTGTACGTCCATGAGAATAAAATCATAATCTCCCGGCTTTGAACCTTCAAACAGCTCCACAGCCTGCTGCCCGTTCTCGGCAACATCCCAAGTGGCCCCGCGGGATTTCAGCATTTTCCCAAGCACAAGCCTGTTGACCTCAATATCCTCCACCACTAGAATATGCTTATCCTTGACAATGCTCTCCCCTAGCCGGGCCGCCACGGAAACATCGGCCGACTGCTTATACATTACCCGCTTAATGGCCTCTTTAAATCTGGATATGAAGAAGGGCTTCGGCATAAAGTGGTCTATTCCAATCTTCAAAGCTTCTTCCTCAATATCCGCCCAGTCGTAAGCGGTAAAGAGAAGAATTGGAATCCTGTGCGGATAATTTGCCTTAATTAGCCGCGCAACCTCCAAGCCGCTCAGCTTCGGCATCTGCCAATCCAAAAGAATCAAGTTGTAAGGGTTGCCCCTTTCCCTTGCCTCCCGTATGGTGCCGATAACTTCCTCGCCGTCCGTAACATAATCTACGGTAACGCCTGTCCCCGCCATGGTACGAACCACATTCTCGCAGATTTCCTCGTCGTCGTCCGCCACGATTATCCTGCTGACGCCGTGCTCCTTCCAAAACTCAGGATTATCCTCCTTATCCTGAATTCGCAAATCAAGTTCTACGATAAATGTAGAGCCTTCCTCCAGCTTGCTCTCCACCCCTATGGTGCCGCCCATCAATTCCACCAGATTCTTTGTGATTGCCATACCGAGACCGGTTCCCTGAATCTTATTCGTGGTGGTATTTTGTTCACGGGTGAAAGGATCAAAAATCACCTTCTGATAGTTCTCGGACATTCCCTGCCCGTTGTCCTTCACCCTAAACTGTACGCGGCTGAACCCTTCTACCGCCTGCGGCAGCTCCTTCACCATTATCTCAATCCGGCCGCCTCTCGGCGTATATTTTACCGCATTTGATAAAATATTGATTAAGATTTGGTTAATCCGCATCTTATCGCCCATGAGATGCTCGTACTTAAAAGCGGACGTGTAGATAACCATGGTCTGCTCTTTCGCCTTGGCCTGAGGACGGATAATATTATTCAGCTCCTCGATAAGCTCCGATAAGTTTACTTCCTCCTCGCTCAGCATTATCTTTCCGCTTTCAATCTTGTTCATATCCAAGACATCATTAATAAGCCCCAGCAAATGTTGGCTGGCAGCTTCCATCCTTTTCGCATATTCCAAAACGGTGCTCGGATTGTCCGCCTCCTGCTGCAAAAGCGTAACAAGCCCTATAATCGCGTTCATGGGGGTACGGATGTCATGGCTGACGCTGCTTAAGAACGTACTCTTCGCATGATTCGCCACCTCCGCCGTATCCAATGCAGTTTTTAAATCGTTTTGTATTTCACGTTCCGTCGTTCTATCTGAAATATAAACAATAAATTTTTTCTCTTCCTGTATATAGGCGCAATAAATCGTCTCTTGGAACCATTTGCGCTCGCCGGTTCTCGCGTTTGTCCGCTCCAGCTCCATAGGCTCCAAGGACTCGTTTTCTTTTAACTCATCCAGCTTGCTGCCCGCGCATTTTAAAACCTGCAAATCCGGCAGAACGCCCTCCGCCGTTTCCCCCATCACCCGCTCGAAGTTGGGGCTGACAAACTCTATGGTTGATTTATCTTCCTTGAGCATTATGTAAGCGTCGTCCGTATTGTTCGCCAGATAATTGGCTAATATATGGAACTGCTGCTCCTTGTACTCCTTCTCCTGCTCATTCTGCAAAAGCGCTTTCCGCGTCCGCCACATAAAGAAAACAAAGACAGCAAGAACCGTCATAATGACAATAGCAACGACCAAGATGGTCTGGGAGCTTCTTATCGCCTGATTCGCCTCGTCCATGATAGCGTCGCGGGGCACAATAGATATCAGATACCAATCGTCCACATTTTCTATCGGCACATAGGCGTACACATAATCGTCCTTCGCGCGGACCCCCATCATCACCTCTGCGCCTGTCTCCCGCCCGTCTAAAGCTTTCTCCAAAGCGGCAAGCTGCTCCCTGCCGTCCTTGCTCTCTCCGAACATAACAAAAATATTGTCTTCAATATTATCCTGCCCGTCAACATGGGGGCGCAACAAAACATCCCCCTGCCGATTTATAACGTAAGCAAATCCTCTATCATTATAGAAGGAAAGGGTAAACTCATTTGAAACCCTGTCGCTTTCATATCCCTTTTGGATTAATCCCTTTACGCCGTCCGTAAAGGTAAAGCACTCATAATAGCCAAACATCTTTGTATCCGTGTACAAGCTCACAAATGGCTCGCGGACGCTGCTGCCCGAAAGACTGCGGTAAAGCTCCAGTTCCTCCTCGCTCATGGGAAACGCTTCCTGCGACTTGCTGTTGTAATATTCCCCCTTATCGAGATTCACCACGCTGTAAACCGCATCTATATCTGAAAAAACTCCCAGCTTATCATGGATATTTTCTATATCCGCCGAACTGTGCTCAGAAAAATCCACCGCATAGCTGTGAAGCCTTTCCCTGTCTCTCGCAATAAAGCTGTCGAACGCCTGCTGCTGTTGCTGCGTCACCGTCTGTACATTAGAGATAGTCTGGCTCATCAGGCTTTCCCGTATATAATTTACATAAAAGCTCGCCGCCATCAGGACGCACAACACGCCTGCTACGCCCACCAAATACATCCAATAACCCCGGCTGCGCCTTTGTTTCCTTTCCTCCTTCACCCTTCGGTTCACCTTCCTATCCACAAAAATCCCGGATAGTTTTAAGACTTAGCCGGCCGCTTTCACCGCCGACTGTTTCCAGACCCATGGGGAGCCTTTACCCCCCCCTGACTGTCCCAAACTTCCTTCGACATAATACCGGAAACTTTTCATCCTTTGTGTCAAGTAATCATATTATATCTTCTAAAATTATACATCTCTGACCCTAAAATTTCAATAGTTTAGTGGCAAGAATCAATATTCTGAATTTTGATGCAATTGTGGCGGACGGGAAAATTAGTGGTTTACGATTTACTTAATTATGCATTGCTTATTTTAAGTATGACAACAGTTTTTTACAGCCTTTTCAAGCAAAAATATATAATGAAAAAAGAGCCGCCTCACTAATCACTTAGCGACGCCGCCCCTTCAAACCCTTAATTACTGCAATCTGAAAAACAAAGTATTATCGTCTGCATAGGCAAAATTATCCATTGTACCAAAATAATCAACATCAATTAAACTCAAAAGCTGCCCATCATAGCCTTTCGGTAAAAGAAACGCAAACTTAAGCGTCTGTGTCAACGACCAGTCACCAGATGCATCTTCTACCCAGCCGCTATCTTCAACCTCTTGAATTGCCCTGCACTCTGTATACTCCTGCCCTTTCCAGTTCATGGTATGGGTTTTCTCATTATCCCAACCGTTCGCATAATACTCGCTGTCTTCCTCACCGTTTCCCTCATCGTTTCCTTCGCCGCTTTCTTTGTCTTTTTGGTAATAATCATCGCTATTGTACCTTGTAACATAACCATAATTTTTCGCATTTTCATCCGAAAACCGAACTTCTATCTTCATGGTTTTCCATTCATACCCCTCTTTTGCCTCGTGCGTTTCGTCAGAATCAAATACCTGATAGTCTGTCACCGTTGCCTGCGCCGTGGTTCTGGCATTAATGTCCATACCGTATACGTCCGCAAAAAGCTCTGTTAAATCCTCGTAATTGCCCGCTAAATTATACATCTCACTTACAATGGCTACAATATTTTCTTCTGTAGGCTTAACAATTTCTTCGTTTAAAAGGGTATAAACATCATCACTGAACACTCCTTTTAAAAAGAAGTCTTCAAGATTTGCGTAATCTCCTTCTATCTTTTGTGCTTCCCCATCCTCGCTCATCACATAATGAGCCTCTTTGAGCCAGTTTATAAACACTTTTTCCCATCCGTCTCTTGTACCGATAAGGGTATTATAGTCATAGGTTTTCCCCACTTCCATAAACTGCCCTTCTACCCCAAGTTCCTCAAAAGCAGGAGGCAACACATCTCCTACCGTCTCGCCGCATACGGAACAGACTGCCGCTTCCCAACAGGTAGCTTCTGACAGGTTATGTCCTAACGCTTCCCCCTCTGTCTCTTTACACACGCCGCAAGTCTTTGGTTCTGTACAGGTGGCCTCTTCCCATGTATGCCCTAACGCTTCTCCTTCTGTCTCCCCGCACTTGCTACAGGTTTTCGGCTCCGTGCAGGTGGCTTCCTGCCAGTCATGAGACAGACAGCACCCCGTCATTATAAATATAAGCGCTGCCGCCAGCATACCCGTTACAATTTTCTTTCGCATATTAAGTTCTCCTTTTTCTCACATATTAACATTTTCAACCGCAGATATTATGTATTGCATAATCATAATATTTTACCTTTATGCAACATTCTTGATCGTGAATTATCAGATATTATGGAATTTCTCCCTGATAAAGATAATGAAGATAAAAATAAAAGCGATAAATCGGGTGTATATCCCTTTCATGAAAGAACAAGCTTCACTTTTTTATAAGTTACAAGCTTCACTTCCCCAACCATGCCGTAATCCTTCACTTCCGCATGGATATCAAACAGCGGCGCCATATCCGCCCCGGCTTCCGCCTCGCTGCTTTCCCCGCTTACATTCGCATTGTTGGCATTATCCGCAAGGGCCATGGACGAGGCCTTTCCCTGTTCATAATACCCTCTCGACAAAAGACGGTTATTCAGACTTGATGAAACCTCAACCTTAATTTCGTTTTCACCGGCTTTCAGCAAATCGCTGATATCCACTTCCAAAAGGTCAAAATTAACCGCTTTTGCTTTCTGTCCATTGACATAAACGGCAGCCGTGTGTTTATTGATATCCCCAATCTTAAGGATTGCACCGTCGTCTTCCGACCAATCGCCGGGAAACGTTGCTTTCGTTGTATAACAGCCGATACCGGATACTTTGGGCCCCAACTTTTCCATATCTTTCCATGGCTTCAATTCCGTTTCGCCCACTGAAATAATATCCTTCTTCGTCTCGTAATAAACCTCTTTCGTCACAATCCCCAGACCGCGGTCTTCAATAATTTCTTTCTTATCTCCCTCGTCCCATGATTCCACTTCCAGATTCCAAACTGGCAGCGGAATATCTTCCGGCACGGCCGCGGAGAAATTCTTTTTGCTTCCATCTGAAAATACTACCTCGTATTCCCCTGACTTCGCAGCCAACGCCGCAAAACCGTCGTCTGTCTTTACGACTTTGCACCCATCTGCTGAGACCACATGCGGCTGCGCCTTTTCGTTCCGGTCGATGACATATAGGCAGGCCTCGCCCGGCGCTAAGGAAAGCGTTAACAATGTATATCCGTTTTCAACTTTATAGCAGCAGGCTTCCTCCGCTTCCCCGTTCCAGCAGTCCACCCGATACACTTTTCCCTCTCCGCATACCTTCATGGTAAAGGAAAAGGGTTCCTTTTCCGTATACTGCATATTGTAGGCAAAAAGAGAAAGCTTCCCTTCGTCCTCCTGCATGTGGGTTAGGATATTTTTATTGCTCTGCGCAAATTCAGCCCGCGGGCGGATTCCCATTTCCATAAGCACGGCGTAAGTGTCCGCCTGATTTTTCACTTCCCTGACACATGGCAGCGCTTTCATTTCCTCAACTATCTGTTCGAGCCTTTCATCTCCGCCGTCATTAAAGGGCGTCATTGCCGCCGCCTTCTCATAAGTTCTTGTCACTCCGAAAGGACGCAGCGTTTCATTCACACCGTTGACAAACAGAATCGGCAGCCCCTTCTTCGCCAGCTCCAAAAGCTTTTCCGCAGTTTTTAACGGCAGTACGTTCTGATAAAGAATCAAAGCCCGATATCCGGGACCGTCCGGCAGAAGCTCTCCGTCCGCGTAATCCACGAAATCTTCTTCCAAAAGCTGCGGTGCAAAGTAATCCCATGTATATCCCGCATTTTGAAGCAGCATATCTTTCCAGTAAATCCCTTCGTTCCCGCGCATCAACTGGTTTTCATAAATCTCTCTTTCGTCCCCTGTAAAAATCATATTATTAAAATTATAATCCAGACGCACAATTCCCAAATCCATGCGGGGTTTTCCCTGACGCAGTATCATCTGATATCTTGCCAGCATTGCCGTCCATTCTTTATAATGCCGGAAAGCGGGCTGTCTTTCGCCAAAACGCTCTGAAAAAATCGGCCACATCCCCTCATGCCCCGGCCAATGGGTGGAAGCCTCCGAGCCTCGGATACTGGAATATACCCGGTTATAAATATGGGCAGGCCCCGCCAGATTCCGGTAAGATTCAATCTGGGAAGCAAATTCCAGAGATTCCGTCTCAATTCCGTCCACGTATTTCCCCGGCTGGGAAATTTCAAAGGGAAGCCCGTAAGAAATCTCTGCGCGCAGCGTCATGTTATGGGTATGGAGCCATTCCTGCATGGGCTTTAGCATATTGTCCATGTACATATCTGTCATGGTCTGATAAAGGTCGTTTAATAGTTTTTCCGTAAAAACTTCATCTTTGCTGAAATAATAATAATTATAAACCGGCTGCATCATTCCGGGCTCTTTTAATATAAAGGGAAGATACGGTGTTAAATCATAACCCCTGCGTTTTTCAAATTCCTCCCTGAAATGATACCCCCAGAACTGTCCGCCCTTTCCAAAGGTTCCCAGTTCCAGCGAATCCATGTACATCATGGCGCGCCCGTTTTCTTCCACATTTTTCGTAAGCTCCGGGGTCAGAACCGTGTTCTCCCAATAATTGATAAACGCCTCCACACCATATTTGTCAATATAATTGATGGTGTAGGAAACACTGACGGAAGGCTCCGCCGTCTGGCCGGTTCCGTGAATCCAGAAATAAAACAAAAGATAATCCCCATCCTCCGGCGCTGTCCACACAAGTTTCCCGTCCTGAACCTTATCGGTAAGCACAGCCGCGCTGTCTTTATCCAAATATGTTTTTCCGTCCTCTTCCCCGCAGATACGGATGGCAACTACGGCTTCCAGTTCCTGCTTTGTCACCCCCGGCATTGTCAAGGTGGATTCAATAATTTCTCCATCCTTCGTCTCCCCAGCCTTTAAGGTTTCCACCGCATAATCCAGCTCCTTTGCGGCCGCCTTATCATCCGGAGTGATTGTAATTAAATTGGCGTTGGACCAGTTGGTTCCGCTGGTCATGCTGACTCCCATCTTCCGCTTCGTGGTTTCTTCCACCACCGTATGGGAATCATGCACCCATTCCTCCGAGCCCCAGCCGTACAGTTTGGAATCCGCTCCCGGCTCTTCCATTGCCAAAAACTCCACCGCTCCAAAACCGGTATCATGCAAATCTGCAATTTCTTTCTTAAGCGTCTCGTCCGTGTGGAATCCTTCTGCCAGCCACCAGCGCACATCCGGCCAGTACTTAATATCTGGGCTTTTCAGTTTTTCCAATTTCCCCATTTTATCATTCCTCCTGTTTTTTATACAAATTTTATTGCCTTTTCAAGCTTGCAAAAACTTGCATATATGGCTTTCGCAAGAGCTGGAAAGCGCAATTTGTTATATCGTTTACTATAACATACCCTCCAACAGAGCGCATTACGTTTTAACCGCGAATTGCGCCGCCGATTCCCATTCCGCATTTTGTGATAAAACTGGACAACATTGCAACTGCCGCCTCGGCATGAACTCCCATTTTCAACTGCGCATAGTCCGTATTGTCCGCCTGTATTCCATAGGTAAGAGGCATACTTAAACCGCTGGCAAATCCCGTAAGAATTTCCCCCGGCTTCCACCTTCACCCGCTCCTTCAATTTCCCATATTTTAATTTTTACATGAATTGTTGCTCTCTGTTTTTTATTCAACCTTTACAGTTTTTATGCATAAAATACTGAAATATCAATTGATATATCTATTATTACATTATATAATTGGATTATCAATTGCGCAGATTGCCTAAAATGATGTAAATATTGCCCTATGCTTTTCCAAACGATTCAAAAAAAATTACAAGGAGGCTGTCATGTATGACCCTATTATCCGGGAACTGTTTCCCGATCGGAAATCTATTTTATCAGAACAGCGGTTTTCTTCTTTTGACACCGACATTCCAAAGGATGATTCTTCTAAAAAAATCTACGTTACAGCGCATGATATTGCGTATGCTGCTGCACATGATGTCACGCCTGCTGCCGCGTATGCCGTCGCGTCTCCTTTTGGGAACGATCCGGACAGCATGAAATACAACATTAACTACCTTCAGGGTGATTTTGACCTTTCCTATACTCTGTCCCATTATGGAAAGACCTTTTCCCCTTCCTCTTTTGTCAGGAAAAATTTTCTTTACCTGCAGATGCTGTGCTCCGCCACTTTCAGCAAAGACCATTACACCAAAAGAAAAGACCTGCCTTCCTACTGGCTGGCGCAGACTTTCTGGGGAAAAGGCGTCCTTCATTATAATCAAAAAGCATATGAACTTGTACCCGGCGACGTCGTCTTGCTGGACTGCCGCCTTCCGCACGAATATTATGCCGCCTCCGATGAAGGATGGGGATACCGCTTCCTCCATTTCGACGGAATTTCCATGCCTGCTTACTACAGCCAAATAACAAGCGGCCAGAATGTGAAATTTACCTTTTGTGAAAATTCCCGTTTTGAAGCTTTATTCAAGGAAATGCTTGTAATAAATTCCGGTTCGGAACTCAACAGAGATATTATTACCAACCGTATTATTATTGATATGATTACAGAAATTCTATGTCAGTGCCCGCAGTATCAGGAAGCAGAGATGCCTCCTGTAATTATAGATTTGTGCAACTATCTGCAAAATTCTTTTCGGGAAAAGCTGACCCTCGACCAGATTGCCGGGGAAGTAAATTTGAGCAAATATTATATGAGCCGGGAATTTAAGAAATATACGGGCACCACTATTTTCAGCTATATCCTTGACTGCCGGATTGCCCTTGCGCAGCAGCTCCTGCGCCAAAGCAACATGCCCATCGGTGAAATTGCAGAGTATGTCGGGTTCGAAGACCACAACAGCTTTTATCGGTTCTTTCAGCAGCGGGAAAACCTCTCGCCCTCGGCGTACAGGAAGTATTGGAACGCATTTTAAACAGGAATTTATTTCTGAGCTGTGCGCGGATGGAAATTCTTTGCAGCTATATAAAAATGGTACAGAATCTTCTATGCTTCTTCTGCTTGCCTTAAACATAAATCTACTAAACTCCGTAAAATGTATATGCCATTTTCCACCATTTGCTGCAGTATGGGTTTCAATTCATCAATATAACCGTTCTGTTTTGCTTTTATTAAAACGCCTAATGTACCTGTCACTGGCAGCCCCAGATACTTTGCATGTTTCTTGGCATTTGCATCATCTATAATAACCACATCTGCCGCAATTTCTTTTGCTAAAATCATTACTTCAACTTCCCCATCGTGCATCTGTGTTTTATACATGGCCTTTGCCATTTGGTTTTTGATTTTATCCACTAGAACCCAGTCAATCGCCCTGTCTACTGTTTTCTTACAAATGGACTCTTCCTTTACTGACAATTCTCTGTATACTGCTTCGGGGATTATGATTTCTCCATACAATTTCTTTAAGAGTTCCAAATGTCCCACATGACTTAACGCTATTAATGGTGTGGTGTTTACCACCACCTTACGCATTGGCTAATTCCTCCAAAAATTCATTTTCTGAGGCAAAAGAAAATATCGAAACACCATTCGTGCCAAGATACTGCACAAATTCTTCTTTCGTCATTTCTGCAACACTGGCGCAATATCCCAACGATACTTTTTTGTTCTTATATAAATCCATTGCCAGCATTTTTTTCATATAATCAGCAAAATCATTTCTATCCGCATGAAGCTCTAATAGTATCTCTTCTGGGACATTTATTGATACAACGCACATAATCAGCGCCTCCAAAATGAATGTAAAATAATGCTAGGGGGCAAAAGCCCGCTATCGTGCCTTACATGGAAATATTATTCCATATTATTCGTTCAAAATTTGTTGCACTATGCGGATAACAAGTAGCTGAAACCCTTGAAAACACTGGATTTTACTTGTCTAAGGACTTCATCGTCGGGAAAGGCAAACGAGTTACTTCATTATTCTTCATAGCCGCTTATCTCCGCTTTTTTCTAACAATTCATCACTTCATTATGATGTATTATTCTACCAGTAAAATTTCAAATTCGATGTAAATTTGTTGTAAACCACACAATTTGCTGTACTCATTTATCCGTTTCGGACTCTTTCCTAAAATACATCAAGATTGCGTGATAAATTTTGTATTGCTTCCTGTTTCTTCATGTCAGTGACTTCGGCGTATATGTCCATCGTTGTTTCAATATTGGCGTGTCCCATAATTGCCTGTATCACTTTCACATTTGTTTCCTTCTCGCAGAACCTTGTACAAAAGGTATGCCTTAAATGGTGGCATGAGAAGTGAGGTATTATGACTGGCTGCCTTTTTTCCTTTTTAGCATTTAACACTTCCTCTGCATTGTACGATTCGTATATCCGCTTAATTGCCCTGTTTACAGCTTGTGGATTATGAAGATTTCCAAATCGGTTGCTGAAAATAAATCCTGTCATTCCATCAACCACCGTAGTATTAAAACCTACCTCTTTCTGCTCGCTGTATTCTTCTTGGAACGCTTCATATACTGCGTCCATCATTGGAATAGTGCGAATACCCGCTTCTGTTTTTGGGAGGGATACGCCAAACTCACATTTGGTAGTATCATTTCTTCGAGGATAATATGTAACACTATGGTTTATGCTTATCATCCTCGTATTATATAGTTATAGCCACTCTTTACCTTTTCTACAGGTTGGGCTATGC
>JAMPGS010000051.1 GCA_023663815.1 Clostridium sp.
ATTTTATCTTACATCAGTTTGGAGGTTTACACAAACTTTAGGATACTCCCAAAAACACGCTTTTTGCTATTAGGAAAATCAAGATTAAAACCAAGATTTTTACTAAAAATGAGCCAAAATATACCAATTTATGCTATGCTATATTATACTAAAGCAGAAAAAGCCTGCTAATACCCAGTTCAGGCGGAAGGATTTTCCTTAAGGAAGCCTTATAAAAACGTCAGCGCTTGGCGAGGTATTTTCGAGGCTAGCGTCTGTTACGTTTTTATAGAGCGAGAGCGTGCTGACGAAGGAAATCCTTCTGTCTGAACGTCCGTCGTTCCGTGCTTCCATCATTCGGCCGCTGCCAAATATTTACTAGTAACACCCAGTACTTAACCTTAATACCTAGCATTTAACCATTAACGTCTGTTACTTAACCTTAATGCCCAGCATTTAACTATTAACACATAATACTTAATACCTAATACTTTACCACCTAACAGATTACCTAATTTACTTCACCCAACAAAAAAACGGAGGCCCCACAATGAACTATCTTTTAAGAAGTATGCTATTCGTTCCGGCATACAATGAAAAATTTTTAGAAAAAGCCGCGGGGAGCGATGCCGACGCGATTATTTTCGACTTGGAGGACGCGGTTCCGCCTGCGAAGCGGAAGGCGGCGCGGGATATCCTTGGCAAATATTTAGCTGACGGCGTTTTCGCAGGCCGGCAGCTATTTATCCGCGTGAACGAGCTCGGCTCCAACGATTTAATCAAGGATTTGAAGCTGATAAACGGCCGTCAAATTTTGGGAGTTGTCACGCCCAAAATTAAAGGCGTTTCCGAGGTAGAAGAATTTTCTAACCTGCTGAAAAAGTGCGAGGAGAGGGACGGCGTAAAGGAGGGAACCATCAAGCTTTTGCCTCTTATCGAGACGGCGGGGGCGGTTGCCAATGTGCAGAGCATTGCCGGGAGCAGCAAGAGAATCATTGCGCTTTTGTTTGGCGGGGAAGATTATCTGGACAGTATATCGGGAACTCATGAATATTCCGCAAAGGCCTTTGAGATTCCGCGGGCAATGATTGTGATGGCGGCAAGGATGAACAATCTTCTCCCCATCGACACCCCTTATATGGATTTAAAAAACGAGGAGGGCTTTACGCAGGAGGAGCGGATGGCCTACTCTATGGGCTTTGCAGGCGCGCTTTTGGTAAATCCTGTACAGATTCCGTGGGCAAACAAGTGCTTTGGGCCCTCCGCCCAGGAGGTTGAACATGCCTTGGCGGTGCTGGAAACCACCAGAAAAGCGCAGGAGGAAGGGCGGAGTATCGCCACAATGGACGGCAAGGTGGTGGGCCCTCCCATGCTAAAGCGGGCAAACAAGGTGATGGAGCTTGACCGGCTTGTAAAGGCAGGAGAAAAGAAAGATGGCGCAGATAGGTAAAACGTGGCTTTTTGTCCCGGCTAAAGAAAAATATGTGGAGCGGCTTGCCCAAATCGAAGCGGACGTAATTATCTTGGACTTGGAGGATTCTCTTGCGCCGGAGCAGAAGGACGAGGGGCTTAAGCTTGTGGAAACAGCCTTGCGGGAGTACGGAAAAGGACGCGCCATATATGTGCGGGTAAACGGAAACGGGAGACTGGCCGGGGAGCTGGAGGCCCTTTGGGGCTGGGGCTATGAGCTTGCGGGTTTTATGATTCCCAAGTTTGAGGACGTGTCTTTGTTGGAAATGCATCAAAAATATCTGCAGGGAAAAGAAGTGATTGCCCTCATAGAAAGCGTGAAGGGAATCATGAAGCTTTCAGAAATTGCAGCCCATCCGCTGGTACATGCGTTGGCCTTTGGCGGGGAGGACTTTCGCAGGGAGCTTGGCTTTGAGGCCGGGGAGGAGGCGACCCTTTTTGCCCGGAATCAGGTGGTGATGCAGGCGGCTTACCATCAAAAGGAATCGCTGGATACGGTCAGCATGGAAATACGGGATATGGATAAATTCCTTGAGGATTACCAAAAAAGCATGAGAATGGGCTTTAAGGGCAAGCTGCTGATACATCCCGCGCAGGCCCTTGCGGTAAAAAAATATTACAGGGAGAGCAATCAGGAATATTTGCAGAGAATTGTGGAAGCCTTTGATAAGAGCAGCGAGGGCATCATAAAGATTGACGGAAAGTGGTACGAGAAGCCTCATATAGAAAAGATAAAGAAATATTTGCAGGAGCTGGAAGGAAGATAGCAGATGGCGTTGGAGGTTGAATTGAAGGAACTGGAAGAACGCAAGGAAAATGTCCACGGAAAGGAACGGGAGAAAAAGCAGCACGCGGCGGGAAAGCTTTCGGCGTGGGAGAGAATTAATCTCTTGATGGACGAGGGTACCTTTGTGGAGACCGACGTTTACTTGGAGCACCGGTGCGCTTATTTTGGGATGGATAAAAATAAGAAGGAGGGCGACGGCGTCATTGCCGGTTACGGAAAGGTAGAGGGCAGGACGGTC
Source organism: Clostridium sp. (assembly GCA_023663815.1). Taxonomy (GTDB): domain Bacteria; phylum Bacillota; class Clostridia; order Lachnospirales; family Lachnospiraceae; genus Suilimivivens. The sequence goes on from JAMPGS010000051.1 coordinate 2,475, forward strand.
TGCGTTTACGCCCAAGATTTTACGGTGTTTGGCGGCTCTATCAGCGAGATGAACGCCAGAAAAATATGCAATATCCAAGAGAAGGCGCTGCAGATGGAAGTGCCTATCATCGGGCTGTTTGATTCAGGCGGAGCCAGAGTGCAGGAGGGAATATTGGGCCTGTCCGGCCACGGCAATATTTTCTACAATAATGTAAAGGCTTCCGGGAAAATCCCTCAGATATCCGCCATTATGGGAACCTGCGCGGGCGGGGCCTCCTACTCCCCGGCGCTGACCGATTTTATCGTGATGGTGGACGAGACCAGCAACATGTTTATCACCGGGCCAAAGGTGGTGAAGGCCGCCATCGGCCAGACGGTTACCATGGACGAGTTAGGAGGCGCGGAGATTCACGCCAGAATCAGCGGCATGGCCGACCATGTGGCGGACAGCGACGAGGATTGTATTCGGTATATTAAAAGGCTTTTAGGATATCTGCCGGACAATTTCCATGAAAAGCCTGCCCGCAGCGGGGACTGTCCTTTTGATGAAAAAAGGCGGGAGGCCATTGCCTCCATTATACCGGAGTCCAGCCGCCACCCCTACGATATGCACAAAATCATTGATTGCCTTATCGACGAGGGGAGCGGGCTGGAAATCAAGGAAAAATTTGCGTCCAACATCATTACCATGCTGGCGAGAGTGGGCGGCTACCCGGTGGGGATTGTGGCGAACCAGTCCTCCCAGATGGCGGGCTGTATCGATATCAACGCGGCGGACAAGGCGGCGGGTTTTATACGGATTTGCGACAGCTTTAACATTCCGCTGTTAAATTTGGTGGATGTGTCCGGTTTTTATCCCGGAAAGGAGCAGGAGCAGGGAGGCATTATCCGGCATGGGGCAAAGATGCTATTTGCCTACAGCGAGGCGGAGGTTTTAAAAATGACCGTGATACTGCGGAAGGCCTACGGCGGCTCCTACCTTGCAATGTGCAGCAAGGAGCTGGGGGCCGACGTGGTTTACGCGTGGCCCGGTGCGGAGATAGCGGTAATGAGCGCCGAGGCGGCGGTGGACGTGCTCTTTAAAAATGCCGACGAAAAGCAGCGGGAACAGTATTTAAAGGAATACCGGCAACAGTTTTTAAATCCCTTTGAGGCGGCCCACATGGGCTACGTGGACGAGGTGATAAGTCCCTGCGCCACAAGGGAGGCTGTCCTAAAAGTGCTGGAGCTTTATCCGGGCAAAGCGGCGGCGGGGAAAAAGACCTTCCACGGCAATATTCCGCTGTAAAAATGTGGAAAGCTTTTTCCTGCAAAGTGCAAAAAGCCCCTTTCCCGCAATTACCTGTAGTTCACCAAACTATTCCCGAAAGGTAATAAACGGGCGGTTGGCGGCAAATAAAAAGCTAAACTGCAAATTTGTTTTTTATTTTCCGCTTTTGAGTAAGTCGCCCCTAATATGACATTATTTGAACATATAATCATATGTAGAAATATCATAAAAGGGGAGGACAAGAGATGGAAGAGCAGGACATATTGGTTGAGAGAATCAACAATCTGTGCAGGGAAAAGAGGATGACCTACTATGCGCTGGCCTATGCGTCCGCTATGCCCATGACGACGCTGATGCATATTGTGGACAAGTCCACGGTGAATCCGGGGGTGCTGGTTTTGGAACGGCTGTGCAAGGGATTCGGCATCACTTTGGGAGAATTTTTCGATACCCCGGAGTTTACATCTATGTCATGAAAACTTAAAATAAAATTTATTTTTTTATTGATGACTAAAGTCTGTAATTGTGATATACTTACTATCTAGCGTATAAAACAGCTTGAGTTATCAGTAATGGAGGCAGTAAAATGACAAAAGCAGAGATATTAAAACAAGAAATATTGAAACAGTACAAGAGCGTGAGGCAGTTTGCAATCGATATGGAAATTCCCTACAGCACGCTGGTGACGGCCCTCGACAGAGGAATTGAGGGCATGGCTTACGGAACCGTAATCCGCATGTGCGACAGACTGAGCCTGAATCCTGTAGACTTTTCCTCTCTTGAGCAGGGGGATGTGCTGGGCGAGAAGATTTTGGAAAACAGGGTAATGCAGTATTATATCCGCTTGAACAAGAAGGGGCGCAAGAAAATCCTTGAGATGATGGAGGATTATGTCCAGCTTGAAAAGTATCGGGAGATGTAAGAGGGCATGAGAAAGCATTTTGATTATCTGGTGGTAGGAGCCGGGCTGTTCGGGGGCGTTTTTGCTTACGAGATGGGCAGGCGCGGTAAGTCATGTCTGGTGATTGACAGAAGAGGGCATATCGCGGGAAACATTTACACCAGCTTGAAGCGCGGCATCCACATACATGAATATGGGGCGCATATTTTTCATACCTCCAATTCCGCAGTGTGGGACTATATCAGTCAATTTGCCGAGTTTAATCATTTTGTAAATTCGCCTATGGCAATTTATAAGGGGGAGATTTATAATCTCCCCTTTAATATGAATACCTTCAGCCGGCTTTGGGGGATTAAAACGCCCAGCGAAGCTATGGCGATTATCAAGGAGCAGCGGGAGGGGGCATCCACTAAAGAGCCGCGTAATCTGGAGGAGCAGGCCTTGTCTTTAGCAGGCAGGGATGTGTATGAGAAGCTGGTTAAGGGCTACACGGAGAAACAGTGGGGCCGGGACTGCCGGGAGCTTCCGGCGTTTATCATTAAACGGCTTCCCTTGAGGTTTACCTACGACAACAACTATTTTACGGACAGGTATCAGGGAATTCCAATAGGCGGCTACACGGCAATCATCGAGAAAATGCTGGAAAAGGCGGAAGTTCTTTTAAATACAGATTACAGGGACTTTTGCAGAAAACAGGAGGAGGCCGCTAACCGGGGAGACGACTTTATCTCATGGGGTAAGACGCTGTACACGGGCATGATAGACGAGTACTTTGATTACTGTCTGGGACATTTGGAGTACCGTTCCCTGCAGTTTGAGAAGGAGGACATGCCCGAATGTGAGAACTATCAGGGCAATGCGGTGATAAACTATACGGAGCGGGAAATTCCCTACACCAGAATCATCGAGCACAAGCACTTTGAGTTTGGTGCCGGGGAGGGAACCGTTATCACCAGAGAGTACCCCGCTGCGTGGGAACCCGGAGAGGAGCCCTATTATCCCATAAACGACGAGAAAAACAATGCGCTGTTTAAAGAGTATCAAAGGCTGGCCGGAAAAGAAAAAGGGGTTTTGTTCGGCGGCAGGCTGGGACAATACCGCTACTATGATATGGACAAGGTGATTGAGGCGGCGCTTGCACTTGTGGGTGACGAGCTCTCCGCAAATGATGAAGTTTAATTTTTGTATTCTGTGTTTTATGTGCTGTGGTTTTATGCAAGCGCACACTTGTTGAACAAAAAAGGCGGTTCACGTTTGTGAGCCGCTTCTTTTCATTTTATCTAACAATAGCTGTTGAAGAGCATCCCGCTGTAATTGCTTGTCATGTAAGGCGTTGCAAAGTTATGGCCGGGATTTTTGTAGGCAACCATGGTGCGCTCCACATACTCCATAGGGTCTAAAGAAATCTGGTTGGTTTTCCGCAGGATAGAGTTGGTGAAGTCCTTTATGGTGGAAAACTGCGACCGGCTCTCGTCGCCCGCCATGGAGTGTTTAAATAAATCGTCGTTCATCCGAAGCTGGCCGCCCTCGTCGAAGGAAAAGCCAAGGTGTTCAAGCTCAGGCTGGTATAACTTGCAAATATGCCCCATCTCCCCTAAAAGGCGTCCGCTCTTGGGATGATTATTGACATATTCCGACGCCGTGTTGATAAAAGAGTTATAGCCTTCTATTAAGTTGTTGACATTTTCCGTCAGAGAATCTAATTCGGTTTTAAGCCCAATCTGAGCCGTTTCGTCGTTGGAGCTGACGCCGTTTAAGGTGACCTCAAACATTTTATTGATGGTAAAATGATTGGAGGAAGCGGTGCGGGGTTCCCCGTTCAGCAGAAACTGCGCGTTGGACGGTACTCTGGACATAAAATCAAATCCAAGGTAATCGATGGTGCCGGAGCGTTTGCTGGTCGGCTCGTCGGATACCGTGAAGATGCAGTCTTTGTTATTTTTAAGGCCCACGTTGGCAGAGGTGAGGCGAAGGGCAAAATTTCCCCTTCCGTCTACCATAAGGTCGGCGGTTACGCCAATATCCGCGTTGGTTATCAGGCGAGCAAGGCGTTCCTGAAGGGCTTTATTGCTTTCACCCTCGCGGACGTTGTACTGGAACTCATAGCTCAAATCATTGACGGAAATGTCAAAGGAGTAAGCGCCCGGAGCAAGGGAGGCTTTCCCCTCGGAGGGGAGAAAGGTTCCCAGATTTACCTGATTGGAGGCTAGGGAAATTACTTCTATATTATAGGAAGGAGCGTTTCCTTCCTCGGAGCTTTCGCCCACGTAGGAGGCTGTTACAATATCTTCCCGGCTGGAATAGGCCGCTTTTTTTCCGAACATTTCTTCCTCGTTGAGCCCGCCAAGGGACGCGATGGTGTTGCGGAGGTTCCTTGCCCCCTCCTTCAGTCCCACGGCAAACTGCCGGGATTCGCTGCTGGTGTCGAGTATGTACAGAGGAGCATCCTTATTAAGCTTTACAATGGAATTATAAATGCTGCGCAGCTCGCTTTTTTTGTGAGTGTCGTACTGAGTTGTTTTTGGTGTGTAGGCGGTCAGATAGTAATTGTAAGCCGCGTCAAGAGCCGCAGTATAAGCCATAGCTCCCCCTCCTTTCGCGCATAGTTTTTACAGCTTAATTTTAGCACGGAAAAAACAGGAAAACAATAGAATTTAGAAAATATAAATAAATTTCGACTGATTTTAGTTGACGGAAAAGCAAGAATATGTTATAGTAATCAAACAAAGATTCAGGTCTTTTTTTTATGCTCAAAAATCCGCGAAAGAAGATTGGAGGAATAATCATGCGTACGAGAATTACACTGGCATGTACGGAATGTAAACAGCGCAACTACAATACCACGAAAGATAAGAAAACGCACCCTGAAAGGATGGAATTCAAGAAATATTGTAGATTCTGCAGAACTCATACATTACACAAAGAAACTAAATAATTTTGCAGGTATCTGAAAGGAGTAAGCAATGGCAGATTCTGCTAAGAAAGAGAAAGTCAAAACGGCGGCAAAGAAGCCCAGCTTTTTTAAAGGAGTTAAGGCTGAATTTAAGAAAATTTCATGGCCGGACAAGGATTCGCTCTTAAAACAGTCGGTTGCGGTTGTCTGTGTTTCGGTAGTCGTGGGAGTTGTTATCGCGGTGCTGGATTTCTTTATGCAGTACGGCGTGGATTTCTTAACCAGTCTGTAAAGCGAGGGTGAACGTATGGCAGAGGCAAGCTGGTATGTAGTGCATACCTATTCCGGATATGAAAATAAGGTAAAGGCCAATATAGAGAAAACAATCGAGAACAGACATTTGGAGGATGAAATTCTGGAAGTGCGCGTGCCGATGCAGGATGTGGTAGAGCTGAAAAACGGCGCCAGAAAGACCGTCCAGAAAAAAATGTTTCCGGGATATGTTCTTATAAATATGGTGATGAATGACGACACATGGTACGTTGTCCGCAATACCAGAGGCGTAACGGGGTTTGTGGGCCCCGGAAGCAAGCCGGTTCCTTTGTCCGAAGCGGAAATGAAGCCTCTGGGAATCAAGACGGAGAATATTTCGGTGGACTTTGCGGAGGGAGATACGATTGCGGTTGTGGCCGGAGTGTGGAAGGATACCATTGGAGCGGTGCAGAAGATGGACTTCGGCAAGCAGACGGCGACCATCAACGTGGAGCTCTTCGGCAGGGAAACGCCGGTAGAAATCAGTTTTGCAGAAGTAAGAAAAATGTCATAAGCGGTATTTATAATGGAAGGAGGCCAAAGGCCGCGCCGTCCATATAAATATAGAGAAACTTTACGATTGGCCCGCGCCTTTGCGGGCTGTGGGAGCGGAGGAAATTCCGCGCCATACCACGATGCAATTTTTCATTGCATTAAATAAGGAGGTGCCATCAATGGCAAAAAAGGTAGAAGGATATATTAAGTTACAAATCCCTGCTGGTAAAGCTACGCCAGCTCCCCCGGTTGGTCCTGCCCTTGGACAGCATGGGGTAAACATTGTTGAATTCACAAAGCAGTTCAACGCGAGAACCGCTGATAAGGGCGACGTGATTATCCCCGTGGTTATCACGGTATATGCAGACAGAAGCTTCAGTTTTATTACAAAAACTCCCCCTGCTGCGGTACTGATTAAGAAAGCATGTAATATTAAATCGGGTTCCGCCGTACCGAACAAGACAAAGGTTGCAACGATTACAAAGGCGCAGCTTAAGGAAATTGCGGAGACCAAGATGCCGGACCTTAACGCCGCAAGCATTGAAGCCGCAATGAGCATGATTGCCGGAACGGCAAGAAGCATGGGTATTACAGTAGTGGATTAACCAATAAATTAAGAAGAAGTGGGAGGCAGTTAAGACGCGCAGAACGTCTGGTGTCGTTAGAACCATAGGAGGAATGATAATGAAACGAGGAAAAAGATATATAGAAGCCGCAAAACAGGTTGACCGCGCGACAGCGTATGATTCCGCTGACGCGATTGCACTGGTAAAAAAGACGGCGGTTGCAAAATTTGACGAGACGGTTGAGGTTCATATCAGAACAGGCTGCGACGGACGTCATGCTGAGCAGCAGGTGCGCGGCGCGGTAGTGCTGCCCAACGGAACAGGAAAGACCGTAAGGGTTCTGGTATTTGCCAAGGGCGATAAGATAAACGAGGCTGAGGCGGCAGGCGCTGATTATGTTGGCGGCGAGGAGCTGATTCCCAGAATTCAAAAGGAAGGCTGGCTTGACTTCGACGTAGTGGTTGCCACTCCTGATATGATGGGCATTGTGGGACGTCTCGGTAAGGTTTTGGGACCGAAAGGCTTGATGCCCAACCCCAAAGCAGGAACCGTTACCATGGACGTAACGAAAGCGATCAACGATATCAAAGCCGGTAAGATTGAGTACAGGCTTGACCGTTCCAATATTATCCATGTGCCGATTGGGAAGGCTTCCTTTACGGAGGAAAAGCTTCAGGAGAACTTTGGCGCGCTGATGGATGCAATTGTAAAGGCAAGGCCCGCGGCTTTAAAGGGACAGTATTTGAGAAGCATCACGCTCACTTCCACCATGGGTCCCGGCGTGAAAGTCAACGTTGCAAGGTTTTAAAGTTTGATATAAGACTCTGCTCGCGCAGCCAGCGGGCAATTCGGTCGGAAATGTCTGAGAGATATTATAAAAGCTGCGGTTCAGTTGGGCCGCAGCTTTTTATATGCGCAGACCTGTGCGGAGGAATGTGCCGCAAAAGCGGCGCACGGTGAGCAGGGCGAGAAAATCTTTCCTGCTCGATTGTGTAGCGGTGCAAGAAAAAGTTTATTGCTACGCGGGAAGTGTTTTATAAGAAAGGCGTCGGCAAAAGGCGGTAGAAATGAAGAAAGTATCGAAGGGGAACAATAAAAACAGTAAGAATAATAAGAGTGTTGGGCGTGGGATGCTTTTTACTTTCCTGATGACCTTTTGTCTCGTGCTTGCCACGGGATTGGCGGCGCTGATTGCCTATGTGGTTTTAAACAGGCAGAGCGTGGAAACCAGCGGCCCGGCCGCCGCGCAGGCGGAAGCTTCCCCGGAAAAGGAACAGGAAGACATACAGCTTTTTCAGGAAAAAATACCGGAGAGCACGGCAAAGCCGGAGAACACGGAAAGTAAAGAGAGCGGGGAAGAGGAGATTCCCGAACCGAATTTGCGTTACGGCGACGTGCTTGCGGATGAAGAATATATGAAGGCAAACAGGATTTTAGCCCGGCAGGCGGCCTCGGAGGAGGAGATTACTTTTTGCTTCGCGGGGGATTTTTTGCTGGACGACGAGTACGCAATCATGGTGAACCTGCTAAGCAGGGGCGGCCGGATAGAGGACGGCGTTTCCGAGGCGCTGCTTGAAAATATGCGCGGGGCCGACGTTATGGTGATTAACAACGAGTTCCCTTACACTAACCGGGGGACGGCCACGGAGGATAAAAAGTTTACTTTTCGTGCGGATACGGACACGGTGCATTATCTACATGATATCGGGGCCGACGTGGCGATACTTGCCAACAATCATATTTACGACTTTGGGGAAATCGGATTGCTGGACACCTTGGAAACGCTGGAGGGCGCGGAAATTCCCGGCGTTGGGGCGGGAAGGAATATCGAGGAAGCGTCCGCGCCTCTTTACTTTATTATAAACGATATGAAAATTGCAATTGTGGCGGCCACCCAGATAGAGCGTTTGGAATATCCCGACACAAGAGGAGCCACGGCGGAAAGCCCCGGCGTGTTCCGCTGCCTTGACCCCGCAAGGCTTTACAAGACGGTGGCGGAGGCAAAGGAAAACAGCGATTTTGTGATTGTCTACATTCACTGGGGGACGGAAAATGTGGCGGAGCCGGACTGGCTGCAGCTTGAGCAGGCTCCCGGACTGGCGGAGGCCGGGGCGGATTTAATTATTGGAGACCACCCACACTGCCTGCAGGGGATAGATTATTTTGGAGATACGCCGGTGATTTACAGCCTTGGAAATTTTTTCTTTAATTCCAGAACCATGGATAGCTGCCTTGTTAGGGTGACGATAGGGCAGGAGGGATTGAAAAGCTTTCAGTTTCTTCCGGCGGTCCAGACGAACAGCCGGGTAGATTTAGCCTACGGGGAGGAGAAAACCCGGATTTTGGATTATATGAGAGAGCTGTCGCCCAACGTGGTAATCGACGGGGAGGGTTTTGTATCGAAGCAGTAAATTTTATGTTGACAGATTACCCGCCCTATGGTATCGTAAAGAAGGTCTTTAGACCATGCCGAAGACAGCAGGCGCCGCAAGGCGTAAGTCCTGCCGAGGAGAAGAGTTGAATGAAGCTTATTCTGCCTTTCCGTCTTTCGGGAAGGCTTTTTTTCGGCGTTAAATCTAATAGGAGGTAAAGAAAGTGGCAAAAGTGGAATTGAAAAAGCCTGTAATTGATGAAATTTCCGCTAATATCAAGGACGCTCAGTCAGTCGTGCTTGTTGACTACAGGGGCCTTACGGTGGAGCAGGATACCAGACTTCGCAAGCAGCTCCGTGAGGAAGGCATTACTTACAAGGTTTACAAGAACACAATGATGAATTTTGCATTCAAGGGAACCGATTGCGAAAGCCTTACGCCTTATCTGGAAGGCCCCAGCGCAATTGCAATTTCCAAGGAAGATGCGACGGCTCCTGCGAGAATCCTGTGCAAATTTGCAAAGGAAGCAGGCAAGCTGGAAATCAAGGGCGGTATCGTTGAAGGCGCGCCTTACGACGCGGCTGGAATCGCCGAGATTGCAAAGATTCCGTCAAGAGAAGAATTACTTTCCAGACTGCTTGGAAGTATGCAGTCGCCTGTTGCAAATCTTGCCCGCGTACTGAACCAGTTGGCGGAAAAAGGCGGCGCTGATGCGTGCGAAGCGCCTGCGGCTCAGGAAACGGAAGCAGCCCCCGCGGCGGAAGCGGAGACAGCTCCGGCAGCGGAAGCCGAAGCGCCTGCAGCGGAAGAAGCTCCTGCAGCAGAATAAACGGAACAGAATATTTCATTATTTTAATGTAAATCAAATGCCTGCGCGTAAAGCGGCAGGCTAATCAGAAAAAGTAAAAAAATGGAGGAAATAAAAATGGCAAAATTATCCACACAGGAATTTATCGACGCTATCAAAGAGCTGACAGTATTAGAGTTAAATGATCTTGTAAAAGCCTGCGAAGAAGAGTTCGGCGTATCCGCGGCGGCAGGCGTTGTAGTTGCAGCACCGGGCGCAGGCGAGGCAGCGGCAGAGGAAGAAAAGACTGAGTTCGACGTAGAGCTGACAGAGGTTGGCCCTAACAAGGTTAAAGTCATTAAGGTTGTACGCGAGGTTACCGGACTTGGACTTAAGGAAGCAAAGGACCTTGTTGATTCCGCGCCTAAGATGGTGAAGGAAGCGGCTACTAAGGAAGAGTCTGAGGAACTTAAGGCGAAACTGGAAGCTGAGGGAGCTAAGGTTACGTTAAAGTAATTGGATTTTGCTTAAAGTATCAAAGGAAGGCTGTATGCAGGGAGAGGCTCTGCGTGCAGCCTTTTTCATGCACAGACCCGCACAGAAGAATATGCCGCTGGAGCGGCGTGCGGGTCGTGCGGCGAGCAGGAAAAGAAGATTTCCTGCTCAATTTGCGCAGGGGCGCACAAAGGAATATGCCGCTAAAGCAGCGTGCGCCCCGCGCGGCGAGCAGGAAAAGAAACGTTCCCTGCCCGATTGCAAAAACGCAGGGAGAAAATAATGGAAAATTTTTATTGACCGGTTTTTAAATTTGTGTTAAACTGGAAAATGCACTATTGTGGTAAGTTAGGCCTAATTGGGCCGTGTGACTGCTTAATCATATTAAGAACGGGGTGAATATTTAATGGAAAAGAACAGAATACGTCCTGTTGCTACAGGGAAAAGCATGCGCATGAGTTATTCACGACAGAAAGAGGTTCTTGGAGTGCCGAACCTGATTGAAGTCCAGAAGAATTCCTACAGGTGGTTTCTCGAAGAGGGGCTGAAAGAGGTGTTCGAAGATATCTCTCCAATTGCGGACTACAGCGGACATTTAAGTCTGGAATTTGTGGATTTTGAGCTCTGTGAGGACGATGTGAAATATTCTATCGAAAAGTGTAAGGAGCGTGATGCTACTTATGCGGCGCCTCTCAAAGTGAAAGTCCGTCTCTATAATAAGGAAAAGGAAGAAATCAGCGAGCATGAAATTTTTATGGGCGACCTTCCGCTGATGACAGAAACGGGCACATTTGTCATTAACGGCGCGGAGCGCGTTATTGTAAGCCAGTTGGTCCGTTCCCCCGGTATTTATTATGCAATCAGTCATGATAAGATTGGTAAAAGACTGTTTTCCGCTACCGTAATTCCCAACCGCGGCGCGTGGCTGGAGTATGAGACGGATTCCAACGACATTTTTTACGTGCGCGTTGACAGAACCAGAAAAGTACCGATTACCGTTCTTATAAGAGCTCTTGGGGTGGGAACCAACGACGAAATCAGGGAGCTGTTTGGAGACGAGCCCAAGATTGAAGCAAGCTTTTCCAAAGACGTTGCCACCAATTATCAGGAAGGCCTTTTGGAGCTGTACAAGAAAATCCGTCCCGGCGAGCCCTTAAGCGTTGAAAGCGCGGAGAGCCTTATAAACGCCATGTTTTTTGACCCCAGAAGATATGATTTGGCGAAAGTCGGAAGATATAAATTTAATAAGAAGCTGGCCTTTAGGAACAGGCTGCGCCACCATATTCTCGCGGAGGATGTAGTGGACACACAGACAGGCGAGGTGCTTGCGGAGGCGGGAACGAAGGTGACCGCCGAGCTGGGCGATAAGATTCAAAACGCGGCGGTTCCTTACGTATATATTCAGACCGAAGAGAGAAACGTAAAAATTCTTTCCAATATGATGGTTGACCTCACAAGCTTTGTTGACTGCAAGCCGAGGGAGCTTGGAATTACCGAGCGTGTTTACTACCCTGTGCTTGCGCAGATTCTCGCGGATCACGGGGACGACGCGGAGGCCCTTGCGGACGCAATCCGCAAGAATGTTCATGAGCTGATTCCGAAGCATATCACGAAAGAGGATATTCTTGCTTCTATTAATTATAATATCCATCTTGAGTACGGCATCGGCAACGACGACGACATCGACCACTTGGGCAACAGGCGTATCCGTTCGGTGGGCGAGCTTTTGCAGAATCAGTACAGAATCGGCCTTTCCAGACTGGAAAGGGTGGTTCGTGAGAGAATGACGACCCATGACGCGGAAGAGATATCCCCGCAGGTTTTGATTAATATTAAACCGGTTCAGGCGGCGGTGAAGGAGTTCTTTGGCTCCTCCCAGTTGTCTCAGTTTATGGACCAGAACAATCCTTTGGGGGAGCTGACCCACAAGAGGCGTCTTTCCGCCCTTGGCCCCGGCGGACTTTCCAGAGACCGCGCAGGTTTTGAGGTCCGCGACGTTCACTATTCCCATTACGGGAGAATGTGTCCTATTGAGACCCCTGAAGGTCCCAACATTGGACTGATTAACTCTCTTGCATCCTATGCGAGAATCAATGAATACGGTTTTGTGGAGGCCCCTTACCGTAAAATAGATAAATCTGACCCGGCAAACCCGCGGGTTACCGACGAGGTTGTGTATATGACGGCCGACGAGGAGGACAATTATCATGTAGCGCAGGCGAACGAGGCGTTGGATGAGAATGGACATTTCGTCAGGAGAACGGTATCAGGACGTTACAGGGAGGAGACCTCCGAGTATCCCAAGTCCATGTTTGACTATATGGACGTATCGCCGAAAATGGTATTTTCCGTGGCTACGGCGCTCATTCCTTTCCTTGAAAACGACGACGCTAACCGCGCCCTGATGGGCTCCAACATGCAGCGTCAGGCGGTGCCGCTTCTTACTACGGAGGCTCCTGTGGTGGGTACCGGTATGGAACCCAAGGCGGCTGTGGACTCAGGCGTCTGCGTGGTTGCCAAGAAGAGCGGAACCATCAGCTATGTTTCCTCCGCTCTTATCAGGATGGTCTGTGACGACGGGGAGAAGGCGGAGTACCGGCTGACGAAATTTTCACGAAGCAATCAGTCCAACTGCTACAACCAAAAGCCTATTGTGTCTAAAGGAGACCATGTGGAGGCGGGGCAGGTGATTGCGGACGGCCCCTCCACGGCAAACGGCGAGCTGGCTCTGGGTAAAAATCCGCTGATTGGATTTATGACTTGGGAGGGCTATAATTACGAGGACGCGGTTCTTTTGAGCGAGAGGCTGGTTCAGGACGACGTTTATACTTCCGTGCACATTGAAGAGTACGAGGCGGAGGCGCGGGATACCAAGTTAGGGCCTGAGGAAATTACGAGGGACGTTCCCGGCGTGGGCGACGACGCCTTGAAGGATTTGGACGAGAGAGGGATTATCCGCATCGGCGCGGAGGTACGCGCCGGAGATATTTTGGTGGGCAAGGTGACTCCCAAGGGAGAAACCGAGCTGACGGCGGAGGAAAGGCTTTTGCGCGCTATTTTTGGCGAGAAGGCAAGAGAGGTGAGGGATACTTCCCTGAAGGTTCCCCACGGCGAGTATGGGATTATTGTGGACGCCAAGGTGTTTACCCGTGAAAACGGCGACGAGCTTTCACCCGGCGTAAATCAGGCGGTCCGTATTTATATTGCGCAGAAGAGAAAGATTTCCGTGGGAGATAAGATGGCAGGCCGCCACGGGAACAAGGGCGTTGTTTCCCGCGTGCTCCCGGTGGAGGATATGCCTTATCTGCCCAACGGGCGGCCTCTTGATATCGTGCTTAACCCCTTGGGCGTGCCTTCCCGTATGAATATTGGACAGGTACTTGAGATACACTTGTCCCTGGCGGCAAAGGCGCTGGGCTTTAATGTGGCGACGCCTGTATTTGACGGCGCAAACGAAGACGATATCATGGATACCCTAGACCTTGCAAACGATTACGTAAATTCCAGTTGGAAGGAGTTTGAGGCGAAGCATAAGGGCGATCTCCTTCCCGAAGTGATGGATTATTTATACAAAAACCGCGACCACAGGGAAGTATGGAAGAACGTTCCTATTTCCAGAGACGGAAAGGTGAGACTGCGGGACGGAAGAACCGGAGAATATTTTGACAGCCCGGTTACCATAGGTCACATGCATTACTTAAAGCTTCACCATCTGGTGGACGATAAGATTCACGCGCGCTCTACGGGCCCTTACTCGCTGGTGACCCAGCAGCCCTTAGGCGGAAAAGCGCAGTTCGGCGGACAGCGTTTCGGTGAAATGGAGGTTTGGGCACTGGAGGCATACGGCGCGTCCTACACCCTGCAGGAAATTCTTACCGTAAAATCCGACGATGTGGTTGGCCGCGTTAAGACCTATGAGGCGATTATTAAGGGCGACAATATTCCTGAGCCGGGTATTCCTGAGTCCTTCAAGGTTCTGCTTAAAGAGCTCCAGTCCCTTGGTCTTGACGTGAGGGTGCTTAGGGAGGACAACACCGAGGTTGAGATTATGGAGACTATCGATTACGGCGACACGGATTACCGTTATGAGATTGAGGGCGAGGACAGAAATTACGATTACGATAAGAGTTCTTTCAGCTCCATGGGCTATCAGCATCAGGAATTTGACGAGGACAGCGGAGAGCTTGTAAGCGCAGAAGAAGAGGAGGAAGAGGACGAACTTGGCGATTTTGAGGAAGAGTTTGACGAAGTCTTGGATACGGATTCGTATGATGAATAAAGGCGCAAAGTAGTTAGAAAGGAGCATGAGTAATGTCAGAAATAAAGCAGGAAGTTTATCAGCCGATGACGTTTGATGCCATTAAGATTGGTCTGGCCTCCCCTGAAAAGGTCAGGGAGTGGTCGAGAGGCGAAGTTTTGAAGCCGGAAACCATTAACTACAGAACCTTAAAGCCTGAAAAGGACGGCCTGTTCTGCGAAAAGATTTTCGGACCCAGCAAGGACTGGGAGTGCCATTGCGGCAAATATAAGAAAATCAGATATAAAGGCGTTGTCTGCGACCGCTGCGGCGTGGAGGTAACAAAGTCCAGCGTCCGCAGGGAGCGCATGGGCCATATCGAGCTTGCGGCCCCGGTATCCCATATTTGGTATTTTAAGGGAATCCCCAGCCGCATGGGCTTGATTTTGGACTTGTCCCCCAGAGTGCTTGAGAAAGTGCTGTATTTTGCGTCCTATATCGTGCTTGATAAGGGTGAAACTGATTTGGAGTACAAACAGGTTTTGTCCGAGAAGGAATACCAGAGCGCAAGGGAAAACTGGGGCAGCAGATTCCGCGTGGGCATGGGAGCGGAGGCTATTAAGGAGCTTCTTTTAGCCATCGACCTTGAGACGGAAGCGGAGGAGCTGAAAACCGGTTTGAGGGAATCCACAGGCCAGAAAAGGGCGAGAATCATCAAGAGGCTTGAGGTTGTGGAGGCTTTCAGGGAATCCGGGAACGACCCTTCGTGGATGATTATGGATGCGATTCCGGTTATTCCGCCTGACCTTCGTCCTATGGTACAGCTGGACGGCGGCCGTTTTGCAACGTCGGATTTGAATGATTTATATAGAAGAATTATCAACCGCAACAACAGATTGAAGAGGCTCCTAGAGCTGGGAGCGCCGGATATTATTGTCCGCAACGAGAAGAGGATGCTGCAGGAGGCGGTTGACGCCTTGATTGACAACGGCAGGCGCGGCAGGCCTGTAACGGGCCCCGGAAACAGGGCGCTAAAGTCCCTGTCCGATATGCTTAAGGGTAAATCGGGACGTTTCCGTCAAAACCTGTTGGGCAAGCGTGTGGACTACTCAGGCCGTTCCGTTATCGTGGTGGGGCCGGAGCTTAAGATTTACCAGTGCGGTCTCCCCAAAGAGATGGCGATTGAATTGTTTAAGCCTTTTGTTATGAAGGAATTGGTGTCAAGAGGCATTTCCCAGAATATCAAGAACGCCAAGAAGCTGGTGGAGAGGTTAGATACCCAGGTGTGGGATGTGCTTGAGGAGGTTATTAAGGAGCACCCGGTTATGTTAAACCGTGCCCCTACCCTTCACAGGCTGGGAATTCAGGCTTTTGAGCCGATTCTTGTGGAGGGGAAAGCAATTAAGCTTCATCCCCTTGTGTGTACCGCGTTTAACGCGGACTTTGACGGCGACCAGATGGCCGTTCATCTTCCTCTTTCCGTGGAAGCGCAGGCGGAGTGCCGGTTCCTTTTGCTGTCGCCCAACAACCTGTTAAAGCCTTCCGACGGCGGGCCCGTTGCGGTGCCTTCTCAGGATATGGTGCTTGGTATTTATTATATGACGCAGGAGCGGCCGGGCTCTATCGGCGAGGGCAGATTTTACAAGAGCGTCAACGAGGCGATTCTTGCCTATGAAAACGGCGCGTGTACCCTTCATTCCAAAATCAAGGTGAGAATCACCAAGAAGAATTCCGAGGGGGAGGAAGTGTCCGGTATCGTGGAATCCACGTTAGGACGTTTCCTGTTTAACGAGATTCTTCCGCAGGATTTGGGATATGTTGACAGGAGCAAGCCGGAAAATCTCCTTTTGCCTGAGGTGGACTTCCATGTGGGTAAGAAGCAGTTAAAGCAGATTCTTGAGAAGGTTATCAATATTCACGGCGCGTCGGTGACGGCGGAAGTGCTGGATTTGATTAAGGCCACGGGATATAAATATTCCACAAGAGCGGCGATGACCGTTTCCATTTCCGATATGACCGTGCCTGCCCAGAAGCAGGAAATGTTGAATGAGGCTCAGGCGACGGTGGATAAAATTTCGCAGAATTTCCGGCGCGGGCTGATTACCGAGGAGGAAAGATACCGCGCGGTTGTGGAGACGTGGAACGAGACGGATAAGAAGCTTACGGACGTGCTTCTTGCCGGGCTGGATAAATACAACAATATTTTCATGATGGCCGATTCCGGGGCCCGCGGTTCCAACCAGCAGATTAAGCAGTTGGCCGGTATGCGCGGATTGATGGCGGATACCACCGGACGGACGATTGAGCTTCCTATTAAATCCAATTTCCGTGAAGGACTGGACGTACTGGAGTACTTTATGTCGGCCCACGGCGCGCGCAAGGGATTGTCCGATACGGCCCTGCGTACCGCGGACTCAGGGTATCTTACCCGGCGTATGGTTGATGTGTCGCAGGAGCTGATTATCCGCGAGGTTGACTGTATGGAAGGCAGGGATGAGATCCCCGGTATGTGGGTTTCCGCCTTTATGGACGGAAAGGAAACCATTGAAAGCTTGAAGGACAGAATCACAGGGCGTTATTCCTGTGAGGATATTAAGGATAGAGAGGGCAACGTAATCGTAAAGAGCAATCATATGATTACCCCCAGCCGCGCATCGAAGATACTCAGCGTGGGCGTGGGCGAGAAGGGCGAGCCCATTGAGAAGGTGAAAATCCGCACGATTCTTACCTGCCGTTCCCACATTGGAATCTGTTCTAAATGTTACGGGGCCAACATGGCCACCGGCGAGGCGGTTCAGGTGGGCGAGGCTGTAGGAATTATCGCCGCGCAGTCCATCGGCGAGCCGGGCACGCAGCTTACTATGCGTACCTTCCACTCAGGGGGCGTTGCAGGCGACGATATCACACAGGGTCTTCCTCGTGTGGAGGAGCTTTTTGAGGCCAGAAAGCCCAAGGGACTTGCGATTATCGCAGAATTCGGCGGCATTGCCACCATTAAGGATACCAAGAAAAAGCGTGAGATTGTCATCACAAACCCGGAGACGGGGGAGACTAAGGCGTACCTGATTCCTTACGGCTCCAGAATCAAGGTGATTGACGGCGCGGTGCTTGAGGCCGGCGACGAGCTCACAGAGGGAAGCATCAATCCCCACGATTTGCTGAAAATCAAGGGTATCCGCGCAGTGCAGGATTACATGATTCGCGAGGTGCAAAGAGTGTACCGCCTGCAGGGCGTTGACATCAGCGATAAGCATATCGAAGTGATTGTCCGTCAGATGCTTAAGAAAATCCGTATTGAAAACAACGGGGACACGGACTTTTTACCCGGCGCGCTGGTTGATGTCCTTGAATATGAGGACTTAAACGAGCAGTTGTTTGCGGAGGGAAAAGAGCCTGCGGAGGGCAAGCAGGTTATGCTTGGAATCACCAAGGCGGCCCTTGCAACGAACTCCTTCTTATCCGCGGCTTCCTTCCAGGAGACTACAAAGGTGCTGACGGAGGCAGCCATCAAGGGTAAAGTTGACCCGCTGGTGGGACTGAAAGAAAATGTAATTATCGGCAAGCTGATTCCCGCCGGAACAGGCATGAAGCGTTACCGCAACACCAGACTTTCCACCGACAACGATTTGATGGGCACCATCGATGTGGACGAGGAAGAATTTTATATCGAGGACGGAATGGACGATATATCGTCCATAGACGACATGTCCATGGACAATGTGGCCATAGATGGAGTATCCATGAATGAAGCGTCTATAGATAGCGTGTCCATAGACGAAGAGCCCATAGATGAAGTGTCCATGGAGGAGGGTTTCAACGAGGATTATGTTGAGGAATCCTATGAGGACGCCGACGCGGAGGCTGAGGATATCGTTGAGGAGGACGTCGTAATGACGACGTAATTACTTTCATTGCTCAAATCGGCCTGCGCACCTGCTGCGCGGGCCATAAAGAATGTGGATAAAAAAGTTATTGACAAAGAAAAATCCGACATTTATACTATTTGAGTGTGCGTATAACTGCGCGCAGAACATTTTACAAACAGGAGGTGAAACAGAATGCCAACATTTAACCAGTTAGTCAGAAAAGGACGTCAAACATCAGTAAAGAAGTCAACGGCGCCTGCTCTTCAGAAAGGATGGAATTCCCTTCACAAGAAAGCCACGGATACTTCTTCTCCGCAAAAGAGAGGTGTTTGTACCGCTGTTAAGACAGCGACTCCCAAGAAGCCTAACTCAGCTCTTCGGAAGATTGCCAGAGTGCGTCTTTCCAACGGAATCGAAGTGACGAGCTACATTCCCGGAGAAGGCCACAACCTGCAGGAGCACAGCGTTGTTCTTATCAGGGGCGGAAGAGTAAAGGACCTGCCCGGTACAAGATACCACATTATCAGGGGCACCCTTGATACGGCGGGCGTTGCAAACAGGCGACAGGCACGTTCCAAATATGGCGCTAAGAGACCTAAGGCTTCCAAGTAATTTGGGAATAAGTTGGACCCACAAATGCAAGCTAATTTAGTGTTGGAATTCTGTTACGATAAAGAATTGTTGTAATAAGACTTGCCGCACGAACACAAATTGTGACATAATAGAAAATTTTTATATAAAAAATTTCTATTATCGAATTAGAATGACACACTGTGAGTACCGATGATTTAATGTAAATAATTAAGGAGGGAAGAACCGTGCCACGTAAAGGACATATTCAGAAGAGAGACGTATTGGCGGATCCTTTATACAATGACAAGGTGGTTACCAAGCTTATCAACAATATCATGTTGGACGGCAAGAAAAGCGTAGCCCAGAAAATTGTATACGGCGCATTTGCCAAGGTAGAGGAAAAGGCAGGCAAGCCGGCTCTTGAGGTTTTTCAGGAGGCAATGAACAACATCATGCCCGTTCTGGAAGTAAAAGCAAGACGTATCGGCGGCGCTACCTATCAGGTGCCTATCGAGGTAAGGCCCGACAGGCGGCAGGCGTTAGCGCTCAGATGGCTGACTATGTTTTCCCGCAAGAGAGGCGAGAAAACCATGGAGGACAGACTTGCCAATGAAATCCTTGACGCTGCAAACAACACGGGCGCAGCCGTTAAGAGAAAAGAAGATATGCATAAAATGGCAGAAGCAAACAGAGCATTTTCTCATTACCGTTTCTAATTGGACGGATGGCAAAGGCCGTTCGCCGAAGGCGGCATAAGCTTCTGATACAAGCGGTAATGCTGTGTATGCAGACTAATATAAGGAGGAAAAATCTTTGGCTGGAAGAGAATATCCGTTAGAGAGGACCAGAAACATCGGTATCATGGCTCATATTGATGCGGGTAAAACGACTCTGACAGAGCGTATTTTGTATTATACTGGTGTGAATTATAAGATTGGCGATACTCACGAGGGCACAGCTACCATGGACTGGATGGAGCAGGAACAGGAGAGAGGTATCACCATTACGTCAGCCGCTACCACCTGCCATTGGACTTTGGAAGAAAACTGCAAGCCCAAGGAGGGCGCGCTTGAACATCGTATCAATATCATTGACACGCCCGGACACGTTGACTTTACCGTTGAGGTGGAGCGTTCCCTGCGTGTGCTGGACGGCGCTGTGGGCGTGTTCTGCGCTAAGGGCGGAGTGGAGCCTCAGTCGGAAAACGTATGGCGTCAGGCTGACACTTATAATGTGCCGAGAATGGCCTTTATCAATAAGATGGACATTTTAGGCGCCGATTTCTACGGAGCAGTAGAGCAGATTAAAACCAGACTTGGTAAAAATGCAATTATCCTTCAACTGCCTATCGGCAAGGAGGATGAATTTAAAGGCATCATTGATTTGTTTGAGATGAAGGCCTACATCTATAATGATGACAAGGGAGAGGACATCGACGTTATAGATGTTCCCGAAAATATGGCAGACGACGCCGAATTGTACCGTTCCGAGCTTATTGAGAAAATCTGCGAGTTGGACGACGACTTGACGGTGAAATATCTTGAGGGCGAGGAGCCCACTGTAGAAGAATTGAAGGCCGTTTTAAGAAAAGCCACCTGCGAATGTACGGCGGTTCCCGTATGCTGCGGTTCCGCTTACAGAAACAAGGGCGTGCAGAAGCTATTGGATGCAGTGCTTGAGTATATGCCCGCTCCCACAGATATCCCTGCAATCAAGGGAACTGATTTAGACGGGAACGAGATTGAGAGACACGCTTCCGACGACGAGCCTTTTTCAGCGCTGGCATTTAAGATTATGGCGGACCCCTTTGTGGGCAAGCTGGCATTCTTTAGAGTTTACTCCGGTACCATGAATTCCGGTTCCTATGTACTGAACGCAACAAAGGATAAAAAAGAACGTGTGGGACGTATCCTGCAGATGCACGCGAACAAGAGAGCCGAGCTTGAAAAGGTGTATTCCGGCGATATTGCAGCGGCGGTAGGGTTTAAATTTACCACAACCGGCGATACTATTTGTGACGAGCAGCATCCTGTGATTTTGGAATCCATGGAATTCCCGGAGCCCGTTATCGAGCTGGCGATTGAGCCCAAGACAAAGGCAGGACAGGGAAAGATGGGAGAGGCTCTTGCAAAGCTGGCAGAGGAAGACCCCACCTTCCGCGCTCACAGCAATCCGGAAACAGGCCAGACCATCATTGCAGGTATGGGCGAGCTTCATCTGGAGATTATTGTGGACAGACTTTTGCGCGAGTTCAAGGTGGAGGCAAATGTAGGCGCGCCTCAGGTTGCCTACAAGGAGACCTTTACCAAGACCGTGGAGGTTGATTCCAAATACGCCAGACAATCCGGCGGACGCGGACAGTACGGACATTGTAAGGTGAAATTCGAGCCCATGGACGCCAACGGGGAAGAGCTGTTTAAGTTTGAATCC
>JAMPGS010000052.1 GCA_023663815.1 Clostridium sp.
TCTGCATGTTCAAGGCTTCCTCGATATCAAAATCCACAAACTGTCCATTCTGGTAGCCTACCACCCTGTTGCTCTTGCCCTCGCACAGAATATCGGCCGCATAGGAGCCCATGATGGACGCGTAAAAACGGTCCTTACAGGTGGGGGAGCCGCCCCGCTGCATGTAGCCTAAAATCGTGGCCCTTGTCTCAATGCCGGTGGCCGCTTCGATTCGTCTTGCCATGGAGGTGGAGTGCCCAATTCCCTCAGCGTTCACAATAATATGGTGGGTCTTGCCTCTTTTACGGTTTGTAATAATATTGTTAATGATATTTTGTTCTTTAAAATCATATTTTTCAGGAAGAAGGATATCCTCAGCCCCGTTTGCCACGCCGCACCATAAGGCGATATAACCGGCGTTCCGCCCCATAACCTCAATGATATTGCAGCGTTCATGGGAGGAGGAGGTGTCCCTTACCTTGTCGATAGCCTGCATGGCGGTGTTGATAGCCGTGTCAAATCCGATAGTATACTCCGTACACGCGATATCAAGGTCGATAGTTCCTGGCAGGCCGATGGTGTTAATTCCATGCCTTGCCAGCGCCTGCGCGCCGCGGTAAGAGCCGTCGCCGCCGATAACCACCACGCCGTCGATGCCGTGCTTCCTGCATATCTGCGCCGCCCGCTCCTGAACCTCAGGAAGCTTAAATTCGCTGCAGCGCGCCGTACCTAAAATAGTGCCGCCCTTTTGAATGATATCGGAAACGTCCTTTTTTTCCATATCAACGATTTCTTCGTTTAAAAGGCCCTGATAACCTTTCTTAATTCCCTTCACCTTTACGCCGTTACCGATTGACTTACGGACAACTGCACGGATAGCGGCGTTCATACCCGGCGCATCTCCGCCGCTGGTTAAAATTCCAATGGTTTTAATTTCCTTTGCCATAAGTAGTTACCATCCTTTCTCTGCCGTCTATTTTAACTCTATTTGAAGCGGTTTTCAATCCTTTTTCGCGCTCATTTCACCGCTTCCCTTCCTCCATTTCAGCATATCTTCTTCGCCCTTATTCCATGACCTCCTCTTCCTCCTATTTTCAGCACATTTGCTTTGCTCTCATTCCAGAGCCTCTTCCTTTCATTTCAATGCATCCTCTTTGCTCCCATCTCAGCATTTCCCCACCTTCTCACCGCAGCGCTTCCTGCATCTTCGTATCCCAGACGATTCTTATGTTCTGCTGCCCGTACCTTGCGCCCAGCCGCCCCGAAAGCTCCTCGTCCGCGCGGACATTTTTGTTG
The DNA here is from genome assembly GCA_023663815.1 of Clostridium sp. Taxonomy (GTDB): domain Bacteria; phylum Bacillota; class Clostridia; order Lachnospirales; family Lachnospiraceae; genus Suilimivivens. Next base: position 1,276 of record JAMPGS010000052.1, read on the forward strand.
GGCGGCAGCTTTTTCATGGCCTTTATGGATTCAATATAAATAATAACGCTATCGTTTCCGTCGGAATCCGCAAGAATGGAAAAAAGCTCCTCACAGGCCGCCTCATAATCGGCTTTTTCCTGAAATTTAATCCAAAGCTTTTTCGGAATCTCGTCAAAGGAGGTGATTTTTTCACAGATAAGCTTGCCGTCCTTGTCCTCCTCAAGGGACACCCTTCCCCGCACAAAAATCTTGTTGTCCTCCGTGAGCTTTGCGCTGTATTTTTCGTAATCCCGCGGAAAAACCACCACCTCAATGCTGCCCAGCAAATCCTCTACCTGAAGGAAAGCCATGACCTTATCGTTTTTGGTGTACTTAATCCGCTTGTCCGCAATCATGCCCCCCACAATGGCCGTCGTATTGTCCTTCACAACGGGCTCGCCGCCCTCCTCGTCCAGCATAAAGTCCGCCGTGGTGTTGGAAATTCCCTTTTTCCAAAGCTCCTCCCACTCCTCTAGGGGGTGGCCGCTTACGTAAATGCCCAGCACTTCTTTTTCAAAGGAAAGCATCATTTCCCTTGAATACTCGCCCACGTCAGGGAGCTTCACGTCGTAGGCCTCCTTTTCCTCCTCGCCCACAATGTCGAACAGGCTTAACTGCCCGGCCATGTTGCTTTTCTTGTCGTGGGAAATGCTGTCCATAATCTGCACATAAGCGCTCATAAACTGCTTCCTTGTGCCCGGAAGACTGTCGAAGGCTCCCGCCTTGATAAAGTTTTCAATGGCTTTTTTGTTTACGTCCTTGTCCGACATTCTGGTAATAAAATCCTTCAAATTGGTGTAAGGTCCCCGCAGCCTGCGCTCCTCCACCACCGCGTCAATCACGGGCCGCCCAATGCTCTTAATCGCCATCAGCGCGTAGCGGATAGAGCTGCCGTCCACGGAAAAGCCCCGCTCCCCCTGATTGATGTCGGGGGGCAGAATGGTAATGCCCATGCCCCGGCAGACCATAATATACTCCGCCACCTTCCGCGGACTGTCGATAACCGAGGTCATAAGGGCCGCCATAAACTCCACCGGATAATAGTATTTTAAATAAGCCGTCTGATAGGCCACCACTGCGTAGCAGGCCGCGTGGGACTTGTTGAAGGCGTATTTTGCAAAATCCATCATATCGTCGAAAATCTGCGAGGCAACCTCCTCGGAAATTCCGTTTGCCATACACCCCGGAACGCCCTCGGCCTCGTTTCCATAGATAAAGTTGGCCCGCTCCTTCTCCATCACCGACTGCTTTTTCTTACTCATGGCCCGGCGCACCAAATCGCTGCGCCCAAGGGTATAGCCGCCCAAATCCCGGACAATCTGCATCACCTGCTCCTGATAAACGATACAGCCGTAAGTGGCGTTCAATATGGGCTCCAATTGGGGGCAGGCATAAGTAATCGCCCCCGTGTGGTTTTTTCCCCTTATATATTTGGGAATAAAATCCATAGGGCCGGGACGGTACAGGGCAATCCCGGCAATAATATCCTCCAGGCTTTCAGGCCGGAGCTCCTTCATAAAGCTTTTCATGCCGCCGCTTTCAAGCTGGAAAACGCCGTCCGTCTTTCCGGTTCCAACGGAGGCAAGCACCTTTTTATCGTCAAAATCCAAATGCTCGATATCGATATGGACGCCCTTGTCCTTCTCAATCAGCGCCACGGCGTCCCGAAGCACCGTCAGCGTCCGCAGCCCCAAAAAATCCATTTTAAGAAGCCCTAGCTCCTCGATGGTCGTCATGGTAAACTGCGTGGTGATGGAGCCGTCGGCTCCCCTTGACAAAGGTACAAGCTCCTCCGCCGGGCGGGAACAAATCACTACTCCGGCCGCGTGCATGGAGGCGTGCCTTGGAAGCCCTTCCAAGCACTTGCTCATGTCGATCAATTCTTTTACCTGCCCGTCCGTCTCGTAGAGCTTTCTCAGCTCCGGGTTTGCCTTTAGGGCCTTGTCGATGGTGACGTTCAAGTCGTTTGGAATCCGCGGTATCATTTTTGCCAGCGAATCCACGTAGGCGTAGGGCAAATCCATCACGCGGCCCACGTCCCTGATAACGCCCTTTGCCGCGAGGGTTCCAAAGGTGACAATCTGCACCACCTTCTCCGGGCCGTACTTTTGACTTACATAGTCAATCACCTCCTGCCGCCTCTCGAAGCAGAAGTCAATGTCGATATCCGGCATGGAAATTCGTTCCGGATTCAAAAAACGCTCAAACAGCAGGTTGTATTTGATGGGGTCGATATCCGTTATTTTCAGCGCGTAGGCGACAATGCTCCCCGCCGCGGAGCCGCGCCCCGGCCCCACCATAATCTTGTTTGACTTGGCGTAATTGATAAAATCCCACACTATCAAAAAATAATCCACGTACCCCATAGTTTTAATAACGCCAAGCTCATAGTCAAGCCGCTCCTTGAGGGTTTGTCCCGTATCCCCCGCAGGGGCGTTTTCATTTTCCCCGTAGCGCATTTTCATCCCATCGTAACAGAGCTTGTTTAAATACGTCCACGAATCGTACCCCTCCGGCACCTCGAAATGCGGGAGCTTAATCACGCCAAACTCAATTTCAACGTTGCACCTGTCCGCAATTCTCTGGGTATTTTCAACGGCCTCCCACGCATAGGGAAAAAGGCCCTTCATTTCCTCCTCGCTCTTCACATAATACTGCCCGCCCTCATAGCGCATCCTGTCCTCGTCCGCCAGCTTTTTCCCGGTCTGGATGCACAGAAGAATGTCGTGGGGCTTCTCGTCTTCGGCGTAGGTGTAATGGACGTCGTTGGTGACTACCAGCGGAATGTCCAGAGCCTTGCTCATCTGCACAAGCGTCGCATTCACCATTTTCTGTTCCCCAAGGCCGTGGTCCTGCAGCTCCAAGAAAAAATTGCCTTCCCCGAAGCAGTCTCTATAGCGCAAGGCCGCTTTTTTCGCCTCGTCCACAAGCCCCTTTTGAATATAACGCTGCACCTCCCCCGCAAGGCAGGCGGAAAGGGCAATCAAGCCCTCGTGATACTCCCGCAGAAGCTCCATATCCACGCGGGGCTTGTAATAATACCCCTCCGTAAATCCGCGGCTCACTATTTTCATCAAATTGTCGTAGCCCTTGTTGTTTTCCGCAAGCAGAACCAAGTGGTAGTACCTGTCCTCCCCTCCCGTCAGCTCCTTGTCGAACCGCGAGTTGGGCGCCACATAAATTTCACAGCCCAAAATGGGCTTGATACCCTCCGCCTTACAGGTTTTATAGAAATCAATGACGCCGTACATCACCCCGTGGTCCGTGATGGCGGCGCTGTTCATGCCGAGCGCTTTTACCCTTTTTACATATTCTGTTATTTTATTGGAACCGTCCAGCAGACTGTATTCCGTGTGGACGTGGAGATGGGTGAATGACATAGACGCCTCCTGCAGCTTACCCCGCTGCCTTTCATGCAATACAATGCGTAAAATTCTGTTATTTTAACTAAAATGTACCATAAGCAACATTTATATGTAGCATTTATATAATAGCAAAAAGAGCGCGTGATTACCAGTGGTTATTGCTTTTTTAAATGTTCCGCTTCTACTGCTTGCCGCATACTAAAAAAAGTGTTATAGTTAAAACTGCAATATGTAAAGTTCATTTAGAAAGGCTGTAAAGTACAATGTCGCTGACAAATAAAACCAGAGAACGTATAAAATGGCATATTCTTGAGCAAATTTATTACAACAGTCCTACCATTGTGCCCTCAACCGCCCAAACCTATCAAATATCCAGAACGACGGTAAACAGATATCTTGAAAAAATGGAGCGGGAGGGCATTATAGAACGCCGCGAAGGGTATCCCTGTAAATGGAAGCTGAAAGACTTTGACACGCGGCATTTTTCCTATTCACCCAAGCTGGCAAAATTGGAGGAGGACAGAATTTTTGAAGCCGACATTTTTCCTTTATTAAATCATCTCCCCAAAAATGTTGTAAAAATATGGTATTATGTCTTTTGTGAAATTATGAATAACGCAATAGAACATTCAAAATCCGACAGCATTAATGTGCTGGTAAAAACGAATATTCTTTTTACAAGTATATTTATAAGCGACAACGGAGTAGGTATTTTTGAGAATATAAGAAACTATATTTTAGATACAACCAAAACCGACATATCATTGGACGACGCGGTGTCTATCCTATTTGTTGGAAAACTGACGACCAGCGAGGATAATCACTCAGGCGAGGGGATATTTTTCAGTTCCCGCTCTCTGGACAGGTTTTATATTTTTTCCTCCAACCGCATGTTTATCCACGAAGCTTACGATAGGAATATCTCCACTGATATAAGCGGCCAAGAGGACAGCGAGCCTAAAAAAAGGATGAACGGTCAAAAGGGAACTTTTGTCACAATGGAACTGTGGAATAACTCCAAACGTCAATTACAGGAGGTGTTTGATATGTTTTCTTCTGATGAAAAAGGATTTTACAAAACGCAGGTGCCTATAAAAAGCGCCATTCCCAGCGCTTTCCCGGTTTCCCGTTCACAGGCGCGGAGGCTGTGCAGCGGATTTGATAAGTTTGAGGAAGTGGAACTTGACTTTGACGGCGTAGACGACGCCGGGCGGGCTTTCATACACGAGATTTTCAATGTTTTTCAAGCCAAACACCCGGAAATTCATATCAAAGTAAAAAACGCAAACGACAACATTGTCAGCGTAATCAACCGGGTTAAAAACACGGTCGGATAAAAGACAAAAAGGACTGCCGCACTCATTTTCTTAACGCGGCAGCCCTTCTTTTTATTTTCCCTCTAAATACCTGTCAAGCTCCTTACCTATCCCGTCGCTCAAAAAAGGCGAGATATCCTCAAACTGCGCAAAGCTAATCCTATTGCCGTTTTCCATATAGGCAAGGAGACATTCCTTTATCTCCTCCTCATTTAAGTAAGGAAGGCTGTCCCGCAGGGTCTGCCAATCTAGGGCTTCCCCCATTGCCCCAAGCAGCTTTCCCCGGCCATCGTTTTCCAGATAAGGCATCAGCTTCTCCAATGTTTCCCCGTCAGGCGCAAAGTTTCCTTTTTCCGCGGCCTCCGCCAGATATCTACTGGACAGCTTCGTATCGGAATATATCAGCAGATTGCTTAATTCCTCGTCGGTCAATGGAATTCCCTTTTCAAGCAGGACGGACAGTACTTCGCTTGCCGTTTCGGCATCCATATAAACCAGCGAATCCATCAGCTTATCCTTGTTTATATTTCCGGATGCAATGGATTTTAACGCCTCGCCGGCATATTCCTCCTCCTCCGAACTGTAAACCGCATCAAAATCCCGTTTGCTCAAGCCGGGGAAGCTGATGGAAAGCTCTTTTAGTTTGGCGTTCCAGCCTACCATTTTAATAACGTTTCTGCCCTTTCCCAGCGTAATCTCGCGCTGAGCTTCCTTGCCTGTATCGTCAATCAGCTCCACGCTTTTGTCCGGCTTTACATGGACAATTTTAAACTCCCCTTTCACCAGCTCAAAGGAAGATTCCACCTCCAGCGGCGTTTCCTCCGACGCCTGCACAATCAATACGCTGTCCGAGCCGCTCAGCACAAACCCGCGGCTGGTGAGCCGATTATCGCCGCCGGCATAAGAGTAGGCCCTCCACTCCTCCGTGTCGTCCGCCCCCGCTATCAGGCTTTCGTCGTCATACATTTTCTTGCCCAGCCCGTTCCTATTTCCCGTCCATGGCTCCGCCAGAAACTTATCCACGTCATAATTAAAAATACCTACAGAGGATAAAAACTCGTCTGCTTCACGCGCCGCAAACTGCAGCGGCATCGCATCTCTGGAAACCTGAACGCTTCCGCAGGCGGACAAATATAAAAGACATAAGAGCATACACACCGACAGCAATACTTTAAATTTCCCTTGTTTTTTATAATGGAGAATCCCCTTCAATCTTTCTTTCAAATCCTTCCTCCTTTCCAGCAACGTCGTAGACGGAACATTTTCTTTAAAAAATAAATTTCTCTCCGCTGTGTTGATTAAAATATTTCCGTACGCCTTCCGGCCCTCGCCGGTTAAACAGGCAAGCACCGCCTCGTCGCAGGCAAGCTCGCAGTCAATACTCATTTTCCTCCCTATCAGATACAAAACGGGATTAAACCAATGGACGCACAGCAGCAATTGATACAGCCATTTATACCACAAATCTTTCCGCTTTACGTGAATGAGCTCATGGTGAAGAATCAGTGAAAGCCGCGCCGAATCCCTCTCTTCTTTTGGCAGGATAACAACCGGCTTACACAGGCCAAAGGTAATCGGCACCGGGGCCAGCCCGCTCTCGTAAACGGCAGGCGTCTTTTTTATGCGGAGCCTCTCCGCCAGCCCCTTAACGATAGCGTTTACGCCCTCGCCGGTTATTTTTTCGCTGCTCTTGCGCAGACATGACGTAAAGCGGCGGTATTTGATGATTTTCACAAAAAGACTGACCCCCGCCCCTGCAAGCCAGATAACACTTAAAAGCAACAGCCCGTTGACGGCGGCGTTGCCGGAAAATGCAGCAATCAGTTTTTCAATGGCAGGCTGTTTTTGGAGATTGATAAACTGTGCGCTGGCTCTGTTGGATTGTTTGCTGGTATTGGGGCTTTCAACATCGGGACTTTCTGTTTGGGAAGCTGCCTCCGCCTTTGTTCCATCTTCCTTTGTATTTACTTCTGCTATTTCCTTCTTTGTTTCTGCCGCCTCTGCCTTTGTTTCACCTGCTAAAGATTCTATGGGCGCGGCATCTGCAATTTTGTTCCCGTTGGCAAATTTATTTTCCGCTTTGGATGCATTTCCAATCCCAGATTCGCTCTCACTCTTGGATTCGTTTTCATTCGCAAATTCATTTACAGGCTCAAATTCATTCCCCTGCGCCGCAGCTTCAAAAGTAAAAATCAATCCCGCCACGTTCTGTAAGCTGCTTGCCGTCTCAATGTGAACCGGAATCAGCAGCCTTGCAGCCACCAACAGCCAAATATAATAATTCCACTTTCTGGAAAACCACCTTTTCGTAAGCGGGTGTATCAGCAGCAAAACTGCCCCAATCAAAGCCCCCGACACAGACAAAGACAAAATACATAAAAAAATCCGTTCCATAATTTTCCTCGTTTCCGCGCCGCATCTTGCGCATCCCTAACAGTTCCGGTTAAAATAATCCCGAAGCTCCTCAAGCTCTTCCTTCGATAAAGCCTCGCTGTTTACCAGCGCAGCCGCCAGATTCCGGGAACTTCCCTTAAAAAATTTATCCACGAATTCCCTTGTCTCATCGTTGATATATTCCTCCCGCTTCACGCAGGGCTCGTAATAATAAACCTCCCGCTTTTCCTGCCTGAGCGCTCCCTTTTTCAAAAGCCGCTGAATCAACGTGAGAATTGTCGTCCGCTCCCAGCTTTTGCTTCCTCCCAGCAGATTCCTTATTTCAGAGGCGTTTAACGGCTTTCCTGCATCCCATAAAATTTCCAATACCGCCCATTCGGCGTCCGAAACGGTTATTTTCTTTTTCACCTGTTTTCCTCCTTGGTCTACTTTTGTAGACAATACGAGTTTACATCTGTAGACACTCTATGTCAAGTAGTTTTTAATTTTTCTTTAGGTTTTTTCTGCGCAGTTAAACAGGAAAGAATTTTTCTGCCCGCCATGCATCGCTTTTGAGATATATTCCTCTGTGCGGGATGCTGTACCAGCAACAAATTTCTTTCCGCACCCTCTGTGCATAAAGAAAGCAGCTATAAACCGTTTCGATTTATAACTGCCCCTAATGCCACATTCAACTTACCTAACCCATTGATTATGCCAACTGCATAACCTCCGCTTCAATTTCCTTGATTTCCTCCCCCGACAGCTCCGGGAAAAATACGCTCATTTCGTCTATCGTAATTTTTCCTTTTTCCAGCATCAGCTTTGCTTTTTCTCTAATTTTATTCTGTCCTGCTTCATATCGCTCGCTTCTGATATACGACCGCATGACTTCTTCCTCGTCAAATAAACTCATCATGATTGACACTACCTCCTTTTCCCTGCTTTCAAGATACTCCTTGAGAATATTTTTATCCTTACAGATACGGATTGTCTCCGTAATTGCCGTCTTTGTCCTTCCATATAACTTTCTCTGCTCGTCGTACACTTTTGAAAAAATAATATATTGATTGATAATATCATCCGTATTGCTTTCGTAAATTATTTTAACCCTTACGTCGATAGCAATATCCATTCCCTCAAAAAATTCTTTTGACAGTGATATAGTATCTTCTTTTTCTCCTCTGTCGCCGGTATATATTACATAAAGTTCCGGTTTCGGTATTTTCACCTTTTTACTTCTATACAAGTTTTGATTTGTGCGCTCAAAATAATCATGGTAAGTTTGTACAAGGTACATTAATCCCCTGATAATTATATTGGCCGTCCATGTGCTTTGCGCCTCCACAAGTATCATCAGCCTGTCGCCCAAAAGAAAGCCTAAATCATTATATAAATTGTCCGTCAGCACATTTTTAATCGTAATATCCGTCAGCTCGTCTTCCGTTGCGGCGATATCCTCCGGGTGAAGGGCCAAATACAACTGCAAAAGATACTTTTTTATCCGAAACAAATCCGAAAACACACTGTCCTTGACGGTATGCTTCACAATCTTTTCTTCCATAGCCGCCGCCTGCTTACTCACACTGTCCACCTGTTTACCTCGTTCTACCAAAATTCATAACAAAAGCTGCCGCATAACCGCTTTATCTCTAAACCCCAAAGGACTTTACCTCGCACGTTCCCTTCCTCGTCCTCCGAGACCAAAATATTCCCTTTAAAGCTGCCCCTTGCTTCCAGCAATATCTCCTTTACCCCCGTCCGGCACATACTCAGTCAACGGCAAATAAGGATTGTATATTTGCTCCATAATTTTCCCTCCGCTTCGCGTTTCATTTCGTATTTTTATTATACAAAGGGCCGCTTTCATTTACAATAAAATATCTATAAAATTTCTTCCTCCGCGCTTCCCTTTGCAAATACCGTCAAGAGCACTCCCGCCATGCGACGGTGCAGGCCGCGGCAAAAATTGCTTTTAAAGCCGCCAAACCTTCTGTCAATACTCCTAAAACAGCCGCAGCTGCTCATACCCCTTATTTTCCGGGAACTCATAAAGATAACCAAACACCTTTTCCATATCGCTTACGATATGATATTTCCCGCATATCTCATAAAACCTGCCCATAAGCTCCCTGTTGTTATCGCTGACAACCTCGTAGGCATAGCCGTATTTCCTTTGATACCGCTCCTTCATTCCGGGAAAATGCTCGTCAAGCTTTCGATAAAAATACTCCCTGTTCCCTTCCCGGAGGGTCATGCCGATTCCATAGCATATAATCCCGTACACACCCGCCTGTACGCAGTAGTCAAGAATCCCCTCCACGTTTTCCCTTGTATCGTTGATAAAAGGTAAAAAAGGCGTTGCCCACACTACCGTGGGAATCCCGTTTTCCCGCAAAATTTTTAATACCTCAAAACGCTCCCTTGTGGCGCTGACCCTCGGCTCTACAATCCTGCACAGCTCCTCGTCGTAAGTCGTCAAAGTCATCTGCACCACGCATTTTGCCTTTCGGTTAATGCTTTTCAGCAAATCCAAATCCCGCAAAATCCTATTCGATTTCGTTTGGATTGCCAGCCCAAACCCGTAATCGTCGATGATTTCAAGACATTTCCTCGTCAGTCCCAGCTTCTCCTCACAATGCATGTAGGAATCGCACATGGCCCCCGTCCCTATCATGCACTTTTTTCTCTTGGAGCGCAAAGCCGCCTCCAAAAGCTCCGGCGCGTTTTGCTTTACCTCAACGTCCTCAAAATCATGCTTCATTTGATAGCATTTACTGCGGCTATCGCAGTAAATGCAGCCGTGAGTACACCCCCGATACAGGTTCATGCCGTTTTTTGCCGATAAAATTCCCTTTGCGTTTACAAAATGCATTTTTTCCTTCTCCGTAAGAATTTAAGACAGCCGGGATATGCCCGACTGTCTTTTCATCCTTTAAATTTAACTTTTAAATCTTTACTTTAACCTTTTTCATCGACCAATCAAATCAACAACTTATAACCAGCAGCAAAACACCTTGTAATCGACAACAAAGGATAAAAAATTACATTACAAAAAACGTACAAGTTCCCGGCGCAAGCTCCACTGTTCCGGCATCCTGCTTTTCAGGATTCATTTCAGGCAAAGAATTGTTCTCGCCCAGCACAAGAGGCTTGCCGTTCAAGGTCATCACGGTTGCCCGCATATTTCCGTTTTCGCCTGCAAGCGTGTAGCGTTCCGCATCCTTCGGCAGCTCTACGCTGGTGCTTTCCGTGGTGGAATTGTTAATTACCAGATAGACAACCCCGTCTTTTCCGTCCTTGCGGGAATGTGCGAATACATGGGCGCCCTCCCTGATAGGCTCCTCGGAATCAAAAACGGTAGTTCCCATCAAGCGGTTCCACAAAAGAACTGCAAAATAATTGGGACGAGGGTCAAACACCTCGCGGGCAAGGAAGCCATAATCGGAGGAAGCCAGCGTATTGTGGAAAATAACGCCGTTAGTGATGGTGGAAAAACCGCCAAGCTCATTGAGCGTGCGCAGCACGTCAAGATAAGTGGAAGCCCACGTATCGCCGCCGCCGCCGGCGTCTCCTGATTCCGTCACCCACATTTCCCCGCCGGGACAATATTTATCGCGCATCGGCGCATAGGTACGCGCAAATTTAAGCGCTGTGTCCAGATAAGGCTCGCTGTTTGCCTCCTCCGCAGGCCAATGTCCGTTAGGCATAACCGATGCAAGCCTGTCAGAAAGACCGTTGTAATAATGATAGCTGAACACGTCCAAAGGCTCTTTCGTTCCGTCCATTAAATCCGCGCAATTACAGCTATTCTGCACAAGCTGCTCAATGCCGCCCCCTTTTCCTGAATCTCTTCCAAAGGTGAGATTATCCCCGCCTGTGGTGCTGGGCCCTACGCAGAGACAGTCAGGATAATTCGCCCGAAGCCAGCTAAAGAACAAATCTTGATCTCTGCGGTAATGCTCCGGCGTGTATCCTTTAGGAAAACCGGTATCCTCCATCATGTTGGGCTCGTTGGCAAACTCCGCCGCGTCAATCGGCACGCCGTACTCTTTACTCAGTGAAAAAAGCTTCTCCGCCTCCGCCGGATGCCAAGGCTCCTCGGCGGAATGTAATCCGGGGCAATTTGCAACGGAGACAATCAGCTTTGCTCCGATGGCCTTTACAAAATCCAGAACCCCAATCCACTGCTCCTTCGTCAAAACGTTCAAATACCCTTCCGGTACCTGCCCGTTTGTGGTTCCGTCAAAATCATAGTAGGTTTTGGTCGCCCATGTTCCCGAAACGCGCACCCACACAGGGCCGAATTCCTTCGCCAAGGCGCGGAGCTTTTCATTGTACAGGTTGATGGGCGCATACACCTGCATCAAATCCTTGTACATGGACTCAATTCCATTGGAGGAAGCTTCCACATAAAATTTTTCCGTTCCCGCAATCTGTCCGGGCGTATAGGCTTTCCAAAAAGTGCCTCCCGTAACCTCGGCAAATTCCACGTTGTAGGACATCAGCATGGGATTCATTTCCCGCAGCGCTGTGAGCGGCCCTACTTTCAGTTTAATTGATTCAGACATAATTTTTCTCCTTTCTCGGCACCCCCAAATGCCATTACATAGTTTTAACATCATTATCTCTAAAAATGAGTATACCAAATAATTCCCAAGATGCATAGAAATTTTTGGTTTAATCCCGCTTTTTCCATACAAAATACGATTTTACCTAAATATTGTCTGAAAAAATTCAGGAACCGCTCCGTTCCTGAATTTTTGCCTTGCTTTTTATTTTTGTGAGAAAAACGCATCGATGTTTTTCTTGATATCGGCGGTTCTCATGGTTTTCAGCAAATAACCCGCCGGCCTTGCGGACATCATTTTTTCAATGCTCCGTCTGTCCGCCTTTCCCGTCAAAAATATGACCGGAATATTCGCGGTTTTCTTCTCGGCCCTAAGGGACTTTAACGTCTCCAAGCCGTCCCAGTCCGGCATCTGGTAATCCATCAAAACCAAATCCGGCTTTTCCGGTATCATCAGCTTCATTGCCGTTGCGCCCGAATCCGCCGTTACTACCTCATAGTCCTTTTCCAGCAGCTTCTTCAAGGCCTGCCGTATAACGCCCGAATCGTCCACCACAAGTATTTTCTTTTTATCGTTGTTATGTAAATACTTCTTTATTTCGCCCATGGCGTTTCTAGCGTTGATAGCGCGCCCCACTTCCTCGTCCTCCGGCGCGGATTCGTACCTGCAGAACGCAAAGTAGCCCTCGTCGGTGCCGAACAAAAGACTGCAATTCGGATGCGCTTTTCCAAAAATCTCATGAAACTCCTCGCTGGTTAATAGGCTCTCCTCCACAATCGCCTGCTCCTTCGCAGAGTAAACACTCTCCCTAATCTGTTTTAAAAATTGCTTTGCGATATAACGGGTAGCGTTAATCACCACATCGTTCACTTCCTGAAAGCGGATGCCCAGCATTTCCCCTGCGGTGCCTTCAAGCAGCTTATCCTCAAAAATAAAAATAACCTCCTCCCGCTCGGCCCCATAAACCACCCGGTAATAAATTCCTTCCCCAAATTCTTCCCCGTCATAGTGGTCGTTGACGACGCGGGTATCCAGCAAAAACATCTTGCGCGTCAGCTTGGCGATGGTCTTTCCCAAGGCGTTTATTTCCTCCTCCGGGGAAAGATTCTCCCACCGGCTCTCAATTTTTCCCGTAATCGCCTGATCCTCCGTCAAGGTGTGCCCGGTCATCCAGCCAATGCACACGCCCAAAAAATGCCGCACGGCATCCGTGGAATAATTGGTATCCTCAAGCTCCTGCTCCAATGCCGGAAGCGTTTTCAGCCGGAAATTCCTGTGCAGCCGCCTGTGCATCTCATACCCGCTGTAGCCGATGGATTTCATATAATTTTCTTCCTCGGCAAAATGCTTAACCGCGTGGGCTTTCAGATATTTAATACCCTCTTGGCATATCCACCGGCTTTTCAGCTTTTGCTCGCTTAAGCCCAGCAGCCTGTTCATGGTTGCAAAAAGCTGCTTGTGCGCCTTATCGATTACATCCACTCCTATATTAAACCTGTCCTGCCACTCCAATCCGCCGTTCATTTTTATCCCTCTTTTCCTAACACTTTACCTATACGGTACTTTTATTATAACAAATGAGAATCTAGGTGTAAAGCCAGCCCCTGCCTTCTCTTTTCCATAAACGTTTCCACCACGCCGGCCATGGCGGTGGACTCCTCCTCCGTCAAATGATATGCCATTTTCTCGTTGCCGTTGATTCTTGAGACAAAATCCGCAATCTCATAGCGGAGCCCGTCTCCTAAAAACTTGGGCGAATACCGCTCTATCCTATCCGGATCCTCAAATCTAACCTCAAAGGATTTCGTCAGCCACCAAGGGGACTCCGCCAAAATATAGCCCTCTGTCCCTGAGATAAGAAGCTGCCCCTCTGACTTAACGCCAACCCCCGTTTTTGACATGGCAAGCCCGCCCGGAAAGCGGAAATGCACTTTTGTATACAAATCCACGCCGTTTTCCGCTAAAATACTGTCAAACCGCACGCTCTCATACTGGCAGCCAAGAAGCTTAAAAATCGGCAGCAACGTATAGCTGCCGAACTCCAAAAACGCGCCGCCGTACTCCCCGTCCACCATCTCGCGCAGGGAAGGATCCGTAATTCTGGAAAAGCAGGCCTCCACATCCCTAATCTCCCCTATGGTGCCGTTCTTGGCAATGTTCATCATCTGCCCGAAGCCGGGGCAGTAGGCGGTCTTGATTCCTTCCATCAAGATAACCTCCTGCTCCTTTGCCAAGTCGTACAGCTCCTGCGCCTCCCGCACCGTAAAGGTGAGGGGCTTCTCGCATAACACGTGTTTTTTATTCTTTATGGCCTCCATCGCATAGCCGTAATGGGTCTGGTGGGGCGTTGCAATGTAAACCGCGTCCACCTTGCTCAAAAAATCCGAAAACTCTCCGTAATAGGGCTCCAGCTCATACTGTCTGCTAAAGGCTTTTGCGCTCTCCTCGTGGGGATTGTAGGCCGCGCGCACGTTTACGCCGCTGACATACTTGGACTCCACAAAAAACCGGGGCGCAATCCTTCCCGTTCCCACAATTCCCATCTGCAGAACGGGATGCCGACCCTCGCGGATTTGAGTGGAAGAAATGTTTGGCGTCCTGTCCAGATAAACCACCTCGCAGTACTGCTTTAAGTAATCGAAGGAACCGTACCAGTCGGAGCCGATGGCAAAGACGTCCACGTTCATTTTTTGAATATCGTCCAGCTTCTGCCCCTCATGGTCCTCGATAATAATCTCGTCCGCCAGCCCCGTCTCTTTCACGTGCTCAATGCGCTCCATCAGCGTATCCACCACGTTCAATTTTCCCCGCTGCAAATCGTAGTGTTCCGTGGTGATTCCCACAATCAAATAATCGCCCAGCGCCTTGGCCCTCGTTAAAATGTTGTAATGCCCCTCGTGAAACAAATCAAATGTCCCGTATGTAATTACCCTTTTCATCTGCCCCTTTATCCTCTCTCCGCATAATTTGTGATAATTGCATCTACTCCCAATTCCTTCATACGCTTAATGTCGGCCTCCTCGTTCACCGTCCACACGTTCACCTGAATCCCCCGCTCATGGCATTTTTTTACCATATCGGGATATTCCGTATTTCTCATATAAGGATGCACCGCGTAAACGCCGTATTTACTGCCGTACTCCTCGACGTCCGCAATGCCGTCGGTATAAAGAAACGCTATCTTCGCCTCCGGCTCCAGCTCCTTAACCCACTTCATAGAATGATGGTTGAAGGAGGAATAAATAATTCTGTCGGAAAGCCCCATCCGCTTTGCCAGCGCAAGCACTTTTTCCTCCAGCCCTTCATAAAAAAACACACTGTTTTTCAGTTCCAGATTGACAACCATATCCGTCCTTTTGATAAAAGCGTAAACCTCCTCCAAAGTAGGAATCTGCACCTTTCCATAGGCGGGAAAATTTTTACCCACATTCAGCTTTTTCAGCTCCTCCAATGTAAAATTCCGAACCGGCCCCGTTCCGTCGCTTACTCTATCGACGGTTTCATCGTGAATCACCACCGGAACGCCGTCCTTCGTCAGCTGCGCGTCCAGCTCAATGCCATCCGCTCCCAGCTCATAAGCCATCTCAAAAGCAGGCAAAGTGTTCTCCGGCGCATGGCCGCTTGCGCCCCTGTGGGCCCAAATTTTCGTGGGCCGCTCCGCCCGCATACGGCGCGCTTTCTCCTTATAGGTACTCTTCTTTTTTACAAAGGAATATTCCCTATCGGCCCCCGCGCCAAAACGCACCAGCTTTAACTTTTGACTATCAAAGTCAACGATAAGGCTGTCCCACAAATCCTGCGTCACCGTCCCAGCCTGCCTCTCATACACCAAAGCTCCTTCCGGCTTTTTATCCGTGAAATATTCCAGCTTCACGCAGCCCACCGAGATAACAGGAAAGCTGCACTCGTCAAAATAGTAATCCGCATGAGTATGCCCGTAAAAGAATCCGATAATCTGGTACTCCGGCCTTCCGTTGCACTCTTCCAGTATATCCAAAAGAGCCTCCCCGTTCCGAATCAAAAAGCTCCAGTAATCCAGCTTCGCCAAAGGCCCGTCATGGGAAAAAATTAAAAACCTTGTCCCCGCCGGGGCTCCAAACAGCGCGCCCTTAAGCCACGCAAGCTGCTCTTTTTGATATCCATAGCGAACCGGCGCCGTGTCCTCAAAGGACGCGAGAAAGACCATCCTCACTTTCTGTGGAACGTCCACATAATAGTCCAGTCCCTCTCCCGGCAGACGGTACAATTCCTTTAATTCCCGCTCGTCAAAAGCGTTAGCCCGATTGCGGAAATAATTACTGTCATGATTTCCCAGCGTGATATATAAAGGCGCTCCGCACTTTTCCAAATCCCTTATCATGCCCCGCACATACTCCCCGGTGAGCTCCTTCGATACCATACCGTCAGTAAAATCCCCCAAATGGACAATGCCGTCATAGTTTACCTTCTCCGCCACCGCCCGGATATTGGCCGCCGTGTCCGCCCAGGTTCCGTTGACCGTGTAGTGGGGATCCGCTAAGAGACACAGCTTTAGCAGGCCCGCGCCGGGAACGTCTGCAACAAAAGTCTCTGCGCTGCCGGAGGGCGCAACTTTCTTTTCCACCGAGCAAGCGTCCTTATAGCCCAAAACAGCTTCCTCCGTCTCCTTTATCTCCTGCTGGAAATACGGCTTTACTTTATATTCCGGTTCTTCGTGAAAATATTCCACCAACTCCTTCGCCCGCGCAAAATCCTCCTGCCCCATGTCCCGGCTGTCTTTTCTACGCACGCAAATCCGGAAATAACATTCCTCCTCAAACACAATATCCTCTTTCTGATAAGTCTGGGGTGTCAAATTCCGGGTGTAGGTTGTCCAGTTTTCCTCCCGCTGATAAGCGTAAGTGTAAATAAATGCCGGGTCCCTTTCCAGACTAAAAACCGCCGCCGCAAACAAATATTCCTCTCCTCGCAAATGCAGCCTGCTCCCCGGCAAGGCGTGATAAAATTTTTCCGTCGCCATATGCTGCGGCGAATCCGGCACCAGCGTACCGTCCATAAGCGCCGTGCGGTATCCGGTCTTTAAATTTAAATATTCCATGTGTCATCATTCCTTTCGCTTCGCTTAGGCATAAACAGATACTTGCCTGTCAGTAAAAAACAAGCCTGCCTATGTGCTTTCTACACACAAGTCTCTCTCAACTTAAAACCTCGCCCAGCATCCGCCCCACTCTCTCCTCAAAGCTGAAGCTTTCCACTATCTTCCTATACCCGTTCTCGGCAATGCGCGCCCTTTCCTCCTCATGCTGCAAATAATACGCCGCCTTCTGCGCTAAATCCTCCATGCCCGTGTAAATTACCAGCTCTTCCCCGTCCGCAAAGCAGTCCGCAATTTCCGGCTGATAATTTGTCAGACAAAAGCCCTTACAGCTTAAAATATCAAACACCCTCTGTGGAATTCCCGCCTCGATGGTTTTGGAGGTGATATTTAAATTAATCCTGCTGTTGTGGTAAATCAGCGGAACCTCCCTTTGATAATCCGCATAGCCCATCTTTTGCAGATTTTTATTACAAAGGGAAGCCGGAATCTTTGAAGCTGTGTATAACCTTACCGGAAAATCTCCGCTCAAGCTGCCAAGGGCTAATTCCCTTTCCCTTGCGCTTACCTCCATTCCCAGCGCGTCGGCGGCCAACTGCCGCAAATCCGTATTATATTCTTCCCCAAGAGAAAGCTTACAGGCCCGCGAAATTTCCTCCGCCATCTCCTCCCGCAGAGAATCCCGCAAAAAATTATATCCGTACACTTGAAGCTGCGCCCTTATCAGCCCTTCCGCAAAACCCGCCGTATAATCCGAAAGCTTTGCCCCTCTTATCCGGTTTTTTTCCTCGTTATAAAGATTGCCCACAAAAGAAATATCGCACTGATACTTCCCCTTCAAATCAGGCTTTTCATGCTCCCGCCTGCATATCTCCTCCCAAAATCCCGGCTCCCCGGCCAGCGGATAATGGTAACAGTGCACGGCTCCCAGCTCCTCCAACCGCCCGGTGTAAACTCCGTCAAAGCAAAAAATATAATTACAGTTATTGGAAATAGTTTTTGACTGCAAGGTATACAATGGACAATCATAAATCCAAGAAATGTACGGAATCCCGTTAATCTCGCATATCATGGATATCAAAGGAAAATAATCATAGCTGATAACGGCCCCTATCTCATTGGCATGAATCACCTCAATGAATTTCCCGGCAAAGGAAGCATCCGCATGGAAGTTTTTTATTTTCTCCGAAAACTCCATGTAACCTTCCGCGCCGGACAGCTTTTCCACCGCCCCGCACAAAAACGGCTCGCTGGCGGAACCCCAGCGGTAAACCAAAACTTTTTTTGCCATGATATATCTTCTTTCTTCGCGGAAATTATGTTATAGTATAAGTAATATTTTCTGTGAAAACAAATGTCTGCTTCGCAATTGCTTGTTTTTTCTTTGTGATTATTGTATCTAAACTCGCAAACACGCGTTGCCGCGCTTTCTGTCCGATTCCATCGGACGTTTGCTCGTTAATACCGCAAGAAAAACAAATGTCTGCTTCGCAGCCTGTTTTTTCTTTGTGGTTATTGCATCTAAACTCGCAAACACGCGCTGCCGCGCTTTTTGGCCGATTCCATCGGACGTTTGCTCGTTAATACCGCAAGAAAAACAAATGTCTGCTCCGCAGCCGCTTGTTTTTCTTATGCGCTATTACATTATAACATAATATTTCATGGAAATAAACAGTTCCGTTTTGTAGGAACATGAAAGCTTATTCCCACGAGAAAGGAAACCTTTTAAATGAACGTTGCAACCGCCTTAAACAGCCGTTATATGAGATATGCCTGCGTTATGCTGGCCTCTTTGTTTGTCAATCAGCCCGATACGGATATCCATGTTTATCTTCTGCACAGCGATTTATCCGAGGAGGATAAAAAATGCCTTCAAAATCTGGCGGAGGAATATCATCAGACGATTCATTTCCTTTTGATAGACAAAAATTCCTTTTCCGCCTCCCTGCCTACCACCGCGGCATGGTCGCTGGAAACCTATTATCGGCTAATGCTGACCGACATTCTTCCTCCTGAGGTGGACAGGCTCTTATACCTTGACGTGGATATGATTATCAATAAGCCTGTCAAGGAGCTTTATGACACGGACTTTGAGGGAAACTATTTCTGCGCCTGCAAGGATATGCCGACAGTTTTTCCTTTTCCCGATATAAGGAATGAAATTTTCAAGGAGCACATCGCCCAAGGCTTTACCTATTTTAACGCCGGCATGATGCTCTGGAACATTGCCGGGCTCCGCGGAAAATATACCTTTAAAACCTACATGGATTTGGCGAAAGCCCTGAATTATCAAATGCTTGCGCCAGATCAGGATTTACTGAACTTCCTGCACTGGAATCAAGTGAAATTTCTGGACGAATTTCAATACGACCTATTTTCAAGATTCGCCTACAATAAGGGAATTCACTATGAAGACGTCAAAAAAGAAACTACCATCGTTCATTTTGCCGGTATGAAGCCCTGGGAGGGTGAATTTATACACTACGATATCGAGCAGTTATGGTGGGACTATGCAAAGCTTACCCCATTTTATGTGGAACTGATGGAAGAATTCTTATACAACTGTATCAACAATCCTGCCGTTTCCGATACCATGTTTCATTTATCCGAGGAAAAGAAAGCTCTCCGCAATGAGCTTGACAAAACCAGCGCCATGTGCCGGAAGCTGCTGCAGCTTCTTGAGCATTAACGGAAAGGACATACCATGACCCCAATATCCATCTGTATCATTGCCAAAAACGAGGAAAAGCATATGGAGGCTTTTCTCTCCTCCATCAAAAAGCATATGGGTAATTATCCATATGAAATTGTTTTGACAGATACCGGCTCCACCGATAAAACAGTTGACATTGCCCGAAAATATACCGACAAAATCTTTTCCTTTAAATGGATTCAGGATTTTTCCGCCGCCAGAAATTATTCCCTTTCCTGCGCTTCCCACGACTGGGTTCTGATTTTGGACTGCGACGAATATATGACGGAACTGGACGTAAAAGCCTTTTCGCAGATGATTTCCCAATATCCCAATGCGGTAGGGGTAATTTCACGCCGGAATCACTATGAAATGAACGGCACCGACAGTATCTACACCGACCAAGTGGAACGCTTTTTTGACAAAAGGCTCTATCACTACGAATTTCCCATCCATGAACAGGTGCAGGCCTTCAGCAAAAAGCCCTATGACCGCGTTGCAATTCCGCTCACCACAGAGCATTGCGGTTACAGCGGAACACCCGAAGAACTGCGGCAAAAGGCTAACCGAAATAATGAACTTCTCCTAAAGATGCTAGAAGAAACCCCCAACGACCCCTATCTGTATTTTCAAATCGGACAATCCTACAACATGCTGCACGACGACGAAAAAGCCTGCTATTACTACGGCAAAGGCCTTGAATATCAGGTTGACCCGCAGCTTGAATACGTCCAAATGATGGTGATTGGATACGGCTATGCCCTGCTCCACCTGGAACGCTACGATGAAGCCCTGCAATTTCAAAATATTTACGATGATTTTTCTTTTTCCGCCGACTTTGTCTGCCTGATGGGCCTGATTTATCTAAGAAACGGTCTCGTAGTGCAAGCCATGAAAGAATTTTTAAACGCAACTACCATAAGCCACGTCCATGTGGAGGGGGCCAACTCTTTTATTCCCACCTTTAATATGGGATGCATCAACGAGGTCTTGGGGGATATCGACACCGCCGCTGCCCTTTATCGGAAATGCGGAAATTTTAAGCCTGCGCTGGACAGGCTTAAAGAGCTGGGAAAAGGCTAAGAAATATTGCATTAAGCTTACAAACATACTTACACATTTTACTTGACAAACCCAGCAAAAGGCTCTCCGTTTGTACATTTTGTTTGACAAATCTACATTAAATGCTTACGAGCAGGCGGCTCTCCGCCTCGGCAAATTCTTCTTCCGTATAACCAAAGGAAACTATCTGCGCTTTCTCCGCTCCCGCCTTTATCATTCTTTCAATTGCGTTAATCCGCTCTGTTTTTATGCCTCTCTCAATTCCTCTTTCGATTCCTCTCTCAATTCCTTCTTCAATTCCTCTCTCAATTCCCCTTGCTTCAATATTTTCTGATAAATTGCACATTGTCCGCATCCTCCCTTCCAACTCTGTAGTCATTATCATTCCATACTTCTCTGCCAATATGCGTTTTTTCTCCTCCAACGCCATCTGGGAGAGGAGCTTTTCCAGCATGGAAATCAGTATATTCTGGGATTCTTTTATATTTTCACCGCTTCTGATATTGATTACGATACCTTTTATCAAATCTATGTTGTATGAATTTTCGCTGTTTCCAAAAACGGTTTTTCTGTCAAGGCCAATTTCTTCTATAGAATCCCCGTTTTCCTTATTATCCATACAAATCCAAATACTGCGCACTCGCTTTAAATTATCATAGTCGCTATGGTAAAATTCTGTTTGCTTTTGCGCAGAAATCATTCTTGCTAAATAAAATATAATGCGGTTCTCCAAATGATAGCCAAGTTTACTTGGATCCGAGGACTTCTGTGCCTCAATATTGATAAGAAATTTCATTTCAGCTTCTCTATGGTATGCGGAAAAGCAAATGTCGTAAACATTTTTCCCTTCTCCGGGAATCGTTTCTTCCGTGTTTGCTCCGCTTATTCGTCCTAAGTTTGACAGCCCTGCATCAACCGGTTTACTGCCAATTTCAATATCATCGCCAATACTGTCCATAATCTTTTCTATTGCCATATCCTGAAATTCCCTAACGGCATATTTCAGAATCCGCGCCAGTATTTGCTTATCTGAAAGCAAAAATTTTATGTTCGTATCGTAACGGCTTAAATCGTTTGTTGCTTCAATAGCCTGCGCTAAGTTTGTCTCTGTCATTTTTCTCTTTCTTTGGGATTTTTGTAGGGGATGTCTTTTGTTTTTTCAGTTTTTCAATTTTTTATCCGCAGTGCGTGCTTGAAAAACCTGCGTTTTTCCTCGTTCGCGGGCTTTCGCCCTATCATCGGTCAATCTGACAAAACCGCCTGCAAGCAGTCGTTTTGTCAGCTTAACGTCTGGCACTGCTCATTGCTATCACGTATAGTATACCACACATTCCCTATTTAAACAAACTCTAAAAGAGTTAGTGTAAAATTATAGTTGGCAAAAAATAAAGGGAAGAAGCCAAAACCTCTTCCCAATCATACAGTTTTTCTTTAT
>JAMPGS010000053.1 GCA_023663815.1 Clostridium sp.
GATCTGCTTCCTCGTCCGCCGCTATACCTTGAACATATGCCAATACATAACCTATCTTATAATCTGGTATAACGTCTAAAAGTTCGACAATTCTTTCTCTATTATTCATATATTGTGCAATCTTCTTTCTTATTAATATCGTTATTATATGCAGTATTTATGTTCTTTTCAAGCCTTGCGGGAAAAATAAAATCCGTTTTTAATCTTCATCGACCAATAGATAAATGTTGCTGTCAAATTCATTCTCTGCGAACATATTTCAAAATTTCTGAAACACTTATTCCACCCTTATCATAAGCCCTTCATATAATCCCACTGGAATATCCGTTCCAAAAGAATACTCTTCTACCAATTCCTTTTCAAAAAGATAAACTGTCGTGCGCCGTCTTATAGGGTCTACAATCCAATATTCTTTAACTCCAACAGTGCGATATTTAAACAGCTTTGTAAAATAATCCATAGCTTTACTGCTTGGAGACACTATCTCAATAATCCAGTCTGGCGCGCCGTTGCACCCTTTGTCGGTAATCTTATTTTTATCACAGATAACGGATATATCCGACTCTACATAATCCTTATCATTTTTATTTAAGAAAACGGCAAACGGAGCCGGAAATACTTCACTTTCACCGTGATTGCGCTTAATATAATTTTTTATCTGATAAGACAAATCAGAAACAAGCATTTGATGCTTTGTGTTTGGCAGAGCTATATAATAAATTTTCCCGTCAATTAATTCCGCCCTCTCCCCGTCTGGCAATTCGTAAATATCACCGACTGTATAAATTTCTTCTTTTCTCAATGCATCCATAATTTCACCTACTTCCTAAGTCATAACATATATTGGCTATCTGCCTTTGGAACCGCCAATGCTTATATTGACTGTCTGTAAGCCATCTGATATTTCAATATTACCATACGGTTATTGTCTTTATTATACCATATGTCGCAAGGAGGAGACGTCACAGATGGGAAAATTCTTTCACAACTTGCGCGTGCTTCAGGCACGTTTCATTATATCATAATATCGCCAATTTTCATAGAAAATTGATGACATACTTTACATAATTTAATCCCATTTTCCGACCAGCACTTTCCTGAAAATCGATACCTTCCGAATAACATATTTAGATATAAACATTGAACCAATATATCCTAAAACAAATCGAAGCAATAATACTAATAAATAATTCCATCCCAACATTCTAAAACATATAACGCGTATAGCCTGCTGTATGTAGTAGCTAATTATATAAATATCATATGAATATTCCCCACATTTTGAAAGAAAATTATATGCTATACTGCCCCCCCCAATTCCTCTATTTGATATCACAATAGATACAGCCAATATACCATAAGCTCCCAAAAGGCCCGTGATAATATATCTACATGATAAATCCAAATAGGGACACACACAAATCATCAAAATTAGTAATGCAGCAATTCCCGCTCTCCAATCAATGTATGTTTTCCACTTATCATAATAATGATATAATACAAGTCCTATCGCAAAGAAAATGAAATACCGATATATTCTTTCTAAATATAACATTTCCATTATATCTTCGCCTACTAATCCACCGGCAATATAAAAAAATATTCCAATCGTCAAAACAATAATAGTTTTTACTCTGCAGCCAACATGTTTAACTATTTTGCTGATACCTAAAAGCAGCGTCGCAAAAATAAATAATGTGTATATATACCACAAACTTCCATTTGGACTTCTTCCAAGTAAAATTTTCCATAAATTTGTTTTGTCAACCGGGTTTCTTGCATATTGATTCCATAAAAGCTTTGGAATGAAAGAGACATATGAATAAAATAAATACGGGACTATAAGCCGTTTAAATTTATTTATCAGTTCAGTTTTATAATCAAAATTATCTCCATAATATTTTCTTCCCATTACAAAACCAGATATAATAAAAAATAATGCCATATGAAACGCATAACAATAATCAAACGCCCACTTGTAGCCCAATAATGGAAAATATCCCTCCTCACCATCTGGAAAAGAGTGCCCCAATAATACAATAATCATCCCTAATCCACGAGCTATATTAATTTCATCAAAGTACATCTGCTTATTCTTCATTTTAACCCTTTCTTCATTTTACTTTGCCATCTCTTTTTTATAAAAATACATTGAATCCTCCTTATAATATGCAATCTTATGAGATGATGCTTGCTCCCGGCTTTTATTATCTTTTTCATTCCTGATAATGAATGATGTTCCTTCAATTCTATTCTGCCATTTGAAAGCAGTATTAATGCTTCCTGAAAATTATTCGCTTTCTTTAAATCATCAACTTTATTCTTTTTTAAATACTTTTCAAGCCCATTTTGTGAAAAACTATCTGTACCTGTCTTAATTCTTTCTTTTTCAAGCTGCCTTATGTATTGAGCTGTAACGGCTTGTCTATAAGCCTTACCTATAGATATTCCTTCTGGATTGATTCTAATATTTATTAAATATTCATCTAAATTGCAGACATTCAGCCCGGCAGTTATAAATCTGCTCAATAAATCATAATCCTGACTTGTTGGAAAATTTCTATATCCTCCAATTCTATCAAAATCACATTTACGCATCATAATTCCCGAATGAGGCATCACATTTAAACACTTTTGAATCTTCACAGTATCTTCTGGCGTTCTTGGCAGCCACCCTCCTTTAGAAATAATGCTTCCGCCCTCATTTATAATATATTTATTTATCCCTAAAACAGAAATTTCAGTATGCCTGTCTAAATATTCAACCTGTTTACTAAATCTTTCCGGCAATGAAATATCATCGGCATCCATCCTTGCCAAATATTCACCGCCCGTTATAGCTGCGGCTCGATTTAAAGACATTGCAAGCCCTATGTTGTTTTGATTTACTAAAATCTTTATCCGATTATCTCTCTTTTTATATTCCTCCAAAATTGCTTTTAATTCTTGATTTTGGGGATTATCCAATACAATAATAAACTCAAATTTATCGTATGTCTGATTTAAGATTGAATCCAAAGACAACCGCAAATACTCCGCTCTTTCTTTATAAACGCTCATAATAACAGATACTTTTATCATTTATACTTTCTCCTAAAATAAACCATATATTTTAATATTTAGTTATCGGAATCATCTGCTTGCGTATTCCATTGTATCTTCCTTGTCCACTGCACACTTTCATGCAAATCATATTTAAATTCAAAAAGATACTGCTTACGGCAACTTTCTGCAACAGAATCAATATTAATCAAATTGTCAATTATTCTTGGATGTAAATCACACCGTTCTGCCTCTACCTTTTGAGGGGAATGATATATTGAAAATATATTTAAATATGTCTGCTCTTTTGAATCACATAAATAAATTGACTGCATTGCATACCTGTTCGGATATGTATCAGTTATAAAAAAGCGCTTATTTATATATGTCGGGTGTCCGTCTGTCTGAATACCATCCATTAATATATATTTTCCTGTGCGATAGTTATATAATCGATACTCAACTCTATCTCCTATATAGACAGACGCCAGTAAATGTTCCTTATCTTTCCATACATAATGCGACGCTCTATCAAAATCAGAAATTATTTTAATCACCTCTTCATTTTGATTCAAAAATATCATCCTACTCTTCGAAGCTCCCTTTCCATCTGTCCAAAGATGAAAAAACATTACATCGCCATTTTCAGGATTAATTGTTATATGATTGATATAATGATATTTTCCTACCATATCATCTACATGCTCAATATTCTGTAATTCTTCTATGGACAATAACATATGATACTGATTATCCGCTAAAGTAAAACGAAAAATTCCATTTTGCGTATTCTTATAATATTCCTCAAAATCTACTTTTTTATTGGAATAGCCATATCCCTCCCGAAGATAATGAAGAATTGTAAAGTCCGTAAAATAGCCAATTCCTGAACAAACATCTATATCAAAAATTGGAAAGCAAAATCTTTTCAACTCAATACCATCAATATCAACTATACGGGAAATAAAATTATTTCCATCATAATCGTTAAAAAGTAGGCTCTTCCCATCTTCATACCAGCGGAGCCGCGTTCCCATCTGCCAATTCCATGCATGGGTTTCTGCTACCTGAATAAATTCCGCCGTATTTACATCAAAATAACCAACCTTAGCTTTTTCCTTATCAACCGCTAAACTTAGCAGCTTATTTTTACTATTGTCCAAAGAACGAATATCGTAATATCCAAAAAAGATATCATTTCCCGGAATTGAAAATTCTCTAACTTTAGAGATATTACTACCATATATTATTTTAGAATTCACCTTTTTAATTTTGCGGGCTATCGGTACAACTATTTTCCTATAATTTGAATAGCCTATAATTTTAATTATTCCACTTTTTATTTTTCTTAACTTCATTTAAAAACTCCCCCATTTCTACCGTGTCCCTCTTTTACTATGCCGCAACAACTGCTTTACTATTTCCATCTTCTGAAAAAAAGCAAATACAAAATCTTTATTAATTATCACAAACATTACGCAAGCAAGCCCTAAATTAACTAAACTCAATGCCAATGAATTACACGCATAAGTCATTACTAAAAGATACAGATAATAAATTATAAATATCTTTACTCTCCTATTTAGTCTAAAATGAATATCATTATTTAATCCTATATATCTGATAGCACAAACAACAATATTTGCAGCTATCGTTGATAATGCAGCAGCATACAATCCTATAAATTTTATAAAAACAAAATTTATTATTACATTTACTACTGCACCAATAATTGTTGTTATCCCATTTGCTTTTGGTCTTTTTAAACTAACCTGAATTCCTCCAAAATATTGGGCTAGCGAAACAAAAATAACTGATGAAATCAAAATAGGGCTATATAATTTTGCCTCAAAATATTTAAAAGCAAATATAAAATTAAATAAAAAATAATTTAACGCTAACAGACCGCCGCACAATGAAATTGCAATACTGACAATAGAATTATAAACATGATTATAGTAAATATTTCTTTCTTCAGAATCAACTAAACTCACGGCCGTCTCTTGCCACGAAATACTGAATACATAAAAAATGGACGCACAAAAATTAGGCACTTTACATGCAATTGCATAAACACCATTAAATGCAGCGCCTAAAAAAAACTTTATAAGTATTCTATCAGAAGCATTAATAATCCACCATGATATATCATTAAATATGAGCGGATAGGCATATCCCACCATTTCCTTAGCTATGGAAAATGAAATTTTTTCTAAACTCAAATACCGCCAGTATTTGATTGCAAAAATCATAAACAATTCTCCAATCAAATAGCCTAAAGCATATCCTAAAATAATGCCGTTCAATCCCATTTGGCCTTTTAAAACAAATAAAGTCACACTTATTGCAATTCCTAATGTAGAGATAACCCCAGAATATGAATATATATTTAAGTTTTTTGTAGCGCGCATAACTCCTTGAAGATGATTATTAAAAAGCTCCGCAATCAACAATAACGTAAAGGGCACCGCATACGGCCATCCTGTTACTGCCCAAATTGTCATAATAACAATAACTGCCAAAATCATATTACATAAATTAATACAAAGCCCTGTAGTTATATAATTTTGTTTATATTCTATCTCCTCCATATCTACTGCAAATCTGAAAATAGCTGCAGAACTTGCCAATGTAATAAACGGAACTAAAAGTAAAATATACGTAACAAAAAGGTCGAACATTCCATAGTCTTCAGCCGATAGCCATGCACTAAACAAAGGAATCATGAGCAAATTGATTCCTTTTGACATTAGCGTTCCTATTGAAAGAAAAATTGTGTTTTTTGCAAGATTTGTTTTTTTCATTCTGAATTCCTTATCAAATTTGCTATTGTATGCTTATCTATACCAGTATATCCTGATTTATAACATCCGCACATTACAATGGAATAAAACACTATTTGAAATATAAAATATCTGCTTGTATTATCAGTCATGTAAATGATATATGCGTAAACTATTACCAAACAATATATGAAACGGGCCTTCTGTCCAAACCTTTTTGCAATAGCTTGAGGAAATATCCAATTCTGCCAAAAAAACCATAGCATACTTCCAACAAATCCAAGGTCAATGTAGGTCTTCAAAATATCATTATGTACAAGTGCCATAGCCCCTGAACCATGCCGATATGCATACGTTGTTTCTGCTATGGATGAAAGATACTTTCCGGTAAACCCTAAACCATTCCCATGAAAAAATACAGACCATTCGTATAAGTCTTTCACTGACTCAAAAAGAGCTCTTCTATTTGAAAAATCAATGCCAATTTTTTCTGCTAATATATAAAGAAGTCCTGTTGTAATTAACATAATGTAAATAAAGCAACCTATAAATACAGCAATAAATATCGTGTTAATCATCAACTGCTTTATTTTTTCACTTTTCTTTTTCATTAACAGTAATAAAACACATACTACTGCAAATGCCATAAACGCAATTCTTTTATGGCACAAATACATTACAATAAATAGCAATATTATCAATAAGGAATTTTTCTTTTTCCTCATAAATAACTCGCACAATAGCAACATCCCTACGCTTAAGCCAATATCATGCATTTCAAACCATGTATTCATTCCCGTCTCATAAAGAGCTACCGTAGATAAATATTGTACAAATCCTCCCACTCCAACACTTTTAAATGCAAATAACAGAGAGTACAAATATGATAAAACTAAAGCTTCTGATAAAATATCTATTGTAGTTTCTCTAAATTCAATAAAAATAAACGCCACTAAAAATAAAATATATGCCGTTTGCCCCACTTCAGATACTGCACGTAAAACTGGATTTACCCTACCTCCATTATGAGTTAATATAAGCCCAAAAGTATAAGCCAATCCCACAAAATTAGGCAGTAGCGTAAATACCGCTACATCTCTAGTCAATCTTCGCAATTCATAATTTCTATCATAATAATGCTTTACTAAAAAAAGGGGAATTAATGGACAACTTATCATGTACCCAAAATACCATGGGACCTTTACTGCATAAAATTTTGTTATAAAAGCAACTGACAGCAGTAAAACAGTTATCACTTTGTTTAATCTTATCTCAGTAACAATTTTTCTACGCATAAATTTTATTTATATCCATTACACACATCCAATAATATTTCTTCCAAACCAGCACATACATCTTTTATTTCATATCCCTTAGAGCGCACAATATCAGAATAACGTTCCCT
The DNA here is from genome assembly GCA_023663815.1 of Clostridium sp. Taxonomy (GTDB): domain Bacteria; phylum Bacillota; class Clostridia; order Lachnospirales; family Lachnospiraceae; genus Suilimivivens. The sequence goes on from JAMPGS010000053.1 coordinate 7,231, forward strand.
TCCAACCGTCAATTTATTTTTGCAGACTTTTAATATTATTTTTGCCCATTCTGCCTGATTGTTCTCTTCCAGATGTATCATTTGCGCCCTATCTGTAATAAGAAGTTGCCTATCTATTACATCTGAAAAAAAGCAATAAAGCCCTTCACATTGCGCCTCTATTCCGGCTAATGGCAATCCTTCATGGTGAGACGGCATAACAAATAAATCAAAAGCACTATAATAACATTCTGCTTTACTTACAACGCCCGGCATAATAACATAGTTTTCCAAACCATCTCTTTTTATCTGTCTAAGGAGCATTTCTTTATCAGGCCCATCTCCCGCTAATAAGAGTTTTATAGTCCCTATTCCTTCTGTATCTTCCTTTCTTAATATCAATATTTCTTTTAATATTTCAAGTAAAAATACTTGATTTTTTTGATAGTCCAGTCTCCCTATATGTCCAATCAAAATATCTTCATCTCTCACCCCATATTTATCACGAATTATTTTTCGTTTTTCAAGTGAATAAGTAAATCTACCTGTATTAATTCCATTATTAATAATTTTTACCTTGCCGTTCTTCACAGCTTTTGCACCATACATCCATACTGCTGCCCTGTGACTACAAGCCAATCGTAAATCTGACCTTGAAACCGCCAATTTTCGGAAAAGAGAATTTGGCAACACTGCATAATTTGCTGCATAATGACTATGTATAATAATCTTAGGCACTTTTTTCCCCACATATAAAAGTGCGTATAAAATATCCGAGGATACTGTTGAATTAATATAAATCGCTGTATATCCTCGCTTATAAATTTTTCCCATTTCTCTTATACACCGCACCGGATTTTCTTTTAACTTTGTCACATGAAAAAAATGATTTTTTCCATTATAAAATTCTGTAATTTCCTTTTCAAAAATTGCTTTCCTTCTTCCTTTAACGACAAAATCAAAATGAATCTTATCTTTTGAAGAATTCAAACACAATTCTTTTATATATGTTTCAATTCCACCGAGAATATCATTCATAAATCCAAACACCAAAACCCTAATCATTACTCTTTTCTCTCCCCATTGCAAAATAATTCCCCATCTTTCTGCCTCCCGCTCAAATATTTCCTATTAAACTCTGTTTTTACACCAAGCTTATTTGCCAGCGTACAAAATATCCAAAAATATGGTAATGGAAGCCGAAAAAGCCCTTTAAACCAAATTATTTTAGCCGTACTTAAATTTATTTCCTTCTTTAATTCTTTATAATGAAAAAAATAATAACCTATAAAATGTTCTGGAAGAAATTTAACTTTCTTAACTCCATCTATAAATTCGTATCCCTTAAAAAAACGGATAGTATCTCCCTTGGGATATACTGCAAAATTTATATAAGAAAGACAAGCAATATCAGCGCTAAAGGATTTGACCATGTCAAACATTCCGCTTTCAGTAAAATCTCTTATAAATTCCATTGCCGCACTTTTTACTTCTCTGTCATTCTCAAATTTTCCCTCAAAAACCGAACCTTCATCTTGTACAGCCTTTATTTCTTTCTCAAAACGTTTATACTCTAAAGTCGTTCCCTCATGATTAATAAAAAGAATTTCCATAGCCGATGGGGTAAATCTTGCCATCTGCCCTTTTCTCTCTTTCCATTCAGAAGCTTCAAACCAATATCCTCTCCGATCGAGTTGAGTATATTCTCTTTCCTTAAACATATCATTTACACCAAAATATGCCCCAACCCATTGTACCTCCGGCAAAAGCTTATTAAAAAGCATCTGCACTGTTCCGTTCCACCCCACGTCAGATACAATTATTTTCCCTTTAACGGCATGATGAACAGTAAGATATTCTAATAATAAATCATGCTGCTCTTTAAAATATGGTCCGCCAATTATTCTAATTTTTTTATACAAGCTCTCTCTATCCTGTAGCTCCTCTAAAGTATCTTCAGGCGTAAAACTATCCCCCTCACAAATATCTGCCGTAAATTTGCCGATTCCAAGAAGTTCTATAAAATCCCCTACCGTATTAATTCCACGCATTAAATATGAAAATAAATTAATCAATTCCATGTAATTACACGTATTGATAATGCTTGCCCTGCATACTGATTGCCTTGATACATGTATATACTGCAAAGCGTCCCTTGGAGGTTCACAGAATAACTCTACATACGCTTTGTATAACGTATATCCTTCCCTTGCCAGAAAAAGGATGCTGTCAACTTTCTCCGCTTTTGCCATTTCATAAAGCCATGCTGTATACCCCATAAGCATCGGGCCTAATACTTCATAGCCGACCTTTGAATAAATATTTCTATTATGATTTATATTATTTTGAATAACGCTTTTAATAACGTCAAAACTTATCTGATTATGTATGTTTTCAGTGCGTATTCTTTTCTTATTATCTTTAAAAAAACACGGTTCATTATTTTGTTTTCTATACAAAAATGTCTGTATTCCCATTCTTTTAGGAACCAAATCATCCGAAATTGGATGGTCTCCTATATGGAATAACTTTTTCATTGCTACACCGCTTTTAGCAGCAGCTTCTACAAATAATTTTCCGCTCCTTTTTGTTATTCCTCTATCGGACGAAACAAAAACTGCCTCATACCCACTATAACCGCATTTTAATAAAATCCTTTCCAATATTTCTGCCGAAAAATACATATCAGATATAATAATTACTCTTTTTCCGCTTTCAATTAAAGCATCATAAAACTGCTTCATTTCATTATTGGCCCGGCATAGTTTGTATTCTGTGTCAACTTCAAGCATTTTTATTTTTTCTGTTGATTTTCCATACTTGTAATATAAAATTTTATATATATCATCAAACGTAATTTCCTCGCTTGAATTATTTTTCCTTGCTTCTTTCTCTGCCTCAATCCTATGCTTACGAAACTCTTCTATTTTATCTTTATCATTTTCCTGATTATAGCGAAACTCCACTATATCAAATACTTCCAAAGTATCAATGCAATCCCGCAAAACTAATGTATCAAACATGTCAAAGGATATTATTTCCGACTTATTAAGCATTTCATTATTAAGGCTCTCTAATGTTTTTCCCCTAACTTTGCTGATACTTTTTTTAACCAATTTTGTCAATTTTTCTCTCATAGTCTGCCTTATTAATAAATCCATTACCCAAATGAATTATGCCATTCTTCGTAATTTTTAAGGAAAGCCCCATACTCTTTAGAAAGCCTCGACATACACGTAAAAATAATTGCATTTTCATAAAGAAAATAATCTATATGAATTCTTTTCTCACTTCCCGACATCTTACAAATACTTGCAAAATATATATTTATGTCAGGGCATAAACGCTGGAATTCCTGTTTGATTTGAATTACGGTATGCCCCGTATCAACGCTGTCATCTACAATCAATATTTTTTTTGATTTATCTATCGTTTTTATATAATCTTGAATCCTTTTTCCCAATAATATTTTTCTTTCTTTTTCTGCTTCATGATAGCTCATATTTTTCTTAGAGCTTAATAATTTGAAAACTATCTTTTGTGGAATTAAAATTCTTACAATCGGTGATAAAGTATCTTTTAGTTTTCCTCCCTTTCTTTTTGCAGAAACTTCAAACAAGGGACAGTCAAAAACTTCCGAAAATGCTTTTCCAACTCCAAAGCCGCTTTTGGCCACAAATACTATGCAGTCAGGACAAAAATCTTTCTTAATTTCTTTCGCCCAATCTTTACATACGCACATAAGCTGCGCCATATTAAATTCTAAATATCTGATTTTAACTACATCTTTTTTATATCGCATTTCCGATATTTTTTTCATATTTACACCGTTTTACCTGAAATATTTCCCATAACTTCCCCGCAAATCTCATAACTGAGCTTCTTAACTATAACCAAACGCCTCCCTATAGGCTTATAATCGGTGTCCCACTTATACCGCTTTTCCATCCCCTACCTAGCCCCGTTCCCCTTCACCACAGCCCCAAAGGTCTTAAATATCAGCTTCATATCCTCTGCCATGCTCATGTTTACGATGTAGTCCAGATCCATCTCCACCCAGTCCTCCCATGGCACGTCCGCCCTCCCGCACACCTGCCACGTGCATGTCAGCCCCGGACGCACCGCCCACCTCTGCATGTCGTAGGCGTCCTCCTCCTTGTCCGTGGTGCTGATGGGCCTCGGCCCCACCAGGCTCATCTCCCCTTTTAATACATTCCATAACTGGGGCAGCTCGTCGATGCTGGTCCGCCGGATAAACTTCCCCACCTTTGTAATCCTTGGGTCGTCGTTTATCTTAAACGCCATCCCGTTCTTGTCCCCTTCCTTCAGCACGTCCTTCAGCCTTTCCTCCGCATCCACGCACATGCTCCGGAACTTCAGCATATGGAAATACTGAAGGTCCCTCCCGTAGCGCCTCCCTGCAAAGAACACCGGGCCCCCGTCCTCCAGCTTGATGGCGGCCGCTGTAATCAGGAACACAGGGGAAAGAACCACCAGCGCCAGCGCGGAGGCCGCAATGTCAAAAGCCCTTTTGGCGGATTTATAAGCGCCGCTTTTCTGCCGGTACACTTCCGCGATATCCACGCCCTCGTATTTACGGGACGCCCTCCCTTCCTTTTCCCCCTTGTCAGGCGCCGCACCCGGTAGGTAAAACAGCCGCCCCCTGTCACTTTCCCTGCTTAATGTATTTATCATCCCGCCTGCTTCCATTGCCCTTTAAAACCTCCTCCTTCAGCCCGGATATCCCCCAGAACAGGACCACTGCCGCTGCCGCCGCGCCCCCGAAAACCGCCATCCTCTTTGCCAGATCCCCTATGCTCCCGAAAGCCGAGTACTGGGCGGGGATGGAGATCCGGTAGGCGTCCGCATAGAGCTCCGCCTCAAAGTATTCTTCCGCCGTCTGCTGGGCCAGCTTCCCCCACTCCTCCGCCATGCCCACCAGCCCGTCCAGCAGGGAGTCCGCATAGGCGTAATCCTCCTCATTAGACGACTGCTCCTCGGTGTTTAAGGCGTTGATCATGGTGTAGGCCTCGTTTAAGTCCGTGTTCAGCTCGCTGATCTGCCTGTTCAGCTCCAGCTTCTGCTGCAGGAGCCCGTTGTAATACTCGTCCGACTGGGCCGTCTCCGTGATGGACTCCTGGCTGCTCATCACAATCACCGGGTTCTTCTCATAGCTTTCAATGGTTTTCTCCACATGGGAAAGCTGGGTCTGAAGCTCCTGGATGTCAAAGTTGTACTGTTTTATCTGGTAGTTGTAGTAATCTATCTGCACCCCCGCATCCCTTGTTAAGTTGTTCGCCTGCACAAAGGAGACAAAGTTGCTTAAGTCCAGACGCCGCATTGCGTCGATGGCCTGGCTTAAGTCGTTGAAGGAAAGCCCCGTGGCGTTTGCCCGGAAATCCGGCGCCTCCGCCGCTTTTGCCTTCACATAGTCTTGGATGGTGTCTATCTCGTTTTCTATCATGTCGGCTGCCTGCAGGTAGTCGTAAGCCCTGATGTCCAGCGCCTCCGTGGTCAGGCCAAGGACTTCCGTGTTCGCATAGGCGTCCATAAAGTATTTCCTGTAGGACATCAGGATGGCGTCCAAAAGCTCCCTTGTGTCCTCCCCCGACATCCCCCTGCACCGGTAGAGGGTCACGGTATACTGGGAAGGAAAATAGCTTAAGTCCTCAATGGTGGTGTAGTATTCCACCGCATCTTCCGCCACCGTGTTGATGACCGCTATCTGCTGCTTCACTGAATCCGGGATGACGCCCTCCAGCTTTAAGTTTGAGCGGATTTCCTCCACGTCCTCATCCTCCCAGCCCAGCTCCTTTAAGGCGTCGTTGATAACCACGGTTGATTTCAGCTTTGCCACGTCAAAAAGCCCGCCGCTGGGATCCCTCCCTTCGTCAATCCCGTCAAAGCTGAAATGGATAACCGCCGTCGCGCAGCTTTTCCCGCCGAACAGGCTCTGGACCCATAAGCTCGCTACCGCGGCCGCCATGCCAAGGCAGACCGCAACTACCAAAAGGTATCCGTAAAGCCGCCGCTTCCGCCCCATGCTGCCCGCCACGCTTACCAAATCAATCACGTCGTAATCTTTCTCCCCGCCGGGCTCCACTTGGAGGATGACCGTTCTGGGTTCTTTCCCCTCTCCCTCATCCGGCAGGCTGTCCCAGCCGCCGTCCTTAAAAGGCGCATCCCCAAGCCCGTTTATCTCCCTGCTTTTCTGCTCCCGTGTCTGCATCCCGCTATCCTTTTCCGTTTCCTTTTCTGGCCCCCCGCCGCTTCTTTCTGGTTTTTCCATGCTGGCTGTACTTCCTCTTCTCATTTCTTCTGGAAAATCCCCTCCCGATATGGTTCAGGCGTTCCTCATTCCCCTGTTTCATGCGCTCCAGCTTCTTCCAAAATAGAAAAGCGGTGAGGGCGCATGCCGCTGCGGCCGCCATGCCCAAAAGCAGCGGCATATCTATCTGAAACCCTGCCCCTGCGCTCCCGCGCCATACAGGCTCTTTGTCCGTATCCTCCGCAGGCTCTTTTTTTACCTTTATCCTCCCTGCTGCGTTTATCTCATAGCTCTTTGCCCGGTGGTTTTCCACGACCGCTGTTTCCCCGCCGCCCTCCGGGTTCCCCAACCCTTCCCCGTCACCGCCGGGGGCTTCCCTGTCCCCTTCCGCTTCTCCTAAAGGCGTCTCCCGGTTGTTCCCCCCTTCCGTTCCGCCGGGCCTTTCCCCATTTCCTTCCCCGGCTGCTTGGGGCCTTTCCCCCTCTTCTTCTCCCTCCGGCGGGCCGTCTTCTTCCTCCCCGGCTCCCTCTTCCTCCGGGGCATCGCCTTCCCCGCCTGCGGCCTGCCCCTCCTGCATACCGTCTGGCCTTTCTATTTCCACATTCCCCTGTATGTAGCCGGTAATCCCTCCCGGAAGGACGACCTGGCGCCAGATGCGCCCGTCCTCCCCCGTGACGTCCCCTACATACTCAAAGGGCCCTTCCTGCACCAGGTTCCCTACAGGGCTGCTCTCCCCGTCCGCCCTCCCATAGACCACCGCGGACTGGGACTTAAGGGCTGCCGGGACTGCCCATACCTTTATGGGGAACAATCCCGCCATAGCCGCCATGCCTGCAAGCCACAAAAGCTTCCGGGCCCTATTCCAGTGAACGATTCTTTTCCATCCCCTGCTTTCTTTGAACATCCCATTTTCCCGAATGGCTGCCAGCCTGTCTTCCTTACCGGCATCCAGCCTTCTTTTTATCTGTATCTTATCTTTTTGTATCTGCATCGAATCTTCTTTTTGTCTGTACCCTATCTTTTATCTGCGTTTGATTTTTTATCTGCATCCTATCTTTTATCTGCGCCTAATCTTTTTCTATCTGTATCCAGCCTTCCTTTTTTTGACGGGGCCGCCGCCATCTGACAGCAGCCCCACCACCACACTCGGAGTTTTGGCAATTCTCTAAATTAAAAAGACATGTTAATCAATCATGCATGATTAATTATTTAAAATAAAACAAACATAATGGTGCCGGGTTCCGTGATGTTGAACACCACATGGTCTTCCCGGATCTCAAGCACTTCCAGCTCCACCGGCTGTCCGCCGATTAACTGGTATACCTTGATGTCCTGCCCTGCCCTTACGCCCATAGAGAGCATGTTGATCTGGGCCGTCTGGAAACGCGCGCCGGACTTGATGACCAGCACGTTCATAAGCGTCCCGCCAAGGTTGCCTGCATGGGCCTTCGCTGTGCTGACTACGGCGTTGTTCGGCTTCGCCAGCCGGATGGCACGGCTTGCCGCCCCGTTAATCATGACAACGTCGGGCGCCATGGGCGTAACGTTCGCTATCCCCGGAAGGGAAGACACTGCGTTATTCGCATACTCTGCCACCGACTGGTTGTTGGCGGCAGCGGCTTCCTCCACTGAGGCTGGCACTGACGAGGATTCGGATACGGTTGCCGTGACAGCCGCCGCCGGGCTGCTGGCTTCCTTTTCCTCTTTCTTGGACACTGAGCTTGAGGACGGGCTGGTGGCCGCCAGTACCGGCAGCGAATACACCATAATCCCCGCAAGCACAAGTGCGATGATTCTTTTCATAGGCTATTTCCCCCTTTCTTACCCGGTTGTTCCGGGCAGCCTGAGTGTGGTATATATGCATCCGCAGATGGCTGCGGCTGATATATCTGGCTTAATGGCTGGCATCCGGCTTAGAAATTGTCATCTGGCTTAAGCTGCAAAACTGCTTTACGGCTCCAGAATCCCCAGCCATGCCCTTACTTTAAAATCTCCCTGTTAATGGTTCCGGCGGCGTCCTCTATCAAAGCGGCGGATACGATAAACTGCTTCCCTCCCGCCCCCTCCATCTCCGCCGTCAGGGTGAGCAGGAAGTGGTTGGAGGTTAGGCCCTCCCAGCCTTCCCTTACCTGCTTCCCGATCTCCCTTGCATACAGGTCTTTCAAAAACGCATTGCAGCCCGCCGCCGTGGTAAAGTTATACTTGCGGATTAAGCTCTCCCCTTCCATCTCACAGGCCGCAACTATCTCGTATACAAGCAGGTTCCCCTCCAGATACAGGTAGATTTTCTCATTCCTCTCAAAAAAATCCGGGTCAGCGTACCGGTACAGCTCCCCAAAGCTCCCGCCCCCTTCCGCCTTCCCATGAAGGACGGTGTTAAAATCCGTCATGTCCATCATGTTCGCCATCTCTATGTATACTGCCCCTTCCGGGCTTTCCTCCCCGCAGGCGTTATGGCTTTCGTAAAAATCATCCGCTATGCCGCTCTGGAGCACCGGGCAGTCGATGTCCGTCCCCGGCACGTAAAGCCATGCGAAAATATCGGGGTTCTCCGCCTTCAGCGCGGCAAAGTCCACTTCCGCATCCGCAGCTGATTCGCTCTTGACTGCGCTGGCCCCAGCGGATACTTGTCCTGTTTCCGCAGCCTTATCCGGCCCTTCTGCCCCGTCCTGCTGCCCTGCCGTTCCATACGCGGCCGCAGCTTTATCTTGATTTCCTGAGCCTTTGTCCTGTCCTTCCGCAGCCAGCCCTCCAGAGACTCCCTCCTGCTGTCCCGGCCCTTCCGCCCCTCCGGCGCTGTCCTGATTTCCTTCTGCCTTATCCTGTGTTCCTGCGTCCTTGTCCTGTTCCTCCGCGGCCGCTTCCTGCCCTTCCGCCCCTGTCTCCCCACAGCCTGCGGTAAAGATAAGGCCGAGCGCAACAGCCGCAAGCAGGGCTTTCCGCAGGCTCTTTTTACTCCACTTCCTCATAAAACACCTCTATAATCAGCCTGTACAGGGCTTCCTCATCTACATAAAACTCCTCGTACTCTTCCCCCATGACGGTCTCCCCCTCCAGCATATGGAAGCAGTCCCCGCCAATCCGGTAGTCCAATGCCTGCGTCGCCAGATAAACAGCCTCATCGGCCGTGACGTCGGTGGTCATCATTGGTAGCACCGCCTGGTACAGCTTAAGCACAATGGATAAATCTTCTTTTGCCTTGGCCTTTGCCGCCTGGATAAACCCCGTTAAGTACTGCTTTTGGCGTTCCAGACGCTTATCCGCCGAGCCGAACTCCCCGGTGTCCCGGTATTTCACATACCAAAAAGCGCTTTTCCCTTCTAGGTGCACCTTGGCCCCCTCCGCTAAGAGGCGGTCCGCCTTGGTCAGATCCTCAAGGACCACCACATCGACGCCCCCAACCGCATCGTTCAGCTCCGGGATGGCCGACATGTTGACGGCGGCGTAGCCGTGAATGGGCAGGCCGTACATCAGCCTTGTGACCGCGTCCACCTGATACTTACAGCTCTCCTCCACTCCGTCGCCGAAACCGTGCTGGGTGGCTATCTGGCCTTCCACCGTCTTTACAAAATCTCCCTTTTCGTCATAGACCTCAATGTCCGTCATGGTGTTCCGGTTAATCCCAAGAATCTGGATTTCCTTTGGGTGCGGGTTTAAGACTGCAAGGAACAGCGCATCCGCCTGCCCGCCGTCTGTGCCCTCCGCCACGGCTGCAGCCTTGGAATCCCTGTCAATCCCCATGATAAGGAACGTTAAGATATCCTTATTGTAGGCGTATGTCTTCCCCTGATACCTTACCCAATCCTCCTGCCAGATTTCCCCTTCCTCCTCCGGTATGGGCTCCCACAGGGGGAGGGCCACCAGATCCGGCCCCCCGGAGGAGGCGTTCTGCATAAGGCGGCGCCTGCCGGCTTCACGGAGGAGGAAGAAAGCGCTTACCGACAGCACCAGCGTTGCCGCCAGAAAAAACACAATTTTTCCCCAATTTCGTTTTTTCCTTCTTTTCCGCCTTTTCCGTCTGTATTTTTTCTCCATAACCAGCCATACTATTTACATAATCAAAAGGAATACGCTTGTATTTTTCGTAAAATATCTTATTTTGCGAAAAATATAGTATATTCCTTGATTTTGCGCGGCAAAATATTCTGCTTTAAAGGTACAGACCATTTTTTTGACGGCTAAAAATCCGCACTTCCAATACCTACCGCCTCGCAGGCTGATTCCGCGTAAGAATCCAACATATCCATCAGCTTCTTTTTCCGACGCAGGGTGGGGTGCGTATACAAACCCAAGGTAATCCGGGAATCACTGTGTCCTAATATCTCGCTCAAAGTTTTTGCGTCAAACCCCTTTTCCATACAGCGGGTAGCAAAAGCATGGCGCAGCATATGAAAGTTAAAGTAGGGGATATCACATTTTTCCAATATTCTTTTAAAACGGTACTGAAGGGTTCTTGGATCCAGCCATCCGCCCTTGGGTCCCTGAAGAAAGGGCTCCGCAGGCTGTTTTTTCTGCAATTCCAAATAATTTATAAGAATTGCAGGAATCGGAATGTCCCTTGCGGAGTCGGCAGTCTTGGGGCTCTGTAAAATTAGTTTTGTTTTATTTTTACCGTTCTCATAATCCTTGACCCGCTGAAGATTTCCCCGAACGTGTATCAGGTTTGCCTCCAAGTCAATGCACTCCCATGTAAGAGCGCACAGCTCGCCAATGCGAATTCCTGTGTAAAGCGCAATAAGAATTCCCGCGTTCGTCCCATTTTCAATATCTTTGACAAGAAAACTTTCCAATACCGCCAAACTTCTGTCGTCAGGGAACATTTGCTTTGCCCTTTTCCCTCGCGTTAAGGGAATGTCCGGCACATTAAAGCAGACATCGGTTTTCCTTTTCATATGGAACATGACCCTCTGTACAATGCCGCAGATCCGGCACAAGTATTCGTTTGAAATTCTTCGCCCTTCTTTCTCCCGGATATAAACGATAAAGCCCTCCATCGCCCGGCGGTCAATCCTGTGCAGGCTCAGCTTTCCAAAATAGGGAAGAATATACTTTTCCGCAATCTGTCGATAAGCCGCATAAGTACTTTCCTTCCATTCGGCTTTTTTATCCGAAAGCCAAATATGCGCCGCCTCGTCCATATTGAAGGCGCAGGCACGGGATCTATCCGCATAGGTTATTTCCCCTTTCGCCGCTTCCATTTTTTCCTTCACCTCCTGACAGGTCTTTCCATAAAAAGACCGATACTTCCTCTCTCCCGGCAGACTGGCGGGCTTTTGCAGCCTCCCCTCCCAGCGTCCGTCCTTTCTCTTATAAATATTTCTACCTCTCCTTGGCATTTTCGTATCTCCTTTCCTTTGGTGTCATTTTGACGTTCTTTTTGACGGTCATAAAATTACTTTTGCGGTTTTGGCCCAAATTTTCCATAAAAACAGGCCCCCGCATTTCTTTAAACCTCATAATATAAAATACATAATAAAAAAAGGGGTTGTATTTTTGTCGAAAGTGTGATAATTTGTATTGAGTAAACAATGGACAGCGAAATTTTATGTCTGTTCTTATTAAAATAAGCAGTTTTCATTTTTCGCAAAATAAGATATTTTATGAAAAAAGGCGATGGATTTCTCCACCGCCTTTTTGTATTTGCATATTTATGCTCTTTATGTGCATACGTTTATATTCTATGTTTTTCCGCTTTTTTGCGGCTAGTTCTGTTTCTTTACATTTTTTCTCTGCAACTGGTTCTGCTTTTTTACAGCCTCTCCTTGCTCCGCCTCTTCGCATTTTTTCTTTGCAATCAGTGTTGCTTCACAGCCCATGGAACGCCCGCCCCTCCGCGATATCCTTTTCCATCTGCGCTTTCAGCTCCGTCACATCGGCAAACCTGTGTTCTGGCCGCTTAAACTGCAATAATTCCGTCACAATCTCTTTTCCATAAACATTTCTGTTAAAATCGTAAAGATAAGTCTCCACATCGACGGCATCGGTGTCGTTTACCGTGGGCTTTCGCCCGATATTGGTGATGCCGCAGTAGGTCTTATCCTCCAAAATCACTTTGGAATAATACACTCCCTTGGGAGGCAAAAGCTTTTTCTTTTCGGGATAAAGATTTAAGGTAGGCATCCCAAGCTTTCTTCCAAGCCTGCTGCCCTCCTCCACCCGGCCGTCAAAGCTGTAATACCTTCCCAAAAGCTCCTTTGCCATAACCATATCGCCCTTTTCCACTTCCTCGCGCACATAGGTGGAGCTAATCTCCCTATCCCCATGATAAAGCTTTTCTATGATGCGCACCTGATAACCGCAATCCGGCGCCATTTTCAGCAAAAGCTCCTGATTTCCCCGCCCTTTATAGCCAAAAGAAATGTCCGCTCCCGCCGCCAGATAAGCCGTGCGCATTTGCTCAGTCAAATATTTTTTTACAAATTCTTCAGGAGGCGTCGCCGCCGTCTGCTCGTTTAAGGGGAATTCAATTAAAATATCAACTCCCATTTTCTCAAACAGTTTCCGCTTCTCCCACCGGGTCGTTATCTCCTCGGATATGGTTTTTGCCAAATTTTTTTTCCCAAAGAAAACCGTCGCGGAGGGGTGGAAGGTAAAAACCACCGCCCTCATCCCCTTTTCCTTCTGCTCAAGAATATGGGAAAGAAGCCGCGCATGTCCTTTATGAACGCCATCAAATTTCCCAATGGCAACAGCGGATTTTGATTCCAGCATAAATTCCGTTGTATCCTGAATAATTTCCATAGATTTCCTCATTTCCACAGTTGCACGACATTAGCTTCCTGCGCCGTGCTGTTCTGCCGCTCCTGCACCACTGTTACTTCCCACACCGCCATGCTGCTATATTGCTATGCCGCTACATCTCTGCGCAACCATACCGCCCTTCACTCCACATCCGGAAAAAACATTTTCACCGGCGTATATATCCCACGTTCCTTTTCAAATCGAAAAACGCCATAAAAAATCTGCCTGTGACTGTACACCCGAAACTCCTGCCCGTCCACATCTTCTTCCTCTCTGGCATCTTGCAACCGCTCCGCCTTTCCTTCTTCCAATTCCGCCACATCCTCAATCCTTATAGGATTCCCGTTCTTCAAAGCCTTAAACGCGCTTTCCTTAACGCAAAGGGCAGGCAGGCTTGCAAACATTTTTTCCACGGGAATCACGGCTTCGGCAAGCTTCCCGGCATCCGCCAGCTTCTGCAGCTCGTCCAAGGTTAAGGCGTCCTCTATTGCAAACTCCCCCGCTTTGGTACGGGTAAGGCCCGTCATCACCCCGCCGCATCCAAGCATTTCCCCAATATCGTGGCACAAGGTTCTAATGTAAGTGCCCTTGGAGCAGACTACCTTTATGGTGTAATCGGGATGCTTTATCTCTAAAAATTCCAGCGAATAAATCGTTACAGGGCGGGGCTTTCTCTCCACTTCCTTCCCCGCGCGGGCAAGGTCGCAGAGCTTTTTGCCTCCCACCTTAAGCGCGGAATACATGGGCGGAAGCTGATAATACTCTCCCACAAAGGAAGCGGCTACATTCCTTACCTCCTCTGGATCCACATTTACCTCCCGCTGCCGCAGTACCGTCCCGGAAATGTCCTGCGTATCCGTGGTGACGCCAAGGCGAAACTTTGCCACATACTCTTTTTGTCTGTCCTGAACCATGTCGCAAAGTCTTGTCCCATTTCCCAAACACACAGGAAGAACCCCAACCGCGTCCGGGTCAAGGGTTCCTGTGTGTCCGATTCTTTTCTGTTTGCAGATTCCCCGAAGCCGGGCCACCACGTCGTGGGAGGTGTAGCCCGCCTCCTTATATACGTTTATCATTCCATGATACATGGCTTTTCGTATCAATCCTTTCTCCGAAGCTGCTCCGCAATATGGCCCGACAAATTGTTGACAATGTCATGGAAAGTGCCCGGCATCGTCACGCCTGCCGCCCTCACATGGCCGCCGCCCCCGAAAAAGGCTACAACCTTCGCTACATCTACTTTTCCGTTAGAGCGCAGGCTGACCTTATATTCCAGCGTGTTGGTCTGGTACATAAAAATGGCGCACTCCACTCCTTTGGTATTACGGAGCTGATTTACAATCCCCTCCAAATCATGAGGCTCCGCCCGATAAAAATTCATGGTTTTCTTATCTACCATGCTGACGATGCATTTCCCGTTCATAAACAAAATGCTCTCAAGCAAAGCCCTGCCCAATATTTGATTTTGGATATAGGTCTTTTCATAAAAGGTCTCGTCTATCAGCCTGTTAAAATCAAAACCAAAAGAAATTAAATCCGCAACCGTCCGCAACGTAGCCGGGGAGGTATTGGAATACTGAAAAACGCCGGTATCATGCATAATGCCAATATAAAGCGCCTTTGCAATCTCCTCGTCCAGCAGCGTCTTATCGCCAATCACCTCATAGACCAGCTCGCTTGTGGAGCTGGCATTGGGATTCACATAATTAACGTCGCCGCATCCCTTGTTGCTGATGTGATGGTCGATATTGATTGTTTTCCGCGCGCCGTCAAAATAACTTTCCGCCTCCCCAAGACGGTCTTTCGACGTATCAAGCGCAATGAATAAGTCAAAGACTTCCACCTCCGTGGCAAAGTCCGTATGTATTTCCTCAATTCCCTCTATACAGGAAAAAATATCCGCCGGCTTCTCAAGAAACACCTGCACCGTCGCTTCGGGACATGCCTTTTTTAAATACAGGTAAAGTCCCATGGCCGACCCCACACAGTCGCCGTCGGGCCTTATGTGACCACTGACACCAATGGTCACGGCGCCCTTTGCCTCTTCACAAATATTCATAACCCTCTCCACCTTCACGCACTACCTTATGTCTCTGTTTCCGTTGTTCTCTGCCGTAGCTCCTCTATTCCTCCTGCCCCTCGTCTCTGTTTTCCCGCTGGCTCACCTCGTCTATCAGCCTCGACATTCTCACCCCGTACTCGATGGACTGGTCGCCGATAAACTGAATTTCCGGGGTGTTGCGCAGATTAATTTTGGCCGCAAGCTCTCTCCTGATATAGCCCTCCGCGCTTTTGAGCCCGTCGATGGTATCCTTCTGGGCCTTTTCATCCCCGTACACGCTAATCCAAGCCTTGCAGGTCTTTAAATCGGGAGCAACCTCGACGGAGACTACCGACGTAAGAGGGCTGATGCGGGGGTCTTTTAGCCCTCCCCGTATCATTTCAGCCAAAACCCTCTGCACTTCCCCGTTAATCCGGGTATTTTTTACGCTGTTTTTTCTCACCTTGGAACCTCCACCATAATATATGCCTCCACAATATCAAGCTCCTGCATCTGGTCGAAGCCGTCAAACACAAGGCCGCACTCGAACCCGGCTTTCACTTCCTTTACATCATCCTTGAAACGCTTTAAGGAAGCCAGCTTTCCTTCATAGATAGGGCCGCCGTTTTCTTTTTCTCCGGGCCTTGTAATACGAATCTTACAATCCCGCTGGAAAACACCGTCAAGCACATAGGAACCCGCAATATTTCCCACCGCGGAAGCCCTGAATATCTGTCTTACCTCTCCATGGCCGATGACCTTTTCCTCGAAAATCGGATCCAGCATACCCTTCATGGCCGC
>JAMPGS010000054.1 GCA_023663815.1 Clostridium sp.
AGAAAAGAACAAATATAGGATTATCAATATCCGGCGGTATATTGGTAATGAGAACCCAGAACTTGGGGAGGATGAACTGCTTCAAATCCTCTCCGAGTTTTCTTGTCTGTTGAATCCTGACGTGGAACGGTTTTTGAAACATAGCAGTATCGAATTTACAAAAAAGAACCAATCCGTTACATATCTTGTGTTTTCTGTTGTTGGAGGGTAAACATTTTTACTCAGGGGTAAAAAGTCCGCTAAGTATCGTAGCGGCAAAGCGGCTGCCCCAGAGCTTGAGACACTATAGAAATTGGAAAAAGCTGTGTACAAACGCCGTACACAGCTTTCATTAGTTAATTAATCCGATAAAACAATATTGCAATTTCTAAATAAAATAAATCATTTATATAAAAAAAGCATATCGTATTAGAGAATTAATGCGTTATAAATTGTCGGGACAATTATAACTTTGTTACGTTTACGGCTTGAGGTCCTTTTTCGCCATTTACGATGTCAAACTCTACGGAAGCGCCTTCCTCAAGGGACTTAAAGCCTTCCATGTTAAGCCCTGAATAATGTACGAATACATCATTGCCGGACTCGTCGGAGATGAAACCGTAACCCTTTTGGTTGTTAAACCATTTCACTGTACCTTTGTTCATCATGATACCTCCAGAAAATAAGTAGTAGTAGTATAAGTGCTGCACATCGTGGAATTCCGTAACTAAAAAATTACACGATACAGACAGGATAACACACTTGTTTCTAAAAGTAAAGGAAATAATTTTAATTTTGGGGGGGGTTTCTGCAACTTTGTACAAAATGTCAAAAAAAGTATGATTTTACCGTTCGGAATTACCAGAAATAGTAAATCAAGTTGCGGTAATTTTTGGTATATGGTAAAATGAATTACGTCAAGGCGCAAGGAGGCGTTAATTGACTGGAGGTGTAAGTAATTATGAATGAACAGACCAAAAGAAAACGGAAGTACGCGCTTCTTCTGGTGACGGAGAAGAAGGACGGAACGATAGCAAAGCATACCATACATTCGGCGGCGGTTGAAGGAGCCGTTGCGGTTCTTTTTATCTTACTGGTGGCGGTTATCTGCAAGTTTGTCTATGATTCCATCAGCCTTAAAAATACAAGAGAGGAATTGATTCAGCAGATTGTTACCATCAATGATTTGACCGATGAAAACGAGGCGCTGGCGGTGGAAAACTCCACCCTTTCAAGCAAGGTAACCGTTTTGAGCGAAGCCGTCAGCAAAAAGACGGAGGCGGAGGAAGCTTTAACGCAGGAGGCGATTGAAAACGCTTTGCCAAAAGGGTTCCCTTTAAGCGGCTCCGCGACCATGAGGGAGGCGGAGGAAGGCAATCCAATGCTGATTTTCGAGGCCTCGTCGGGGCTCAACGTATTTACTACGGGAACAGGAACGGTGGTAAGCGTGGACGTGGACGAAGCGTATGGAACCAGAGTTGTCATCGACCATGGAAACGGGTATCAATCCATTTACAGAAACGGGGGAACCGCCCTCGTAAAGAGCGGCGAAGAGCTTGGAAAGGGATATATTCTTTTTCGGATAGGGAAGGATAATCAGGAGCTCGGCTATCAGATTATGGAAAACGATGAATATATCGACCCTATGACGTTAATTAATATAAACGGATAATCCATAGGACTATCCGTTTATTTCCGTGGGAAGCAAGCCAAGCGGCTGCCTGCAGACATTTGTGGCTGCCGCGGGGCATGGTTTAGTTTTCCGCCAGCCGCCCAAATACCAAATCGTACCCGTCGTTTCCGTAATTTAAGGAACGGTTTACACGGCTGATGGTGGCGGTGGAAGCGCCGGTTTTTTCCGCGATTTCAAGGTATGTACAGTGGTCCTTCAGCATGGATGCAACCTCATATCGCTGAGAGAGGGAAAGCAGCTCGTTGACGGTACATAAATCCTCGAAAAAGCTGTAACATTCTTCTTTATTTTGCAGACATAAAATCGCTTCAAACAAGTGGTCTACAGAGGCTGTCTGTATTTTTTTGTTCATTGTGAAAATACCTCCGAAAAAATAAATTCATACAGTGAAATTTTAACATACTAAAGTTTTAAAGTAAAGAGTTTTGCGGGCTGCTTGTGCGGGCTTTGCCTGCGGGAACTTGCAAAGAATCTTGATATGCTTTGCAAAGTGTCTTGATAATTGGATAGACTTTATATTTTGCTTGTGGTATACTTACAATGTAACGCTAAGGCCACAGTATGAAAGTAGGTGATTGCATGGGAATGAGCGACCAGCAGTTTGAAGTTTATAATGCTTTAATATCTTTTGTCGATGAATTGATTGACAGAGAAAAAGATGAAAATGAAAAGGAAAAACTTAAAATGCGCAAGAAAAATATCCTTGCAAATAATAAAGAAGTAAATTAGAAGCAGCGTAACAGGGTGTAAGGCCTTATGGAATAATTGAAGGCTTTGCACCTTTTTAATTTTTGAGGCTGGCAAAGCGGAATTTAAAGAGGGGCATATGGAAAATCAAAGATTGAAAAATTATTTAATAAGAACGTTTGCAATAAGCTGGATAAGCTGGGGAGTTTTGGCGTTGTTGATAAAAAATGGTATATTAACGTTTTCAAGCGTGCCGGGAACTATATTATTTATCGTCGGAGGGTTTGCGCCGACGATATCGGCTGTTTCATTGCAGGAGAGCAAATCGTTTAAAGCTATCATGAATTTTATATTTTCCAGCAAAAAGAAAAGTATAATATATTTATTATTATTTTGTTTACTTGAAACTTTGACAATAGGATTATCTTCAATGGAATTAAATCCAGAGATGCCGCTATGATGGATTTAATTGCCGTTGCACTGTGGTATAAAGAGTAATTATAAATTTTTGTTTGCTGCGGAATACTTGACAAAGGACCGCCAAATATAGGACAATGAACGGACAGCGGTATAGTTTACATAAAAGTAGAAAAGGAACGTTATGAAGATAAGAAACAAAGGAAAAAGACTGAGCGGTTATTTGGAGGACTACGTTGTATTTGATTTGGAGACCACGGGGGTAAACCCGGAGCAGGACGATATTATCGAGATATCGGCGGTTAAGGTGCGCGGCCATGAAATTGCGGAAGAGTATTCTACGCTGGTAAATCCGGGAAGGCATATACCCGCCGGGGCGACGGCCGTCAACGGCATCACCGACGAAATGGTAGCGGAGGCGCCGGATATTGGAATAGCTATCGCCGGGTTTATGGAATTTATTGGGGACAGTGTTTTAGTGGGGCACAATATTCATACCTTCGACACCAACTTTGCCTACGACGCGGCCTTAAATGCTTTGGGGAAGGAGCTGTGCAACGATTATGTGGACACGCTTTTTATGGCAAGAAAATGTCTCCCGGAGATTTCCCACCACAAGCTGACAGATATTTCGGATTATTTTAAGATAGAGACAAAGGGGGCTCACAGGGCGTTAAACGACTGCGTGATGAACCAGAAATGCTACGAGGCGATGGGAAAGCTGCTTTCCGCCGCGCCCAAGGTGGAAGGGCCCGCCTGCCCTGAATGTGGCGGCGTGCTGATAAAGCGGAAGGGACGGTACGGGTATTTTTATGGGTGCAGCGGGTTTCCGGGGTGCAGGTATACGAGGAATATACGGTAGAGGATTGCGGCGGAGGGATATCCCTCCGCCGGAACTGGCTTTGTCCGCCCGCTTGTAACTATTCACCAAATCTTATATCGGTTTTTTGAGTTTACATAAAACTTGAAACGCTCTCTTTTGGTATGCTGCTTGTCAGCGTTCCTTTTATATTACCGTTTCCAATTTATTATAGTTATTTTTTTCTACTGCCGCGAAGCTCTGCTTACCGCTAAAAGCTTTTGCCGCATTTCATCTTCAATTCTTCCAAGCTCCGCCTCCGCGCTGCGTCTCTTGGCGCGTCCATCCTCCTGAATTTTTAAAACCTCGTCTAATGTGCTGATGAGGGTTTGATTTGTGGCCGTGAGGGTTTCAATGTCCACAATTCCCCGCTCGCTTTCTCTGGCGGTTTCGATGGTGGCGGTCTTTAGGGTCTCGGCGTTTTTCTTGAGCAGAGCGTTCGTCATGTCGGTGACTTCCTTCTGGGCTCTGGCGGCCTCGCTGGAATGGTTGAGACCGATAGCAATCACCATCTGGCTTTTCCATAGAGGAATCGTGTTGACAAGAGTGGACTGTATTTTTTCCGACATAGCGGTGTCGTTGCTTTGAATTAGGCGAATCTGGGGGGCCATCTGCATGGAGATAGTTCTGGTGAGCTCCAAATCGTAAATTTTTTTCTCAAAACGCTCGCACATGGCGGCGTAATCGTTGGCCGCTTGCGTATCCTCCGGCAGTCCGCTTTGTTCCGCTTTCTTAAGAAGTTCCGGGAGTTCCCTGCTTCTTGCCTGCTCAAGCTTTTGCTTGCCCGCAAGGATATACATGGACAGCTCCTTGAAATAGGCTAAGTTCAGCTCGTACATTTTGTCCAGCATGGCGGCGTCCTTGAGCAAGGTGACCTGATGGTTTTCCATGACCTGACAAATTTTATTGATGTTGGCCTCCGCCTTGTTGTATTTTAATTTCATATTTTCAAGCTTATTGGAGCTTTTTTTGAAAAGGCCGAGAAAGCCTTTTTCCTCCTCCTCGTTAAAATCCTTCAGCTCCGCAACCACGCTTGTCAGCATTTGGCCGATTTCGCCCATATCCTTGGTGCGCACGTTGTTTAGCGCGCTTTCGGAAAAATCGGCGATTTTTTTCTGGCTGCCCGCGCCGTACTGCATAACCGCCTGCGTGTTGGTAATGTCAATCTGGGCGGCAAAGTCGTCCACCATTTTTTGCTCCTGAGGGGTAAGAACTACTTCGGGAATCTTTGGGGCCTCCTCCTTTGGCTGCAATTCACTTTTTGTCTCAACCACCTCGGAAAAAGGGGTAAGGGTTAGGGTTGGGGCTTCGTTTAACATTTCGTCAAGATTGCTGCTCATTTTTACGTTCCTCCATATTACAATTCTAGTACAAGTGTTTTTCGATATTTTAAGTATTTTTCGATAAGTTCAGCATTTTTCAATATGATAAATATTTTTGCTGCTTTAAGTACTTTGCCGTTCCGCGGCAAGCTCCATCTCATTTGTCAGGCCCTCTCTGGCAAGCATGGTTTTCAGCACCTGCGCGTCCGTAGTGGCGTCAAAGGCGGCGTCCTGAAACAGATTGTTTAGCAGTTCCGTGAAAGCCTGATTGATGGTGTCGAGGGTGTTTTCAATCTCCGCCTTGGCCGAGAGGATTTCCGCGCCCGGCGAGCTGATTCTGTCAAACTCTTCATAGGTTTCCACCAGCTTTAAGGTGGTGGGGAGATAGTAATTCATCAGCTTGTGCATCCGGTGCATCTGTTCAGGGTGTTCCCTAACGCTCTCAAAAATTTCTTTTAAAAGGGATTCCAGCCGGAACAGCTTGGCCGAAATGACCTCGCCGGGAATTTTATCGTTTAAATCCCGCAGCTTGCGGATACACTCCATGCCTTCGTTTACCATAGCGTTTAATTCGGATTCCTGAGAGGCGGCTGATTCATCGGAAGCGGCTTCTTTCCCCTGCGTCTGTTCCGTTTTCCCGGCCGTCTGTTCTATTTTTTGAGGAGCTTCCTGCCCGCCTGTCTGCCGCTCCCTGATTTTGCGGCCTTCCTCCGCGTCTAAGTACTGCTTGTACACGGCGTCGCTGAGCATAAAGTAGGTTCTGCGGGTATCTAGGTGCCCTTCCGGAAATATACCGAGACGCAGCATTTTCTGTAAATCCTTAATCACATAGCGGGTACTCTTCCCAATGCTGTCCGCAAGCTGCTCGATTTCACCGTACATTTTTTCCCCGCAAAGCTGCATATAGCGTCCGGCGCGCTTTAACCGTTTCCCCTGACTGGTTCCAAGGCGGACCATTCCGCCGAAAAACGCCAGAAAAAGCAGATTGAAAACCCAGCCTGCCGGGGTGGTTCGGTCAAACAGGATAATCCGGCCCAGCGTTACAAAGAAAGTGACGCCCATTCCAATGCCGCCGAATACTTGATAGAGAACATTTGAGACGTTTCCCACCCTTTTAAATTTTGAGAGAGAAATATCGGAAAGCTTTGTCTTAAGCTGGCTTTGCCTGCGCTGGAGAGACTGGGCCTGCCGCCGCACCTGTTCCTGACCGCGGCGGAGGGCTTCCTGCTGTTGGCGAAGCAGTTCTTCACTGCGGCGAAGGTGTTCCTTCTGTCTGCGCTGCACTTGCTTTTGCCAGTCCTGCTGAAGCTTTTGCTGGCGCAGCCGCTCCTTTTCCTGCGGGGTGGACGGCTCATGTTCCTTTTCCACAAAATCTTCGTCAAAGGCATTTTTATCTTCCCGCGAAGAAGCGCCGCTTCCCGACATGAAATTGATTCCCACTTCGTTCAAGGTACTGACAACGGTGTCGGTCACTAAATCGTTCAATTGGGTAAAATCTCCGCTTTGGAGCGCGTCAGCCAAAGTGCTTTTAAACTGTTCCCCTAGATTGCTCCAGTGTTGCTTATTGCTCATATATAAAAACCTCGTTTGATATCTTTTGTCTAACTTTCATTATCACACAACCGCTTTTTCTCTGCAACTGGAAATTTACAGATTCTTTTTATGGGCGGATAAATGGCATAAAATAAGCTGCCAGCCAATTTATGATAAATAAGGACAAAGCGTATATTCGGCTTATGAATGGCGTGGCTGAACGGTTATAAAATGTTTACAATTTGATGATTTTTTTCAAAGTTTTTTGTGGTAGGATAGGTAAACAGAGGGAATAGCGCGAAAAATTTGCCAAGGCTTGTGGCTGGTTTTTGCAGGAGGAAAAGCGGGCAGGCGGAAAGAGAGATATGTGGATATGCTTTTGTGCGTATTTGATTTCTGCAAGCAACGAGTTAAAATCATGCTTGCGTGTTGACGGCAGGTGCGAGGCTTACTGCCCTTTGAAGATGAAGAAGGGCTGCTGCCCTATAGAATGAGGAACCTTATGAAAACAAAAATACTGGTAATAGAGGACGACAGCTCCATTTCGGAGCTGATTTGCATGAATTTGGAGGCGGCGGGCTACGAGGCGATACCGATTATGGACGGGCTTGCGGCGGAGCGGTTTATCAGAGGCTTGCCGGAACATGGCGGGAGCCGAAGCACAGCTTCCGGCGGAAAGTCGGAGCAGGAGGCGCGAAGCACAGCTTCCGGCGGAAAGTCAGTGCAGGAGGCGCAGAGTAAGGTCGCTGGAGAAACGGTATTGCAGAGAGCGCAAAACAGCGGGGAGATTGCCCTTGCTTTGGTGGACGTGATGCTTCCCGGAAAAGACGGGTTTGCGCTGATGGAGGATTTACAGGCGAAAAACATCCCCGTGATTTATCTGACTGCAAAGGACGATGTGCTTTCCAAGGTACACGGCCTAAAATCCGGGGCGGAGGATTACATCGTCAAGCCCTTTGAGGTATTAGAGCTTTTAGTCCGAATGGAAAAGGTGTTAAAGAGAACCGGGCGGGGCAGGGAAAAAATACAGATTCGCGACGTGGTGATTGACTTAAAACAGCACAGCGTGACGAAGGGCGGAGCGCGGGTATCCCTAAAGCCCATGGAATACGAGCTTTTAGTGACGCTGGCGGGAAGCAAAAACGTGGCTTTTTCAAGGGAAGAGCTCTTAAACCGCATTTGGGGCGTCGATTACATGGGGGAGACTAGGACGGTGGACGTACATATCGGACAGCTCCGCAAGAAGCTGGATTTTTATGACGTGATTCGCACCATTTCCAAGACGGGATATCGTTTGGAGGATTTGCAGTAAATGAAGCTTTGGAAAAAATTGTCGCTGGCTACGGTGGCGGTGTTATCGGCGGCCACGGTGGCCTCCGGCGCGGCGGTGATTTACAGGTCGGTTCAATATAATCAGGAAAAAACCATGGAAAGCGGCAGGGTGCAGCTTCATTCCACGGCCTACGCCCTTTCAAGGGAGCTGGAGTACGGCCCCTTAGAGGGTCACGGGGAGGCCACGAGAAACGCTTACATTAATTATCTTTTGAAAAAATACGGGGCGGAAAAGTATATTTTAACGGAAGGAAACAAGACGCTCTGCAACCTAACGCCTTTTGAATTAGTAAATCCCGGCGACGAGAGATGGAACCGTCCTGAGGGCTACAGCATCATACAAAAGAGAGAAAAAAAGTACACCTTAATTGCCGGAATGAAAATTCCCTCCGCCGGAAATGAAAATTACTGTCTGCTTCTGGTTCAGGATATCTCGGACTTGTACGAGGATATGAACGGACAGATTGTCTTTGGTCTGCTGATAATGGCAGGGGCGGCGGTTTGCGCCATGCTGCTGGTGTTTCTGCTTACAAGCAGGATGCTGCGCCCCCTTAAGGAGTTGCAGAGCGCGGCGCAGGATATCAGCGAAGGAGAGCTGAAGCGGCGGGCGAATGTGCGGACGAAGGACGAGATTGGAGCCATGGCAAAGGCCTTTAACGGCATGGCGGATAGGATTGAAAATCAGGTGACGGAGCTTTCCATGGTGTCCGAGCGACGCAGGCAGATGCTGGGAAGCCTTACCCACGAGCTGAAAACTCCCATGACCTCTATTATCGGCTATTCGGATACGCTTCTTCATGTAAAGCTGAAAAAGGAGCAGCAAGAGCGTGCCCTGTGGCATATCAGGGACGAGTGCGGCCGTTTGGAGCGTCTTAGCAGCAAGCTCATGAGCCTTATGGGATTGTACGACAACGACAGTATTTATATGGAAGAAACGCCTATAAAGGAATTGTTTGAGCGGGTGGAAAGGCTGGAGGAGCATCACTTAAAGCAGAGAAATATCGCGCTGATTTCTTCCTGCCGCATGGGAAGCAGACGGGTGGATAAGGATTTATTTGAAAGCCTCTTGGTAAACCTGATAGACAACGCCGCAAAGGCAAGCGGGGAGGGTTCGTCGATTTGGCTTAAAGCGGAGGAGGGCCGGATTACGGTGGAAGATAAAGGCTGCGGCATACCGGAAAATGAAATTGCCAGAGTGACGGAGGCTTTTTACATGGTGGACAAGGCCAGAAGCAGGAAGGCCGGAGGGTGCGGACTTGGGCTGGCCCTTTGCAGCGAGATTGCCCGCCTGCATGGGGCGGAGCTTTCCATAGAAAGCGCGGTGGGCCGTGGGACGAAAGCGTCTATTACTTTTGCGGAGAGATAATATTTGCAGAGGAATCATATTTACAGAAGGATAATATTGGGAGGTTTTCATGTTTACATAATTTTTACATTTTGCTGTATATCTTTTACAGGGCGGAGAGGTATTCTTTTGATACGCGCAGGAAAAACGCGGAATTCAAAGGAGGAGGAAAGAAAATGAAAGCAAGGAAAATAGCGGCGGTTTGCGCGTTTGGGCTTATGTCGTCGCTGCTGATAACCGGCTGCCAGAACAGCTCCCAGACGGAGGAGGAAATTGTAGTGCCAAAAGAAGAGGAGACCGGGGAGGCTGGAGAGGATACGGACGCCGAGATGGAAGAAACAGGGGAAACGGCAGCCGCAGGCTCAATTGCGGAGCAAATACAATCGCCGGAGCATTATACGTGGGAAGGGGGCAGCGAAAAGGTCAGCGTCAAGGCGGACGCTTCCGTGGTGATTCCCGAAGGAGAAGGATTCAAGGACTATAAAGTGGTTGGAAGGGTATTCAATCAGGAGGACTACGACAGGGTAAGTCAGGTTCTCCTAGACGGTTCTGGGCTTTGGGAGAGAGATTGGGAGCAGATGGGAGCTTCCAATGGATTTACGGCAGACGAGATTGACGCAAAGATTGCAAAGCTGAAAGCGCAGCAAAAGACGGCGAAGGCGGAAGGCGGAGAGGTAAAGACATACGACGAGACAAAGGGGAAAAGCTATGAGGAAACCATTGACGAGTGGACGGTTTTAAGGGAAAATGCGCCTGAGACAGTGTACGTAAAAGAAGTGCCCGCGGTGGTTGTCTATGAGGAAAACGCCGAAAACATGGGGGACAATTCTCTCATGGGCACAGCTACAGTGGAGGGAACAGATTTTTTTATATCTCTTGACAATTATTGGGAGGAGGGCTGGAGATGGGTTAATTTCCTGATAGAAAGGGACGGACATGGAGGCTTTGCATTTGACGCCGACAGTGAGGAAGCTAAAGGGGCGGGGATTACCGCCGAGGAGGCGGAGGAAAAAGCTATGGAGGCGGCAGCGGCCATGGGCTTTGAGGATTTTGCAATTGCCGGCGGGGAATATCTCACGTCCCTTTCCATTAATGAGATAAACGGTGAATCCAGCGTAAAAGAGGTGGGATACGCGGTTTATCTCACAAGGCTTTTGGACGGCATACCGGTCACCTACACCAGCGAGATGGGGACGACGGTGGACGACGAGAGCGCGACTTGGCCCTATGAGCAGCTTGAACTGGTTTATACAGGGGAAGGCCTTGAGGAGTTTAAGTGGAGCAATCCTTATCAGATTGAAAAAATATCCGACGAGTATCGATTTCTCCTCCCCTTTTCTGAGATTCAGGGGATTTTTGAAGAGATGCTGGTGAAAAAGTACGAGGATTTTTATGCGGAATCCGACGTCAAGGTGGAGCTGGCAATCGACGAGGTGCGGCTGGGCTATATGCGCGTAAGGGAAAAAGGGAGCGAAGCGGAAGGCGAGATGGTTCCGGTGTGGGACTTTTTTGGCGATGAAACGATTTATTATCCTGATATGGAGGAGCCCTATGAGAAGGAAGAATCCTATTGGAGCAAAATCACCATCAACGCTTTAGACGGCACGGTTATCGACAGAGGGCTGGGATATTGATAGGATTGATATTGGCGAAGAGCGAATTTGTTGCTTTGTCAATTTGCCGCAGGACCTTTGACTTGACGTTGTCTCATTGTTTGCAAAGAAAAAGAAGATAAAAATGTGAGGGGACAAAAGAAAATGGAGGGAAAAAAAGCAATATGCATATCGGCGTCCAACATTACCCATAGCAGGGAGCAGAGCACCTCTTACCGTATCAGCAAAATAGTGGCGAATGTTTTTGCAGAGAAAGGGATTTCCTGTAGGATTTTGGATTTGCGGAAGGCGGAACTTACGCCCTGTACGGGGTGCGGCAGATGTTATGCGGAAAAACGCTGCTGCAGGGACAAGATTTTCAATCGGATTTACGAGGAAATGGCGGCGGCGGATTACCATTTTTTTGTGGCTCCCCATTACGCGCCTATTCCGGCAAAGCTGTGTATGCTGCTTGAAAAGATGGAGCAGATTACCTTTCTGCATTGGTGGAAAGACAACAGCTATCAGTCGGAGCTTTGCGGCAGGCTGGCGGGAATTATTTCCCACGGCGGCGGGGACGAGCGGGCCGTGGAAAGCTACAAAGCTATGGTGAACGATACCATTGCCAACGCCCTCGATACGGTTCAGGTGAAAGTGGTTCCCTTTAATTCCAAGTGGAATACCGGGGTTGCCCTTCCCGTAAAGGAGGTTTTGCGCAAGGAAAGCATTTTTCCTGTGCAGGAGTATGACTGGAAGATGGTGGAGGAAACGGTGCGGGCCTATGTGGAGGTGGTAGTGCTGACGTCCAAATCGGCGGATGTGATACTGTAATAACCGTAAGCTTGCGGGCTTGATAAGGCGATTTTTTTAAAATTTCAGATGGTAAAAGGAGAAGGGCCGGGAATGTGATTTTTGATATTTCCGGCTTTTTGTTTCTGCGGGCAATCAGCGGGGTGCAAGCTGTGATATGAGTGGTGTTCAATCTGTGCATGAGTGGGGTGCGGCTTGTGACGTTTAGCGGGGCGTAATCTGTGGCATGAGCAAGTGCGGCTTGCGATATTCGATATTTACAGAATAGGCGGGGCTTGATATAATACAGGACAAGGAAAGTCAAAGGGCCAAAGGCGGCTTGCAGTACAAGGAGACAAATCACATGGATTTCGGGATGCCCTTTTTAATAGAAACAAGCTCGCAGGAGGAATGTATCCGCCTTTGCAAAAGCTTGGGGCTGCAGTTTATCGAGTGGAATATGAATTTTCCGCAGTGCCAGCTTGAAAATTTTCAGGTAGATATGTTAAATGAGGCGCGGGAGAGGGAAAATATTTATTATACCCTGCACCTTGAGGAGAGCATAAATTTCTGCGATTTTAACTCGAAGGTGCGGCGGGCTTATCTGGAAACCGCGCTGGAAAGCATTGCGCTTGGGAAAAAGATAGGGGCTCCGATTATCAATATGCATCTGGCGAAGGGGATTTATATCACGCTGCCCGACAGAAAGCGGTTTTTGTTTGAGGAGTACAGTGATTTTTATTATGACAATCTGCTGCGGTTTAGGGAGGAGTGCGAGGCGGTAATTGGGAGCGCGGATATCAGGATTGGGGTGGAAAATACCGACGGTTTTCAGCCCTATGAGCAAAAGGCGGTGGAGCTTCTTCTTGAAAGTCCCTGCTTTGGCCTGACGCTGGACATCGGGCACAGCCACGCGGCGGGAAATAGGGATATGCCTTTTTATGAAAAGCATGTTGACAGATTGATTCATATGCACGCCCACGACGGATTGGGAAAACGGTGCCATCTGGCCTTTGGCGACGGTGAAATTGATTTGCGGCAGCGTCTTGAAATGGCGGAGAAGGCGGGAGCAAGGGTAGTGCTGGAAACCAAAACGGTGGAGGCATTGAAAAAAACCCGGAAGTATATGGAAGAAAATTTTTTAAGAGAAGGATGCGGTAAAAGATATATTTTTCGGGGAAGATAGATTTTGGAAAAAAATGAGTTTTCGTGAGAAATAAATTTTCGTGGAGAATGAGTTTTGCATGAAAGACAAATTTTCATAAAAGATAAATTTATATTATAAATGAAGGAATTTGCAAAGATAATGAAGAAAGGAGACGGAAAATGCTGGAATTTAGGTATGACACGCAGCTTTTAATTGAGGGGGAGGATTTGGATGAGGATGCAATTTCCGAATACTTTACCGAGCACTTTAAGGGGGACTGCCTGCTGGCAGTGGGCGACGAGGAATTGATTAAGATTCATTTTCACACCAACGAGCCGTGGCAGGTGTTGGAGTACTGCTCCACGCTGGGCGAGATTTACGATATCGTGGTGGAGGATATGGACAGGCAGGCGAGAGGCCTTAAGGGATAGAGATGGATAGGAATTGTTATCAAATGATGGAAAGGCACATGCAGCTTTGTATGCAGGACAGCGCCCACGACAAGGAGCATGTGTACAGGGTGTTGTATAATGCCCTCGCCATTGCGGGCGGCGAAAAACAGGTGGATTACGAAGTGTTGATTGCGGCCTGCCTTTTGCATGATATTGGAAGAAAAGAACAATATGAAAATCCGTCGCTGTGTCATGCGCAGGTGGGAAGCCAAAAGGCTTTCGACTTTTTGACCGCTAATAGATGGGACAGGGAAAAAGCCGCCCATGTGCGGGACTGCATTTTAACCCACAGATACCGCTCGGGAAATCCGCCGGAGAGCATCGAGGCAAAAATTTTGTTTGATGCGGATAAGCTGGATGCGGCGGGGGCCATGGGGATTGCCCGCACCATCATGTACAAGGCATTAGTGGGCGAGCCCTTGTATACGGTGGGTGAGAACGGAACTGTGTTTGACGGAAGCGGGGACGAGCCGCCCTCCTTTTTTCACGAATATCATTTTAAGCTGAAAAAGCTGTACGACAATTTTTACACAAAAACGGGCAGGGCTTTGGCGGAAAAGAAAAGGCGCGGGGCGGAGGCGTTTTATCAGGCGATGCTGGCGGAGGTGAAGGATTCACGCGCCGCAGGCAGGGACGCGCTGGAACGGGCGCTTAGCAAAGGGGAAAAATCATATAAAAACGTGTGACGACGTCCTGCACGGCAGGGCGTTTTTGTCTGTGGGGCAGGAAAAATGGAGGAGAGCTATGAAAATCGGAACCATTGGAACGGGAATGATTGTAAACGAAATACTGGAAGCGGTCAGCCAAACGGAAGGTATCGAGTGCGGGGCGGTGTATTCCCGCAGGGAGGAGACGGGCCGCGTGCTGGCCGATAAATTTGGGGTTTACAGGGTTTATACGGATTTGGCGGAAATGTATCGGGACGAGGAACTGGATTTTATTTATATCGCGTCTCCAAACAGCCTTCACTATGAGCAGGCAAAAAGGGCTCTTATTTGTGGAAAAAATGTGATATGCGAAAAGCCCTTTACGGTTACCTATAGGGAGGCAAAGGAGCTGTCGGAGCTTGCCAGAGAAAAGCGGCTTTTTCTGCTGGAGGGAATCACTACTATGTATCTGCCCAACTATGAGCTGATTGGCGAAAAAATTGGGGAGATTGGAAAGCTGAAGCTGGTACTATGCACCTTTTGCCAGTATTCCAGCCGGTATGATTTGCTGATGGCCGGGGAAACGCCCAATGTTTTCAACCCTGCATTTGCCGGGGGAGCGTTGATGGACATTAACATATACAACATTTACTTTGCGGTGGGTTTGTTTGGAAAGCCGGAGGACGTATTTTATTTTCCCAACAGGCATGAAAACGGCGTGGACACCAGCGGGATATTGATTATGAAATACCCTGATTTCCTTTGCCAGTGTACAGGGGCAAAGGATACGTGGAGCGAAAGCTCTATCGATATATTGGGGGATAAAGGGCGTATCCACGTGGCCTCCCCCAGCAATTCCTGCGCGGGATTTTCAGTGGAGACAAAGGCGGGAAAGGCCTATTATAACGTGCAGGAAGGAAAGCAATGGCTGATTGAGATTCAGAAAATGACGGAGCTGGTGCAAAGAAACGACTACGAGGAATGTTATAGGCGGCTTGACAGGACCCTTGAGGTGATGGAGGTGCTGGAAAAGGCGCGGAAGAGGTAAAACAAATGACGTTAGATAAACTAAAGACGGGCCAAACGGCTGTGATAGATGCAGTGGGAGGAAAAGGAGATTTACGCCAGCATTTTCTGGATATGGGCGTGATACCGGGGGCGGAGGTGACGCTGATTAAGCTTGCGCCCATGGGCGACCCTATGGAGCTTCGGATTCACGGGTACGAGCTGACGCTGCGGCTGGCCGATGCCGCGAAGATTCAAATACATCAGGCGGAGGCGGCAAAAACGCCGCAGGCGGATAGGCACGGATATGTGAACCGGAAAACCCACCCCGGCTATGGCGAATATGGCGAGCACAAGAA
This sequence comes from Clostridium sp., assembly GCA_023663815.1. Classification (GTDB taxonomy): domain Bacteria; phylum Bacillota; class Clostridia; order Lachnospirales; family Lachnospiraceae; genus Suilimivivens. The sequence continues at coordinate 15,159 of JAMPGS010000054.1, forward strand.
AAACGGCAGGGAATCCGGCGCAGTGCCGGTAAACGACGGGCAGGTGCTGACCTTTGCTCTTGCGGGGAATCAAAACTGCGGCAAGACGACGTTGTTTAACCAATTGACAGGCTCTAACCAGCATGTGGGCAACTTTCCCGGCGTGACCGTGGACAGAAAAAGCGGCGTTATCAGGGGAAAGGCGGATACGCTGGTAACGGATTTGCCGGGAATTTACTCTCTTTCCCCTTATTCCAGCGAGGAGATTGTTTCCAGACAGTTTATTTTAGGGGAAAAGCCCAAGGGGATTATTAATATTGTGGACGCCACCAACATAGAGCGGAATCTGTATTTAACGATGCAGCTTATGGAGCTTGACGTTCCCATGGTGCTGGCGCTGAATATGATGGACGAGGTGCGGGGAAACGGCGGTTCCGTCTATATTAATGCCATGGAAGAAATGCTGGGCCTTCCCGTGGTGCCCATTTCGGCGGCGAAAAATGAGGGGATAGAGGAGCTCGTCAATCATGCGGTTCACGTTGCCCGATTTCAGGAAACGCCGGGGAGAAAGGATTTCTGCGACGCGCAGGAGCACGGGGGAGCGGTGCATAGATGCCTTCACGCGGTGATGCATTTGATTGAAAAGCGGGCGGCGGAGGCCGAAATTCCCGTTCGGTTTGCGGCTACCAAGCTGACGGAGGGGGACGAAAGAGTGCTGGCGGCCCTGAGGCTCACGGAGGCGGAAAAGCAGGTGCTTGAGCAGATTATCCGCCAGATGGAGCAGGAGCGGGGCCTTGACCGGGCGGCGGCAATCGCCGACATGCGATTTTCATTTATCAAAAATTTAGTGGGACAGTGCGTGGTAAAGCCTAAGGAAAGCAAAGAAAGCATAAGGAGCAAGGCCATCGATAAGGTGCTGACGGGAAAATATACCGCCATTCCGGCCTTTGTGGGAATTATCGCCGTTATTTTTTGGCTCACCTTCAACGTGCTTGGGCTGTGGCTTCAGGAGGCTTTGGAGATAGGGATAGACGCCATAACGGGGACGATTGCCGGGTGGCTGGAGGCAGCCCATGTAAATGCGGCTTTGCGTTCCCTTGTGGTGGACGGAATTATGAGCGGCGTGGGAAGCGTGCTCAGTTTTCTGCCGATTATTGTGATTTTGTTTTTCTTCCTTTCGCTGCTGGAGGATACCGGATATATGGCGCGGGTGGCCTTTGTCATGGATAAGCTGCTTCGCAGGATAGGGCTTTCAGGGCGGAGCATTGTCCCTATGCTGGTTGGATTCGGCTGTTCTGTTCCGGGAGTTATGTCCAGCCGGACCCTTCCGTCGGAGAGAGACAGAAAGCTCACTATTTTGCTGATACCTTTTATGAGCTGCACGGCCAAGCTCCCCATTTACGGATTTTTTACGGCGGCCTTTTTCCCAAAATACAGCGGGCTGATTATGGTTTTGCTGTATTTTACGGGGATTGCGGTTGGAATTGTCACCGCCTTGTTATCCAAAAAGACGGTGTTTAAGGGCGAGGCGGTGCCTTTTGTGATGGAGCTTCCCAACTACCGTATGCCGGGGGCCAAAAACGTCGCGCTGCTTTTGTGGGATAAGGCGAGGGATTTTCTTCAAAGGGCTTTTACAATTATTTTGATGGCGACGATTGTCATATGGTTTTTGCAGACCTTTGATTTACGGCTGAATATGGTGACGGATTCTAAGGACAGTATTCTTGCGCTGGCCGCAGGAGTGATTGCGCCGATTTTTAAGCCCCTTGGCTTCGGGGACTGGCGGATATCTACGGCGTTAATTTCGGGTTTTATGGCAAAGGAAAGCGTGGTGTCCACCTTGACGATTTTGTTTGGGGAAGCGGAACTTACGCAGGTTCTTTCGCCCGCTGCAGCGGCGGCCCTGCTGGTGTTTTGCCTTTTATATACCCCCTGCGTCGCGGCCATTGCTTCTATTAAAAGGGAGCTTGGCGCCAAGTGGGCCTGCGGGATTGTGCTGTTACAGTGTGGGATTGCGTGGATTTGCGGGTTTGCGGTGTGTTTGGCGGGGAGGGTGATTTGAGCGATTGCATAAAAAATAATAAGGTGGTTGTCGAGGGGGGAATTGTAGAATTTAAGGCAATGCAGATATATTGATGAGAATGTAGAAACTTGCACAAGAAAAGCCTCTTCGCGTATTTTTCTTGTGCAAGTTTCAAGTTGTTTTTTCCATTAAATCGTGATAGGCTAAAACCGCAAACAGGAACTTGCTTTCAACACGGAGGTGCGTATGGGAAGAGAAGAATATGGAAAAGCTTATAGAATGGGAAAGAAAGACTATCAGGCCAGAATGCTCCGGGGAGAAAAACCGACTTTGCAGGTTTTAGACGATATTATGCCGGAGAAGGGCTCGTATACGGAAATTCCTATCGGCTTGGTACAGATTCCCGCAGACCAGATTGTGGGGACAAAGACGGTAGGGCGGAGTAATTCCTTTGCGGGGAATTTTATGCCGATTTTGAGGGAGGAATCCGAATTTGCCAGCAAATGGATGAATTTGAGCAACAGCCATATGGAAGAAGGAATTCGGGATCCAATCAAGGCCTATGAATATATGAACAAATTTTATGTGGAGGAAGGGAATAAGAGGGTCAGCGTCATGAAGTTTTTCGGGGCGGTGTCTATTCCTGGCGAGGTGATTAGGATTCTTCCCAAGCGGTCGGAGGAGAAGGAAAATAAAATCTACTATGAATTTTTAAAGTTTTATCAATCCGCGCCAATTAATTATATCTGGTTTTCACAATTGGGAAGCTTTGCAAAGCTTCAGGAAGCGGTGGGCAAAAAGCCCGACGAGATGTGGACCAGCGACGAGCTTTTAAGGTTCAGCGCCATTTATACCAGATTTAACGCGGAGTATCAGGCAAAGGGCGGCGGCAGGCTGAAAATCACGCCGGGGGACGCGTTTCTTGCGTTTATCACCTTGTACGGATACGACGCCATCGACGAAAAGACAACCAACGAATTAAAGGAGTTGATTGCAAAGAGCTGGGAGGAGTTTGAGCTTCTTCAGGAGGATGATGAAATCGAGCTTAAGATGGCCCCCAGCCATGAAAAGAAGCCGCTGCTCAGCAGCATTTTGCATCCTGTGACCGCCTCAAAGCTTAAGGTGGCGTTTATTTATGAAAAAACGCCGGGAACTTCCGCGTGGACTTATGCCCATGAGCTTGGAAGGCTTTATTTAGAGCAGACCTTTTCCGATGAAATAAGCACCGTCTGCTATGAAAACGGGACGCAGGAAAATGCGGACGCTTTAATTGCGGAGGCGGTGAGCGCAGGCTGCAACTTAATTTTCACCACGACGCCGGCTTTTGTGCAGGCCAGCGTGAAAGCGGCCATTGCCAACCCGGAAATCAGGATTATGAGCTGCTCTTTAAATACTTCCCACCGATATATCCGCACTTATTACTCGCGGATGCATGAGGCAAAATTTTTGATGGGAGCCATTGCGGGGGCTATGTCGGAGAACAACCGCTTGGCCTATATTGCGGATTATCCTATTTACGGCACGATTGCCAATATCAACGCTTTTGCCCTTGGGGCAAAAATGATTAATCCCAGAGCCGAGGTTTATTTGGAGTGGTCCACGAAAAAGGAAGCGGCCATCGACGAGAGAATTCGGGAGATAGGGCCTTCCTGTATTTCGGGAAAAGATATGCTGATTCCTGAGGAGCCTTCCCGCTTTTTTGGGCTTTATCATATGGAAGGGGAAAATCCAAGGAATCTTGCCATGCCGCTGTACCATTGGGGTAAATTTTACGAGCAGCTGATTCGCACGATTGTGGACGGAAAGTGGAAATATGACGATAATCCGGCGGTTACCAAGGCAATCAATTACTGGTGGGGAATGTCGTCGGGGGTTATCGACGTGGCGTGCTCCCAGCGTCTGCCCATTGGGACGAAGCGTCTGGTGGAGCTTTTGCGCGCGACAATCTGTTCGGATATGTTCAATCCTTTTTCCGGCATTTTGTACTCCCAGACCGGGGTTGTCTCGGACGACCCGAATAGACGGCTTTCGCCGGAGGAGATTATGACGATGGATTGGCTGGCGGAAAACGTAATCGGAGCGATTCCAAAGCTGGAAGAGCTGAAGGAACAGGCCGAGCCGGTTATCAAGCAGCAGGGCGTGGTAAAAAAGGAAGGTTAGTTTACATATGAAGATACTGGCAATCGCGGACGAGGAATCTAAATATCTGTGGGATTATTTTGAGAAGAGCAAGCTGGAAGGGATTGACCTGATTATTTCCTGCGGAGATTTAAACCCTCATTACCTTTCTTTTCTGGTGACCTTGTCCTCGGTGCCGGTATTGTACGTCCACGGAAATCACGATGGAAAATATGAAGATATCCCGCCGGAAGGCTGTATCTGCATAGAAGATGAAATTTATGTCCACGACGGGGTGCGGATTTTGGGGCTGGGCGGCTCCATGCGCTATAAGCCGGGGCCCCATCAGTACACGGAATGGCAGATGCGCAAGCGGGTAGCCAAGTTAAAGTTTAAGCTCTTCCGAAACCGGGGATTTGACATTTTGGTGACCCACGCGCCGGCCTATCAGTTGAACGACGGGAGGGATTTGCCCCATCAGGGGTTTCAGGTGTTTAAGACCTTGATGGAAAAGTACAAGCCGAAATATTTTTTACATGGGCACGTGCATATGTCCTATGGGAGAGGCCATAAGCGGTATGATAAATACTTGGACACTCATGTAATTAACGCTTACGAGCGGTGCGTGTTTGAATTTGAGGATCCGGACCCCAAGGCGCATGTGCGCTGAGGGGAGAGACAAGCTTGTAAGTGCGCGCAGGATAGGGCAAAAACGAAAAGCAAAATTTGCAAGTGTGCGCAGCATATAACAAAAACGAAAAGGCAAAACTTGCAAGTGCAGAAACGGGCAAACCCAGTCTGCATATGTGTTCAGCATATGACAAGAGCAAAAAAACGGTTTGCGCATATGCTGGCAAAAGTCAGAAAGACGAAAAGGTCAGCTTGCATATGCTAGGACGGGCAAAACCCAGTTCGCATACACCCGCAAAAGTCAAATAAAATCAATCAGCGCGTGGGCAAGGCCGTCGTTGTCGTTGTCGTAGGCCGTGACAAGAGTTGCGGCAAATTTCACGTCCTCGCTGCCGTTTATCATGGCGATTCCGATTCCGGCGGCTTCAATCATGGACATGTCGTTTTGGGCGTCCCCGGCGGCCAGTGAAAGGTGGGGGGGAATGTCCAGTATTTTGCAGAGGGTTTTTACGGCTGCGCCTTTTCCTGACGCGGCTGGAATAAATTCCAGATAGTAAGGGCTGGAATATACCATGGAAATTTCCTCGCGCTCCGCCCACGAAAGAAGGGAGAGCCGGAAGTTTTCCAATTTTTCAAAATCTTTTAATTCTATGGCAAGGCATTTGCAGGGTTCCTGCGTCAAGGTATCTCCTAAATTTTCACAGATGGTAAGAGGCGTTTTAATCGCATGTTGATAGTAGCGCATTTCCTCGTCCATTTTAGGCGCAAGGATATGGGTGTCCGAGTAAGTGTGGAGGTGAACGCCCTGCCTTTCCGCCTCCGCAAGAAGATGGCGGGTCTGGGCGAGGGTTAGGGTAATACGGTAAATCGTTTCTTTTTTTTCACAGTCATAAATTTGCCCGCCGTTGTAGCCAATCAGGTACATGCCGGGAAGGTCAAGCTGTAAGTCTTTTTTTACGTCGGAAACACTGTTAATATCCCTGCCGGAGCACAAAACCAGCTTATGGCCCGCCGCGGCCCATGCGGCGAGAACCTCTCTCGTATAGCAGTCAATCTGCTTTTGGCTGTTTAGCAGGGTGCCGTCCAAGTCGGTAAAAAGAATTTTGGAGCGTTTTATTGTTTCAGGGTGCGCGGACAGCCACTTTCGCCTGTCATTAATTTTAGTTAGGACTTCTTCAGGGACAAAAAGCTTTCCGTAGCCGACGCCCAAATCCAGTCCGGGCTTTGCAGCGCCGTGAAAATCGGAGCCGCCGCTGACGCACAGATTGTATTTTTTTGCAAGGGCGCGCAGCTCCCGCTCGTCCGACGCGCTGTGGGTGCTGTAAATACATTCCAGCCCCTGCAGACCCATATCCGTCAGGAGGGAAATAAGCGTTTCCAGACGGGCGTGGCTCATGTGATAGAGCATGGGGTGGGCCAATATGGGAAAGCCGCCCGCCTTTAGGATAATTTCCACCGCCCGCATGGGCGAGATTTTTTTTCGGGGAACAAAGCAGGGGCCAAAGTCGCCGATATAGCGGTCGAAGGCTTCTTTCAGGCTTTTGATGTAGCCGTGGTTTAGCATAAATTTAGCGTAATGGGCGCGGGTAATCACACAGCCGGGAAATTCCGCCGTCAATTCCTCATAGGTGATGGGAATACCGTGCTGCGTCAGGCGGCGGCACATTTCTTTGTTGCGGGTGATGCGCCCCTCCACAAAGCCGGTGAGGCGGCGTTTAAAAAAGTTACTTTTATAATCGATATAAAGTCCCACAATGTGGATATCGTGCCCCTCGTATTCCGTGGAAAATTCAATGCCGGGAATCACCTCAAGAGGACGGCCGCCGGAGAGGGCGGCATTTTGGGCGGCTGCAAGGGCCTCATCGATGCCGTCTGTGGTATCGTGGTCAGTGAGTGCAAAGGCGGAAAGGCCTTTTTCCGCCGCATAGCTTACCAGCTCGGCGGGGGTGAAGCTGCCGTCAGATTTATTGGAATGTACGTGTAAGTCGATACGGTTCATAGTCTACTCCAAGTTTTGGAATTTAGTCGTCGTCCTCCGTGTTTTGTTTGGTGTAAACGGTGCGTTTCCTTGCCATTTCGTCGCTTGCCAGATATTCGTCGTAGGTGGTGATTTTGTCGATAAGGCTGCCGTCGGGGAGAATTTCCATAATCCGGTTGGCCGTGGTCTGGACAAACTGGTGGTCGTGACAGGCAAACAGCGCAACGCCGGGGAACTTAATCAGGCCGTTGTTGAGGGCCGTGATGGATTCCATATCCAAATGGTTGGTGGGTTCGTCCAGAATCAGGCAGTTTGCCCCGCTTATCATCATTTTGGAAAGGAGACAGCGTACCTTTTCCCCTCCCGATAAAACCTTTACCTTTTTTACGCCGTCCTCCCCGGCGAAGAGCATACGGCCTAAAAAGCCGCGCACGTAGGTGACGTCCTTTACGGGCGAGTAGCCGGTGAGCCAGTCAGCGATAGTATAGTCGTTGTCAAACTCCGCGGTGCTGTCCTTGGGGAAGTAGGCCTGCGAGGTGGTGACGCCCCACTTGTAGGTTCCCTCGTCGGGCTCCATTTCGCCCATTAAAATCTGGAAAAGGGTAGTTTTAGCTATTTCATTGCCGCCCACAAAGGCAATTTTATCGTCGTGCCCCACGATAAAGGAAATATTGTCGAGAACTTTTTCTCCGTTGATGGTTTTGGAGATTCCCTCCACCATCAAAACCTCGTTGCCGATTTCCCGGTCGGGACGAAAATCAATGTAAGGATATTTCCGGCTGGAGGGCTTGATTTCGTCCAGCTCAATTTTTTCAAGGGCGCGCTTTCTGGAGGTCGCCTGCTTGGATTTGGAGGCGTTGGCGGAAAAGCGGGAGATAAATTCCTGCAGCTCCTTGATTTTTTCCTCCTTTTTCTTGTTAGCT
>JAMPGS010000055.1 GCA_023663815.1 Clostridium sp.
GGACCTGAACCGTGCGCGTCTGCCAATTCCGCCATTCCTGCGAACAAATGATATTATAGCGGGCTTTTTTTGTTCTGTCAACACTTTTGCAAAAATTTTCCGGCGGAAGCCTTGTTTTTTTGCGGGTGAAATGCTATACTAACCTTAACTATAGGAGTATTTCTGACGATATATTTATCAGAAAGCAAGGCAGAACATGGAGGTTCTGCGCCTGTTGTATGAAACATATATAACGGCAGACAAAGTTTTACAGTCAAAGGAGTGAAGAGTATGGGAGTAAGTATTAATGTGAGCCAGTTAAAGCCTGATTATTCCTATCTGTTTCAAAGTATGTCGGGGGGAAGCAGCAGCTTTGGCACTATGAGTTTCCTCACAGACTATGCAAGCGTTAAAAACGGCAGTTACGGTAAGCTGATGAAGGCTTACTATGGTTCAGGGCCGCATCGCGCGGCGTCGAAGGAGGTTTCCTCGATTGTCGAACAGAAGAACAACAGAACCACATCGGCCGCAAAGGATTCCGCTAAAACCTTATCCGAGGTTGAAAAGTCCGCAGAGAATTTGAAGAAATCCGCGGATACTCTGACGGCAAGGGGAGCCAAGTCGGTATTTAAAGAGGTTGACATCGAGACCAAGGATAAAAACGGCGTTACCACAACAACCAGAGGGTACGACACCGACGCAATTTACAAGGCGGTTTCCAATTTTGTGGACGACTACAATACGGCAATCAAGCAGGCTTCCTCAGCGGAATCTACCAGCATACAGTACAAGGCAAAAGCCATGGCGGGAGCTACAAGCGCAAACGAGAAGCTGTTGTCGCAGGTTGGCATCACTATCAACGACGACAAGACCCTTTCCGTAGATGAGAAGGCCTTTAAGGCGGCAAATATGACGACGGTAAAGACCTTGTTTAACGGAAACGCGTCCTATGCGGACAGAATTTCCGCGCAGGCGACTATGCTTGACAACGCGGCAAATCTGGAGGCCACCAAGGCGAGCACCTATAACGGAAGCGGAAGCTATAACAGCGCGTACACGGCAGGGAGCCTTTACGATTACGGATTTTAAGTAAAATAACATAGGTTTAACAAAAAGCCCGGCGCGGCGTCAGAGGACGCTGCACTGGGCATATTTTTTTGGTGAAATTCCAACGGCCTTTGTAAAGGTTTTAAAGAAATTGCTGTAGTCGGAAAAACCGCTTTTTTCGTAGGCTTCCGTAACGCTTAAGCCGTCGCTTAGCAGGGACTTGGCAATGCTGATTCGCCGGGCGCTTATGTACTTGTTGATGGTGGTGCCGGTGGCGGATTTAAAAATCCGGCATATGTAAGATTCGCTTAAAAAGAATTCCCCCGCAAGCTGCCCGATGGTGATGGGCGAGGCAATATTTAAATTAATGTAGGCTAGAATATCGTCCACCTGATGGTTATAGGTGTGTCTGTTGGCGGCGTCCGGCAGGTGGATGGTCCGCAGCGCGCCGTTGATGAGAAGCATCAATTCCATAAAAGCAGTCTGCTCTATGAGGTCGTGGCCGTACCCGGTAGCACCTGTTATTTTATTGATATAGTACAAAAATCGGTTTTGCTGTTCCTTGTTTAAGGGCAGCTTATGGCTGAAATTTTCGGCCCTGTCGGAAAAGCAGGCGTCAAGGTTGGTCTCAGGCGACGAGATACGCTTCATATATTCGGGATAAATGGACAGCACAATCCGCTCGTGAATTTTATCCACTTGGGTAATGCTGTGGCTCTCATATTGATTGATGATAAAAATATCGCCGGGGTCGATGGTGTAAATCTTGTTGTCGATGAGAAACTGCTTCCCGCCGGAGATGGAGTAGTATAGTTCGTAGCAGTCGTGAATGTGCATGTCCATGGTTTTTTCTTCTTTATATAAATGGGCTATGGCAAAGGTCTGCGACGACATGCAGTTTTCTATGGCCTGCTGGCAGGAAAATAATTTGTCCATAATGATCCTCGATTCTTTGGGGTGAAAATTTTATTTTTCGCCCGGTTTTTTTAAAATGGCGGCAGAGCGCAAAAAGCTTGTCTATTATTTTTGCCAATGTTATATGAATTATATGATAAAAGTTCAAAATTTGCAATATTTACAGAAATATTTGAAAGGACATAGATAATTTTTTAATGTATACTAAAGGTATTAAAATAGCTGGAATAGCATTTTATTCTTGAGAAAGGAAGGGAAGCAAAAATGGAACTGAGGACAGCGGCTTCACCAAGGGATGTGAAGCATTATACGACAGAGCGTTTGCGGGAAGAATTCCTGATTCAAAATCTGTTTGTGCCGGGGGAAATTAAGCTGGTGTACAGTCACATTGACAGAATTATCACGGGCGCGGCGGTGCCAGTGGCCCCTCTTGTGCTGACGGCGGGGGACGAGCTGAGAGCGGAGTATTTCCTGCAAAGGAGAGAAATGGGCGTTATCAATATCGGCGGCGCAGGCGTGATTGTCATTGACGGCAAGAGGCATGAGGTTGGATTTAAGGAAGGCATGTATATTGGAATGGGCGCAAAGGACATTGTGTTTGAAAGCGCGGACGCCGAGAAGCCCGCGAAGTTTTATATCAACAGCGCGCCGGCCCACACCGCTTATCCTACTGTTTTGATTAAGCCGGAGGGAACGCCGGAGGACGGCGTTGTCATTGTGAAGGATGAAAATAAAGTGGAGCTTGGCTCCTTGGAGGATGCAAACCACAGAACTATCTGCAAGTACATTCTGCCGGGGCAGGTGGAGAGCTGCCAGCTAGTGATGGGCATGACGAAGCTGGAGCCCGGAAGCGTCTGGAACACAATGCCCTGCCATACCCACGACAGGCGGATGGAGGTTTACCTTTATTTTGAGATGCCTAAGGACGCTTTTGTTATGCATTATATGGGCGAGCCTGGCGAGACAAGGCACATTGTTATGAGAAACGAGGAAGCGGTGATTTCGCCCAGCTGGTCCATCCATTCGGGCTGCGGCTCAAGAGCCTACACCTTTATATGGGGAATGGTGGGAGAAAATCAGGACTTTGACGACATGGACAATGTTGCGATGAAAGATTTAATGTAAGAATTGGCATGACGCATAAAACAAATAAAAAATAAGAAAAATGAAAAGAAAAGGAGAAAGGTTATGAACGATTTTACAAAGAAATTTTCACTGGAAGGCAAAGTGGCATTGGTTACGGGGGCTTCCTACGGCATTGGTTTTGCCATTGCAACCGCCTACGCGGAGGCAGGCGCAACCATCGTTTTCAACGACATCAAGCAGGAGTTAGTTGACAAGGGCCTTGCTTCCTATGAGGAAAAAGGCATCAAAGCCCACGGCTATGTGTGCGACGTTACAAATGAAGAGCAGGTTCAGGCGATGGTAGCCCAGATTGAAAAGGAAGTGGGCGTGATTGACATTCTTGTAAACAACGCGGGAATCATCAAGCGTATCCCCATGTGCGAGATGACAGCCGACCAGTTCCGTCAGGTAATCGACGTGGATTTGAACGCGCCTTTCATTGTATCGAAGGCGGTTATCCCCAGCATGATTAAGAAGGGCCACGGAAAGATTATAAACATCTGCTCCATGATGAGCGAGCTTGGGCGCGAGACCGTTTCCGCATATGCGGCGGCCAAGGGCGGCTTGAAGATGCTGACAAGAAATATTGCATCCGAGTACGGCGAGTTTAATATTCAGTGCAACGGCATTGGACCCGGCTATATTGCAACTCCTCAGACGGCTCCTCTGCGCGAGGTTCAGCCCGATGGAAGCAAGCATCCTTTCGACCAGTTTATCATTGCAAAGACTCCCGCCGCACGCTGGGGCATGACGGAAGATTTGCAGGGCCCCGCCGTATTCCTTGCTTCGGAAGCTTCCGACTTTGTAAACGGCCATGTGCTTTATGTGGACGGCGGTATCTTAGCTTACATTGGAAAACAGCCTAAAGGAGAATAAATAATAAATGAAGATTGCATTAATTAATGAAAACAGCCAAGCGGCGAAAAACGAACTGATTTGCTCCACCTTAAAAAAGGTGGTGGAGCCCATGGGGCACGAGGTTTATAATTACGGGATGTATTCCGCCGAGGACGCCCATCAGCTCACCTACGTTCAGAACGGAATTTTGGCGGCGGTTCTCTTAAATTCAGGAGCGGCGGACTATGTGATTACCGGCTGCGGCACCGGCGAGGGCGCTATGCTTGCCTGCAATTCCTTCCCCAAGGTGCTGTGCGGACACATCACCTCCCCGCTGGACGCTTACCTGTTTTCACAGGTAAACGACGGCAACTGTATCGCCCTTCCCTTTGCGGAAAATTTTGGCTGGGGCGGAGAATTAAATCTGGAATATATTTTTGAAAAGCTGTTCTGCGCGCCGGGCGGCGGAGGATATCCCAAGGAGAGAGTGGAGCCGGAGCAGAGAAATAAGAAGATTCTTGACAAAGTGAAGGAAGTCACCCATACTGATATTGTAACTATCCTTGAAAACCTTGACCGCGAGCTCGTAAAAGGCGCTTTGTCAGGCGATAAGTTTAAAGAGTACTTTTTTGCAAACTGCAAGTGCGATAAGATTGCGGAGTGCGTGAAAGGGATTCTGGGAGAATAAACTATATAATGTAAAGTAAAAAATGGAGGGTGAAAAGTGGAAGCAGTATTAGAACAAATTAAAAAAATTGGTATTGTTCCGGTAGTAAAAATTGACAGGGCGGAGGACGCGCTTCCTCTGGCAAAGGCTCTTTGCGCGGGCGGACTTCCCTGCGCGGAGGTAACCTTCCGCACGGACGCTGCGGCGGAAGCAATTAAGATTATGACGGAAAATTTCCCCAATATGTGCGTGGGCGCAGGCACCGTGCTGAATAAAGCTCAGGTGGACGCCGCGGTGGAAGCGGGCGCAAAATTTATCGTAAGCCCCGGCCTTAATCCGACTACCGTTAAATATTGTATTGAGAAAAAGGTGCCGATTACGCCTGGTACGTCAAGCCCAAGCGATATCGAACAGGCCATTGAGCTGGGCCTTGAGGTTGTAAAATTTTTCCCGGCGGAGCAGTCGGGTGGTTTGGCGAAGATTAAGGCCATGGCGGCTCCCTATGTAAATATGAAGTTTATGCCTACAGGCGGTATCAACGCAAAAAATTTAACCTCTTATCTTGATTTTAACAAGATTATTGCCTGCGGCGGTTCTTGGATGGTTCCCGGCGATTTAATCAACGCCGGAGAGTGGGACAAGATAGAGCAGCTTACAAGGGAAGCGGTTCAGACCATGCTTGGTTTTGAGCTGGCTCACGTGGGCATCAACGCTGAAAACGAGGAGGAAGCTTTAAAGGCGGCCAACAGATTTGCGTTTATTTTCGGTATGCCCGCTAAAGTGGGCGGTTCCATCTTTGTGGGAACGGCTGTTGAAGTGATGAAGACCCCTTATCTTGGGAAAAACGGGCATATTGCGGTGAGAACCAACTATATTGACAGGGCGGTCAACTATCTTTCCACGGTACTTGGCGTTGAGTTTAACGAGGAATCCGCCAAGAGAAACGAGAAAGGCGGCTTGAAGGCTATCTATCTGAAAGAGGAAATCGGCGGCTTTGCGGTACATTTGGTACAGAAATAAAATTTTATAAAAGAGAAGGGGATTACAATGGCTAAAGTGATTACAATGGGTGAGATTATGCTGCGGCTGTCCACACCCAACAACGAGAAGTTTATTCAGGCTGATGAATTTGATATTAACTACGGCGGCGGGGAAGCAAACGTGGCTGTGTCTTTGGCAAATTACGGACATGATGCGGAATTTGTGACGGCGGTTCCCGACAATGAAATCGGCGAGTGCGCGGTTGCGGCTCTTCGCAAGTACAATGTCTCCACAGAGCACATTGCAAGATGCGGGGAAAGGCTTGGCATTTACTATCTGGAAACAGGCTCCGCCATGAGGCCTTCCAAGGTGGTATACGACAGGGCTCACTCCTCCATCGCAACGGCTGCGGAAACGGATTTTGATTTTGATGAAATCTTTGAGGGCGCAGATTGGTTCCACTTTACGGGAATTACCCCGGCGGTATCCGACAGCGCGGCGGTTCTCACGGAGAAGGCTTTGATTGCGGCGAAGAAGCACGGCGTGAAAGTGTCTGTAGATTTGAATTTCCGCAAAAAGCTGTGGTCCTCCGAGAAGGCCCAGAAGGTGATGACCAATTTAATGAAGTATGTGGACGTATGCATCGGCAACGAGGAGGATGCGGAGCTTGTGCTTGGCTTTAAGCCCGGCGAGACGGACGTTACAAGCGGCGAGCTGGAGCTTGCAGGCTACAAGTCAATTTTTGAGCAGATGGTAGAAAAGTTCAATTTTGAGTACTGCGTATCTTCTTTGCGGGTAAGCCGTTCGGCCTCCGACAACGGCTGGTCCGCATGTATTTATTCCAGAGACACCAAAGAGTTTTATCACTCGAAGGAATACAGTATTCACCCGATTGTTGACCGCGTGGGCGGCGGCGACTCCTTTGCAGGCGGTGTTATCTGCGGCTTGGTGGACGGCAAGGACTTTAAGGCTGCGTTGGAGTTTGGCGTGGCGGCGTCCGCGTTGAAGCACACCATCCCCGGCGACTTCAATCTGGTATCCAGAAAAGAAGTAGAAACCCTTGCAGGCGGCGACGCATCAGGGCGCGTACAGAGATAACAAATGTTATTAAATGCGCAGCAGGCTGATTTGGCTACGGCTCCGCAAATATTTATGTAAGCAGTAAAAGCCCGAATCTTAGCCGGTTCGGGCTTTTAATGTATACGCGAGTGTGTAGGAAAGTTTGCGGGCGAAGGAAGCTTTCTCTGCGCGCTGGTGAAAAGGAAAAAGCTTTCTTGCATGGCGGCAGGAAAGAAGCATTTTTCATGCTCCCCGAAACGTAGAAAGTTTGTCTTGGTGATTAGGGGAAGAAAAAACAGGCACAATAATAGAAAAATTGTGTATTGATAAAAATAGAGATATGCGCCATGGAAAAACTGCGAAATATCTTCGGCGAGGGAAGCGGGCGCGGAAGATAATTTGAAAGCATTTTTTGGCGGTGCGGAAAGAGGAAAGCATGAATCAGGCAATTGGCTGGGCCGGGGCGGGAACCGGTTTTACATTTTTAATGACTGCTCTTGGAGCCAGCGTGGTATTCATTTTTAAGAGGGATATGGGTAAAAATATTCAAAGGGTATTTTTAGGCTTTGCGGCGGGCGTGATGATGGCGGCTTCCGTGTGGTCGCTGCTGCTCCCCGCCATAGAGGAGGCGGAGGAGATGGGAAAAACGGCGTGGCTTCCGGCGGCCGGGGGCTTTGTGGCTGGGGGAATTTTCCTGTATTTGCTGGATTTATTGATGCCGCATCTTCATTTAGGTGAAAAAAAGCCTGAGGGCGTCCGCACGTCGTTTCACAGGACCACGCTGCTTGTGCTGGCGGTGACGCTCCACAATATCCCTGAGGGCATGGCGGTGGGGCTTGCCTTCGCCATGGCGGCTCAGCATCCGGAGGACAGCTCGCTTTTTGCGGTGGCCTTTGCCCTGGCGTTGGGAATCGGCATACAAAATTTCCCGGAGGGCGCGGCGATTTCTCTTCCGCTTAGGCAGGAGGGCATGAGCAGGGGCAGGGCCTTTGTGTTCGGCAGCCTTTCTGGGATTGTGGAGCTGATTTTCGGGGTGGGAATCACCTTGATTGCGGAGTGGATTACCCCTTATATGCCGTGGTTTTTGGCTTTCGCGGCGGGAGCAATGATTTACGTAGTAGTGGAGGAATTGATACCGGAGGCCAATCAGGGGAATCATTCCAACCTTGGGACTGCGGGAGTGATGGCGGGATTCCTCATTATGATGATTCTCGACGTGGCGTTGGGATAGGCGCAATTTCTAAAATAATTATAAAGTTTCGGCAATCTGTTGACAGGCTGGCAGAAAGCTGGTAAGGTAAATACACTTTCTAAATCCGATTCCGGAGGAAGGTACAAAAATCTGTATTTCTAAAATACATCTGTTATCTTATTTTTTCCTTATTTTATGTGAATGTGAAGCGCGGTAGGAGGAATTTATTTTTGTGAACAATGTATCAAATGAATAGGATACTTGGCGGCAGTTGACGGCTGTGTGAGGGTTCATATCCTGTTGCTTTGCAGCTTTGCAAGCTTCATGCCTTGTTGCTTGCTGTGATAAGTTTTTGAAGGTGAAAAGAAAAGCGGAGGAATTTGCAATTGAGTGTAACAAAAGAAGAAAGCGGGCGGGCTTGTGTGATTTTGCTGATTTTCAGCAAATATGCCTGCGTGCGGAAGCATTTGCCTAATTTGGCGGGGGAGAGGCGGAAATTGCGGCTTTTCCCTGAGGAGGCCGGGCTTGCCGGGGAAGTTGAAATAGAATTAATGTCCGACAACGGTATCTGGCGCGTTGGCGGGAGGGAGTTGAGCGATAAATTTCCCTGCTATCACTATACGGAGAGAAATGAAAAGCTACTTTTGCTCTTATCGGAGAAAAAATGTCTAAGGCCCGTGGAAATGATTTCTCTGGAAGAGGGGGACGGACTTAAAATTGGAAGCTCGTTCAGGAATCAAATATTTTTTGAGTGTTTTTCGCTGGTGAAGGATATTCATGTGGAAATTCAGCGCGGAAAGCAGGGGTATATAATTGAAAATTCCGGCCTTGAAGGAATTTATTTAAACGAAAAGGCTTTGAGCGGAATGAGCGGAAGGGGGATTATCAAAAGCGGCGATAGAGTGGATATTTACGGCCTGCATCTTCTTTTTTTGAAGGAGATAATTGTCTGCACGGCCTTTTGCGGAATCTGCCGGGCTGCGGGACAAAGAAAAATAACGCATGGTATTTTACAAAAAACACCGGAAATTAGGGGCAAAAATTGGATAGAAAGAAAATGTATGCCAGAGGAGGAGCTGCACACAGGTGAGATAGAACTGCTATTGCCGGAAAAGCTCTCCCCGGAACGCCGTCAGCCCCTTATCTTAACTATGGGTCCGGCCTTAACTATGGTTTTACCTATGCTGCTTATGGCGCAGGTAATGAACAGGTACATGGAGGACGCCGGGGGATTTTACTATGCTTCCGTCCTTATGAGTATTTGTAGCGCTTTGCTTACCTTGTTTTGGGGACTAGCAGGCTACGGGCATGAAAAATATACGGGAAAACGCGGGCAGCAAGAGAGGGAGCGGCAGTATAGGGAATATTTGAGGGCTAGGAAGGAGGAGCTTCTGCAATGTCAGACTGACAACCGGAGAATTCTTGAAAAGCGTTACCCTACGATTTCCTTCATTTTAGGGGAGGAAAAGGAAAGGCCGTCGGTATTCTGGAACCGCTATTACAGGCAGGAGGATTTTTTGTTTTTTCGTTTTGGCACGGGCGAGACGCCTTTTCAGGTGAAAATAAAGCTTTCCGAGCCTTCAAAAAGCATTGTGCCGGAGCGGCTTGCGGAGGAAGCGCGGGAGATGGCGGAAGGATTTAAATATTTGAAGGAAGCGCCTATAGGCGTAAATTTCTATGAAAATAGGCAGATTGGAATGGTAGGCGACATGGCCGGGGAGGGACTTTTTGAAGTTTTGCTTGGGCTGTGCGTGCAGATAGCGGCCTGCCATTGTTACACGGAGGTAAAGCTTGTCTGCTTTTATCAGGAGGAACGCCGCTTCGACAGGCGGATTGCCGACTGCCTGCGATGGATGCGCCACAGCAGGTCAAGGGATGGGAGGACAAGATTCCTTGCGGGAAACGAGCGGGAAGCGGGAGAAATTTTACCCGCGCTTACCGGGGAGATTATGCGGGAGGAGGGGAAACAGCCTTCGGAAGCTACGATTCCATGGTATATTGTTCTAATATTAAATGAGGAATTAATTTTAGGAGAGCCTTTTTATCATTGTCTGACACAGCCGGACGGGATTTATCCATTGAGCGCGGTGTTTGTGGGAAAAAAGCGGGAGGAAATTCCAAAATCCTGCCGGTGTTTCATTTCTGCGGAAGAACTTGCCGGAAAATCAAAGTATCGGGGAGAATTGCTGAAGCTGAGGCAGAAAAACATAGAGCGGCAAGCTATTTTGCTGGAAGGGTGTGGTTTTTTTACAGCGCAAAGTTACTTAAGGCGGACGGCGGGCTTTCAGGTTCAGGACACGGAAACGGAGGGGCGGCTTCCCCAAAAGGCCGATTTTCTGCAGCTTTACGGGTGCAGCATGGTGGAGGAGCTTGACAGCCTCAGAAGATGGGAAACGGCGAGAACCGAGGAGCGGATGAAAGTGCCGCTGGGTTTGGGAGCGGGGGGCCGCATTGTCAGCCTTGATGTGCATGAAAAGTTCCATGGTCCCCACGGCCTCATTGCGGGAACGACCGGTTCGGGAAAAAGCGAGCTTTTACAGACTTATTTACTTTCTATAGCCGTCAATTTCAGCCCGGAGGACGTCAATTTTTTCATGATTGACTACAAGGGCGGAGGGACGGGAAATCTCTTAAAAGGCCTGCCACACTGTGCGGGCGTCATATCCAACTTATCGGGAAAGCAAATCAAACGGGCCATGTCGGCCATAGCAAGCGAAAACAGACGCAGACAAAAGCTTTTTAACGATTTTCAGGTAAATCATATCGACGGCTACACAAAGCTTTGCCGGGAGGGAAAGGCTTCTTATGCCATACCTCATTTACTTTTGGTAGTCGATGAATTTGCGGAACTGAAAAAGGAGGAGCCGGAATTTATGCAGGAGATTGTCTCGTTGGCGCAGGTAGGCCGGAGCCTTGGAGTGCATTTGATACTGGCAACCCAAAAACCGGCGGGAACGGTGGACGATAAGATATGGAGCAATGCAAGATTCCGTTTATGCCTGCGGGTTCAGGACAGACAAGACAGTCTCGACATGCTGCACAGCGGCGATGCGGCCATGCTGACCGCCCCCGGACAGTGCTATTTGCAGATTGGCAATCACGAGTACTACGAGCTTTTTCAGGCGGGTTATTGCGGAGGTATTTATCGGCGGGAAGGGGAGCGAAAGGCAAAGGCGGCGCTGTTGTCCACTACCGGAAAAAGATTAGAAAAGGCGGAAGATTTTGCGGAGGAAGGGGGAGAAAGCCAAATGGAGGCTGCGCTGGATTACATAAAAAGGACTGCTGAAAATAGCCGGTATCGCCCCGCTCCGCAGCTATGGCTGCCTGAGCTTCCCGCGAAAATTTTACTTGCGGAGCTGAAAAAGGAAGAAAAAGTAATTGTAATCGGCCTTTGCGACGACCCTGAAAACCAGCGTCATTTTCCGCTTGCGTACAAACCTGTGCGGCAAGGGCATTTAGCCGTGTGCGGCGGCCCCGGCTCCGGGAAAACAACCTTTCTTCAGACGATTTTGTGGCAGTTGTGCAAAAATTTTTTGCCGGAGGAAGTATTGTTTTTGGCGGTGGATATCAGGCAGGAAGGGCTTATAGGCTTTAATGCCATGCCCCACTGTCTGGGAATATTAAGGGAAAAGGAAGGCGGGGACGTATTTTTTTATCAATTGGAAAATCTGATAAACGGCCGCAGAAAACAGCTTTCAGGAATTGGCTGGGAGCAGTACAACCATTCCGGGAAAGAAAAGCTTCCCTTGATTTTTTTGGCGATAGATAATTGCGGTTTGCTGAAAAAGATACTAAGCGAAGAGCAGGAAGGGCTCATAATGAAGCTGGCGGCGGAGGGAATTGCGCTGGGGATTTATCTGCTGCTTTCAGCGTCGGGAACGGGGGAAATCGGCGGGAAGCTCTACGAGAAAATCAGGACGGGCTTTGCGCTGGAAATGAGCGATAGATTCCAATATGGAGACGTTTTAAGGCAGTATTATATTCCGGTTTTGCCGGAGGAAAACAAAAAAGGGAGAGGATTGTGCAAGGTGGAAGGACGGGTGTTGGAATTTCAGACGGCCCTTTTCGCGGAGGAGCAGACGGGATATGGAGGCGCGGAAGTTCTTGAGAGAATGAGGAAGGAATTGAACGCGGAAATGGAGGAAAGAAGGGGGCGGCTAAGTGCGGAAGAGAAGGAAAAGAGGGAGAAATTGAACGCAGAAGCAGAAAGAAAAGGAAGAACTGTATACAGAAAATTTCTGGAAGTGCCGAAGGAGCCTTCTTTTGAAAAGCTGGCCGAGGATTTTAAGTGGAAAGGAGCGGAGCTGCCTTTGGGATACTGCTTGTCCACGGGAGAAATATGCGCCGTTTCTCTGGAAAACACGCCCTGCTTTCTGATATCCGGGGGAGCAAAAACCGGAAAGGCAACTCTTTTAAGCAGTCTCATAGAAGGGATACTGCGTCTTAAACATAGTGTGGTGATACTGGATACGGGAAAGCGGCTGATAAATTTTAAGGAAAGAACGGGTGTTATTTATCTTGAAAATGAAGAAGAAATGGAAAGCTGGCGGGAAAGGCAAAAGGAAAGCGGGCAAAGGACCGGCGTGTTTATCAGCGATATCGGATGCTTTTGCAAGTTCCTTTACAGGTCGGGCCCTGCGCGGGAGGAGCGGGTTAGGTTTTGGGAGAAAGCGGCCGCAGGCGGCGAAATTGATTTTCTGGCGGGAGTTTATCACTCGGACAGGGATTACGAAGCGGCGGGATATGAATTTTTTAGGCGGTTTACGGCGGGACGGCAGGGAATTCATTTAGGAGGAAACGCGGCGGGGCAGAGGATATTTTCTTTTGACGACTTAAGCTATACCCGGCAAAGCCAGCCGGAACCGGCGGGAATCGGATATTACAGGGAAAAGATAGGCGGCGGGACGCGGAGGCTGCTGCTGCCCGCCTATGAGGAAGGAGAAAAGAAATGATTTTGGTGGATATACAAGTGCCTTTGCTGGACAAGATATATGATTTTGAGCTGGACGAGGAGGAGCAGACCGGCAAAATTTTGGAGGAAATTTTGCTATTGATTGAGCAGAAGGAAGGCTTTGCCCGGAGGAGGGAAGGGAAATTATTTCTCTATGCCTTGAGGCAGGAGGGGATTTTGGCTTCCGAGGAAACCTTGAAACAGCAGGGCGTGGGGGATGGGGACAGGCTATTATTATTGTGATAGGAAAGGCGGCTAAGAGATGGAGGAAGGAAAAGTATTTTTGAGAGCGCAGGAGTTTAACGACTGGCTGGCCGCGTTGGAGGAGGAGAACACAGGGGTAAAGGACAGGCTTCACCTTTTGGAGACGGAGGCAGGAAGGCTCTCGGAGGTCTGGGAGAGCAGCGCGGGAAAGCTCTGGGAACAAGAGCTAAAGAGGATTCTTGGGCAGGCGGGGGAGTGCGCGGCAAAGGTGGAGGCCTTGGCAGGCGAATCATGGGAGAAGGCCGAAAGGCTGGCGGGAATGGAAAAGGTTATGGTTCAGGCGGCGGAGGCATTGTAGGAGAACAGAGTTTGTTTTTGCGCTGCATCCACAAACTCTATAAGCATTTATGTTACAAGCATTTATGTTACAAGCATTTATGCTACAAGCATTTATGCTTGTGCAAAAAGCAGTGCGAAGGTGAGGAAAACGATGGCAGAAAAAATTAAAATAACCACGCAGTATTTGAAGGCAAAGGAGGGGCAATGGCTTGAGCTTGCACATCAGGCGGAAAAAAGCTTTTTTCAAGCGGGCGATACGGCGGACAAGCTGTGCCGGTGCTTTTGGGGGCAGCCGGTTTGCAAGCTGAAAACGGATTTTTCAGTGGCGCAGGGCGAGGGGGAGATTGTCTTTGCCGCCCTAGCAGAGCACATTAAAAAGCTGAGCGAGATTGCCCGGATTTACGAGGAGGCGGAAAGGAGCAATGTAGATGTCCTTGCAGACCATTGAAATGCATTTTGCGGAGGTGATGAAGCTGTCCGAACAGTTATCCGGTTTGGCGGAAGTTTTAAAGACCCTTGGAAGCGAGGAGATTATGCGTATTTCTGCGGCGGGAAAATCCTGCTGGAACAGTAAGTGCGCGGATATTGTGGCGGGAAAGGAGGTGAAGCTTGGCATGGAGCTTGTGTCGGAAGCGGAGGTTCTTTTGGAAATTGCAAAGGAGCTGGAACGGCGGGCCCAAAAGATGTACCGGACGGAAATTTTAAACAGCCGTTTGGCGGCTACAAGAATTTATTTATAAATAGGAAAGGAGAAAACTATGTCATTTTTTAACGTAACGTCGTCCGAATTGAGGAACAGAGCGGGACGAATTTCGGATTTAAACAGCCAGTTTAAGGCAAAAGCGGCGGAGCTTGGAGAGCAGGAGGCGGCCCTTTGCGGAATGTGGGAGGGGATAGCCAGAGATACCTTTCATCAGGCGTTTACCCGCGACAAACAGCAGATGGACATTTTTTATCAATTGATTGCGCAGTATGTGCAGGCACTTTTGGAGATTGCCGCAAGATATGAGCAGGCGGAGGCAAGGAACAGGGAAATTGCCGCCGCAAGAAATTATTAGGAAAGGATGGGTATGTTTATGGAAGGAATTTTAAAGGTAACGCCGGAGAAGCTGATTCAAACCTCAGGGGAATTTGCGGCTGCGGGAAATCAAATGAAAAACCTCACTAGCGAGATGATGTCACTGGTGCAGGGAATGAAGGGAATCTGGCAGGGGGAAGCGGCGGATACATATGGCAGTAAATTTCAATCTCTGCAGACGGATATGGACAGGCTTTGCCGTATGGTTCAGGAGCATGTGGAGGACTTGCAGGAGATGGCGGCTCAATACCAGAAAGCGGAGGCAGGAAACACGGAGCAGGGCGGCAGCTTGAACAGTAACGTGGTGGTATGAGCTTTAAGAGTTAAGAACTTTCGCCTACGCAAAAAAGCGGCATAAATGCGGCAAGTCAGAAACTTCCATAGTGTTGCTCAATATCTGCAGGCAGCCGCTTAATTCATTATTTGCAGCATAAAATACGAAAGGGGGAATCCTGAATCGGCGAAAAAATTTCAGAGGCTGAAATCAGCATGGTACTAGATACGTTTATGTATTTGGATTACAAGGACGCGAAGGACGGCCTTACTTTAAAAGAAATTGTTGAAGATTTGCAGGAGCTCCCCGACTATGGCGGCGGCGGGGCGCATTACGGGGAATATACCGTGCTCCGCGAGGCCGCCCAGAATGAAGAGATAGGGAGCCTTGAGATTTGCTGTCAAAGCGCTAACATGGGATACGATTCGGGGACGGCGGCCTGCACCTTTAAGAGCAGCGACGGGAGCGGCTACTATGTGGTTTATCGGGGAACCGGCGACGGGGAGTGGCCGGATAATGGAATCGGCATGACGGCGGCGTCCACCCTGCAGCAAAACCGCGCCCTTTCCTACTTTGAGGAAGTGGTGGAAACTTTGGATATCGGGAAGGAAAAACGCCTTGTCGTGACGGGACATTCTAAAGGAGGAAATAAGGCGCAGTTTGTTGCCATGGAAACAAAGCATGAAAATCTGGTGGACGCCTGCTATTCGGTGGATGGGCAGGGCTTTTCGGAAGCGGCGGTAAACGGTTGGAAGGACAGGTATGGGGAGGAGGGCTATGAGAAGAGAAGGGAAAAGCTTTATGGAATCCATGGAGAAAACGATTATGTCAGCGTGCTTGGAAGCTCTATTCTTTTGGCGGAGCATATCAGGTACATAAGGACCCCTGTGGAAAAAGCAAATTTCGCGGGATATCACGACATTAAATATATGTTTGCCTCCCTCACCGCCGATAAGGAAACGGGACAAAATATCACAACCTTTCATGGAAGGAAAAACAGCGATGCGCCGGGGAGAGGCGAGCTGGGGGAGTACGCGGCGGCCCTTTCCTCCGGCATGATGAAGCTTGCGCCGGAGGAGCGGGACGGATGCGCGGCGGTTATCATGCAGATAATGGAAGCGGCGGAAGGACGAAAAAACGGAATCAACGGCGAAAAGCTGACGCTGGCGGATTTGAAGGATTTTACGATTCAGGGAATTCCATTAATTGCCGAAAGTCTCTTTGGGGAGGAAGAGGGGAGAAGCTTTTTAAATTCTCTTTTGGAACGAGAGCTTCTCACAGGGCGGCTTCCGGCGGGATTTAACTTACAGGCGGATTATTTTTTACTCTATAGGCAGGCGGAGGAGATAAAAACGCTTGCCTTGCGGATAGAAAAAACGGTGGGGGAGGTAAGAGAAACGGCGGGGAACATGCCTCTTTACATTAAAGGCCATGCTGCGCTGTACCACGGAATCAAGCTTTCCGCAATCGAGATAGATAAAATTGTAAAAGCTATGTTTAGGATTGCGGATTTTCAGGGGGAGGCGGCGGAAAGCTATCGGAAATGGGACAATCTCTAAAAAGACTTACGGGGAAATTCAGCGGAAAATAGTTGATTTTTCCGGTAATATTCGCTAAAATGGAGATGTAAATGCCTAAGAGGAGAAGATTATGGAAGATGCGAAGCGGGGAAATTCCGACCGTATTACAAGGGATTATTTTGATTCATTGTTCGTGGAAATGCGGTACATAGACGGCAGAAGGCCGGATACTTCGCTGACCCTGTATGGGGAAACCTTTGCAACGCCGATTATGGCGGCGGCGTTATCCTATTTGGAGCCTGCGTGCGAAAATGGAATGGTGGAAATTGCCAGAGGCGCGAAGGAAGCCGGCGCGGTTAATTGGGTCGGTATGGGAGAAGAGGAAGAGCTTGCGGAGGTTATTGATACGGGGGCAAAGACCATAAAAATGGTGAAACCTCATGCCGACAACAGGGAGGTGTTTTCCCAGATTGAGCAGGCGCGAAAGGTCGGAGCGCTGGCAGTCGGAATGGATATTGACTGCGCATTTGACGGCAGGGGTGAGTATAGTTTCACCGGGGGATATGATATGGCGCCCAAGAGTATGGAAGAAATCCGCGGGTTTGTGGAGGCGGCCGAAATCCCCTTTATTGTAAAAGGCATTTTAAGCGAAAGAGACGCTTATAAATGTGTTATGGCGGGCGTTCAAGGCATTGTGATATCCCATAGTCAGGGAATTATGGATTATGCGGTTCCCCCACTTATGGTACTGCCGGATATTTTAAGAGTGGTGGATTCACAGATTCCCGTGTTTGTGGACTGCGGAATTGCAAGCGGGATGGACGCATTTAAGGTTTTGGCTTTGGGGGCGACGGCCGTGTTCGCGGAGCGGCGTATGCTTATAGAGATGTTTATCGATAGGGGAGCAGATGGTGTTTCCGGGAAAATAAGCAGTATGAACGACGAACTCAAAAGCATCATGGCGCAGACAGGATGTTATAATCTTTCGCATATGGATAAAACAGTACTCCGGCAGATAAGAATAGTGTAAAATGGAGGCTTGTATGAAAAAGAACACGGTGTTGGTTGTGGAAGATATGGAAATAAACCGTGCGATGCTAGGGGAAATTTTCCGAGATGAGTATGAAATTTTGGAGGCCGAAAACGGCAAGGAAGGTCTCAAGCTGCTTGAAGAAAATATCGATTCCGTGGCGGTGATGCTGCTTGATGTGGTTATGCCCGTTATGGATGGATTCGAGGTGTTGGAACAGTTAAAGAAAAGTAATTTGATTACGCAGATTCCAATTATTATGATTACCGGCGAGACTTCCGTTGAGTATGAGCGGCGCGGGTACGAGTATGGCGTGGTAGAATACATACATAAGCCTTATCACGCTCCGGTGGTTAAGCAGATGGTGAAGAACAATATTGACCTGTACGCTTACAAGACCCGGCTGGAATCCTTGGTAAAGGAGCAGACGGCGGAGCTGGAAGAGCAGAATGAGCTGCTCAAAATTCAGGCGAAAAAGCTCCATGACATGAACGATACCATGATAGAAGCCATGAGCAACGTGGTGGAGTTTCGGGATATGGAATCAGGGCTTCACGTCAAGAGAATCCGCGTGTTTACAAGGGCTTTGGCTGAGGAAATTAAGCAGCGTTTTCCCGAATATGGGCTTACGTCGGGAAAAATCGATATTATCAGCCAAGCAGCGGCCATGCATGACATTGGGAAAATTACCATACCGGACAGTATTCTACTGAAACCGGGCAGGCTTACCGCGGAAGAGTTTGAGATAATGAAAACCCATACGTCGGCGGGCGCGCAGATGATATCTTCCTTTGTCCGTTTGGAGGACGAGGAATATTATAACTACTGTTATGACGTTTGCAGGCATCATCATGAGCGGTATGACGGAAGAGGATACCCTGACGGACTTAAGGGCGACGAGATTGGCATTGCGGCGCAGATAGTGTCCATTGCGGATGTGTTTGACGCGCTTGTGGCGGAGCGGGTTTACAAAAAGGCCTTCGATAAGGAGACCGCCTACAGGATGATTTTAGGCGGGGAGTGCGGGTGCTTTTCACCGAAGCTTTTGGAAGCTTTTCAGGCGGTAAAGGGAGAATTTATCAGGCTGGCTGACGAATATTCCGAGAATCATGCATAGTATAAAATAAAGAATCGTTTTTAAGGACGGGGCTGTTGCATTAACTATCTATATGTGACGGCCCGTTTTTTGTGAAAAAGAGAAAGAAGAAAAAATATGGCAAATCAAAAACTGGAAACGTTATTAAATCTTGCTCTTGAGACGCAGGAGGCGGAAAGGCAAAAGTCCGGCCAGTTGGGGGTTGGATTTTCGCAGGAGACGAGAAGCTGGGAATTGATTGTAAAGTACAACGGAGATATCGGAAGACTGCGGAGTAATGTAATTTTGGTGGAGGAGCTGATTGCGGGATACGCTATCGTGACGATACCGGAAAATTTAATCGATACCTTTACGCAGTTGGACGAGGTGGAATTTGTGGAGAAGCCCAAAAGACTTTATTTTTCAACTCTTGCGGGAAAGCAGGCCTCCTGTATTTTTCCGGTTACGGCAAGAAGCCCGTATCTGACGGGGAGGGGAGTGCTGATTGCGGTAATTGATTCGGGGCAGCGCGTTATTACATGGTTAAGTTAGTAAGACCCGGTAAATGTAAAGTGTAAACTTGAGATGAAAACGCGGCTTTTATCTTCTGCTATACTGTGAATCAGCAGTACAGGAAACCATGTGATTTTGAAAGGAGATAAGAGATGAAAAAGAAATTGAAAGTTTGGGCGGCAACAGTTATGACGGCGGCTGTTTTGGGATTAGGAAGTATCAGCGCATATGCGGCTCCGGCAGTGACGCCCTCTACTGATTCTAAGAGCTACATATTTGACAGGTATGAAGAAAAACGGGCAGGCGGGGCCAGCGAGGCCGAGCTGGCAAAGGCAAGGCCGGTGAAGCAGACCTTTTATAATTCCAAAGGCGTGCAGGGGACGACAGAGGAATACCGCTACGACAGTCAGGGCAGATTGTCGGAGATGTTTACAATCTATGGAAAAGAAACTACTCCGGCTTACAGGACGGTCTATGATTATGACGGTCAGGGGAATTTAATCAAAGAAACCGAGTATATTTATCCAGAGAATACTGTATACAGGGAATGTAGCTACGACGGCAGGGGAAATATGACGAAATGGGTTGATTATCGGGACGATGGAAGCGTATATCATCAGGCGGACTTTTCTTTTGTTTATGATAAACAGGGGAAGCCCTTGGAATATAAGTCGAAGGAAATAACCGGCTCTTCTTCAACCCTTAAGTATAGCTATGACGGTCAGGGGAAATTAATAGGCAAGGTGGGTTACACAAATGGAAAGCTGGATCTTAATATGGGATATCGATATGACGCTGCGGGCAGATTGATAGAAGTGGTTAAAAGTTTTGTTGTCGGCGAGGTCCTCGATTTCCCTGAAGCTGAATATTGTCTGCAAATGACTTATGCCTACGACGCCGCGGGCAGGTTAATTAAGATTAGCGGCGCAGACTGCATTTATAACGAATCAGGGAGCATGGTAAAGGAAGCTAGAACTGACGGCTCAAGAATCGAGTATTTTTATAACTGATGGGATAAGAGTGAAAAGATAAAGCTTTCACGGGGGAGTTTGTGTCTGCGCTGCTTCCACAAACTCCCCAAGCATTTATGCTTGTGCATTTATGCTTGTGCATTTATGCTTGTGCATTTATGCTTGTGTATTGATGTCTGTGCATTGATGCCTGTACATTTATGCCTATACATTGATGCCTGTGCGAAAAGCAGCGTAGAAATGAGGAAAAATATGAAAAGAAAAAACGTAATCATCGCCGCAATTTATCTGTCGTGCACGTTAATGATTGGCGGATGCGGCGCGGGCAGCGGGGACGCGGCGGAAAATCAGGGTGAAGCGCAGGAGGAAACAGCGCAGGGAGAAGATGCGCGGGAAGAAACGGTATGGGGAGAAGAAGCGCAGGGAAAAACAGCGGAAGAAAAAGAGGCGGAAGCTGGGAGAAAACCGGAAGAGGAAGCGACAGAAAAAGCGGAAGCAGAAAAAAAGAAAGAAGAAATTCCCGTTTATGAGGAAGATAAAAATGTGTATGGAAATACCATCGGCAATATTGAAAACGACGGAACGTTTATCTACAATGAAGAGGATGGATGCCTTTATTTTCTGAATATCTATAGCGCGTGTATGGCAAAAACGGTTCCTGAAACCGGGCATACGGTTCCTATAACGGACAAGCGGATGACAATGATTAACCTATATGATGGAAAGCTGTACGGCGCGGAGATTACAAGCGAACAGGAGAACGGAAAAGTGTATGCGTATGACCTGCAGATGGACGCCTTAGAAACCGTTAGGGAAGAGCCGGTCAGCTATTTGCAGGTGGCGGATGGAACTTTATATTTTACAGATGACGGCGACCACACGCTGCGGAAAATGGAGGCGGAAAGCGGGGAAGAAACCGTTCTTGTGAACGAGCCGGTTTATTTTCCAGTGGTTTATAAAGATATCATTGTATTTCAACTGGATTCCGATAAGGAGAGCCTGTACAGCATCCCAAAAGCTGGCGGTGAAATGACAAAATTAAACGATGTGCGCAGCTATGAGCCTATGATTTATCAGGATAGGATTTACTATAAGGCGTTAGATAGCGAGGAGTATACCATACGGAGCATGGATATGGACGGCAGCGGCGAAGAGATTATTATAGCTGAGGGCACGTTGGAAATGAATTTGTATGAGGGCGTACTTTATTATGTTCCGCAGGATGTTCCCAATAAAGTATTTTACATTGATTTATCCGACGAAACGAGAAAGGCGCAGAGCTTGGAGTTGGGCGATGCGGTTAGAGGCGTTCTGAAAAATACATATGGAACGACGGAGATTCAGATTGTCGAATACGGGCCAATCCAATTTTCGGGCGGCTATATGATTTTTATGGATATGATGAAAATAGGGGAGCAGTCTTTTCAGGATGAATATATCTATAAGATGGATACGGGGGAGATTTTTATTATCCCGGAATATTGTACGGACAAAGGAACTGCCAGCGCAAAGGAGGAAACTGGTTTAGGAGTTCCCGTAGCGGCGAGCAGCACGCAGGCGGCGTCAAATAGCACGCAGGCATCGTCAAACAGCACGCAGGAAGCAGCGAATGATGGGCAGGCATCGTCAAGCAGCGCGCAAACAGCGTCGAATAGTACGCAGGCGTCAAGTAGCGCGCAGGCAGCATCAAATGGAGGGGCGTCTGTCGGCCGGGAAACGGCTTCTGCAGCTTCGGCGGCGGTAAAGTCAGAATCTAACAAGGATGCGCAGGCGCGGGCGGTGGCGCAGTCTATTGCGGATTCTATTCCGGCGGGGAGCGATTTAGAGCGCGTCAGGGCCGCCGCGGCGGCTGTTGCAGGATACTGCAGCAGGGGAATTTATACCTCGCAGGAAGCGGATTATAATAATGCCTATGGAGTATTCTG
Organism: Clostridium sp.; assembly: GCA_023663815.1. Classification (GTDB taxonomy): domain Bacteria; phylum Bacillota; class Clostridia; order Lachnospirales; family Lachnospiraceae; genus Suilimivivens. The sequence goes on from JAMPGS010000055.1 coordinate 21,683, forward strand.
CAAAGGGGTTAATACCTGCGCGGGCGCAACAAGAGCGTTAGGGCTTGTATTGGAGTGTATGGGTTATAGCTGGGTTCATAAAAATCCAAACCAATGGACCCATCAGTGGTGCGAGCTTACCATGGACGGGCAGACAGGCTGGGCCGATGGAATGGGAGGACTTGCCGATTACGGGGAGTATCCTTTCATGAACGGCGGCACCTATACGACTTCCGACGGCACAACCTATTATTTGGCGCAGTAGAAAGTTGGAAGGTGAGAGCGGCGGTAGGACTGGATTGGCCTTAGAGTTATTGGCCGAGGCAGTCCTATTTTTGTTTGAAAAATAAAAATTGTTTATATAGTTGACAAATGATATTGACTTGCTATAATTTAATTGTGTTCAATTTAATTTTGCACAATTTAAAAAGAGAGGTGATGCTATGTCTATTTATGATTTTAAGGTTAAAGCGCGGGACGGGGAGGATATTTCTCTTGCGGATTACCGGGGAAAGGTTCTGCTTATCGTCAACACGGCAACCGGCTGCGGGTTTACGCCGCAATATGAGGAATTGCAGAGCATTTATGAGGAGTTTAAGGAGCAGGGCTTGGAAATCCTTGATTTTCCGTGCAATCAATTTGGCGAACAGGCACCGGGGAGTGATGAAGAAATCCATTCTTTCTGCACAGGCCGGTTTGGGATTACATTTCCGCAGCTTGCGAAAGTAGATGTAAACGGCGAACATGCCAGCCCGCTTTTCAAATGGCTGTCTGAAAACACAAGGTTTGAAGGATTCGGCAAAAGCCCCATGGCGCTTATGATGAGCGGCGTTGCCAAAAAGATGGATAAGGATTATAAGAATAACAGTAACATCAAATGGAATTTTACAAAGTTCCTGATCGACCGTGACGGAAATATTGTCGCCCGATTTGAGCCTACTGATATGAAAAGGGTGAAAGAGAAGATAAAGGAGCACCTGTAATGCGATACGAATACAAAACAAGCAACACCTGTTCACAGCTTATCAGTTTCGATATTAACGGTAATATCATCAGT
>JAMPGS010000056.1 GCA_023663815.1 Clostridium sp.
AGATATCTATGGAATTTGGCGGGTAAAATCGGGGTGAATAAGGAAGCCTTTGCGGAAAAAGAAAGAGTGAAGGAAGAAATTGCTATAGAAAAAAGAAAAGCAGGGGAAGAAAAGGAGGAAGGCCGGAAAAGCTGCCGGAGGCTTTTGCTTCGGGCAGGAGTGATTTTTCTGTGCTATCTTCCCGTATTTTTGGCGGTTTATCCGGGCTTTTTCGTGTACGACGCGCAGGACGAGTATCTGCAGGTCTTGACGCGAAATTTTTCCACCCACCATCCCCTTGGCCATGTACTGCTTTTGGGCGGTATCATTCAACTAGTTTACAAGCTGACCGGCTCTTACAATCTGGGGATTGCCTGCTATACGCTGCTGCAGATGGCGGCAATGTCCTTTATTTTCGCGTGGTGCGTGGAAAAGCTGCGGGAAAGAGGGCTTAAAAAGGGCGGCGGAATCCTGCTCACCCTTTATTTTGGCTTGTTTCCCGTACTGGTGATGTTTTCCCTATGCTCCGCCAAGGACGGCTTTTTTATGGGGATGCTGCTGATTGCAACGCTGCTTTTGCAGGAGCTGTGCGGCGAGGAGGAGGGCTTTTTCCAGAGAAAGGGAGCCGTTTTCATGCTGGCGGCCTCGCTGCTTTTTATGTGTTTGCTGCGGCATAACGGATTTTATGCCTTTGCGGTTTTTGCCATGGTATGCGGTATTTATTTAAAAAGCTGCCGGAAACAGGCGGCGGTTTGCTTTGGGGGAGTGATAGCCGCTTACCTTTTGATAAATTCCGCCCTTACCGGTATTTTCCATGTGAGCGGCAAGGACCATCAGGAGATGCTCACAGTGCCCATTTCCCAGATGGCAAGGGTTTACGGGGACGAAAGGGAGACCCTCCCTGCAGAAGAAAAGGAGATTTTGCACAGATATCTCTCCGAGGAGGCCCTTTTGCGGTACACGCCCAAGGTCTCGGACGGGGTGAAGGTGCATTTTAATAATGAAGCTTACGAGGCGGACCGGGGAAGCTTTTTAAAGCTTTGGGTAAAATGGGGAGTAAGCCATCCTTTTACCTATCTTAACGCGTGGTTTATGACCTCCTATGGATTTTGGTATCCCGATACGGTGATTGACGTGTACCGGGGAAATACGGTATTTACTTACACCTATGAGGACAGCTCCTATTTCGGCTACGAGGTGGAGCAGCCGGGAGTTAGGGAGAGCAAGCTTCCGTGGCTGGACGAGGCGTACAGAAGGCTGTCGCTGGAGCTTACCCAGCAAAGGATTCCGGTGGTATCCATGCTCTTTTCGCCCGGATTTTTGTTCTGGGCCATGGCCTTTGTGCTGGGCTTTTTGTGCGATAAGAAAAGCTGGAAGAGGGTGATACCCCTTGCGCTGCCTATGCTGGTTTGGCTTACCGTGATTTTGGGACCCACTTACTTGGTGCGGTACGTGGTGTTTTTGTGGGCGCTGCTGCCGGTGGCGGTGTGGGAAGGGATGGAGGAAATATGGGAAAGCAGGAGATAGCGTTTATAGCGACGGATGAATATTGAAAACAATGCGATTGTGGTATCGTTTTTATGCGGACGTGATAAATGGTCAACAAGTTGTAGACGAATTAAGGGGAAAAGGCAGTTTGTGCACTCTGTCCTTACCGGTATTTTTCACATGAGCGGTAAGAACCATCCGGAGATGCTCACAGTATTCATTAGATGATGGGGTTCGCGGAGACGAGGGGAAGGCCTTCTCTGTGGGAGAAAAAGAGATTTTACAAAGATATCTCTTCAAGGAAGCCTTTTTGTGATATACACCCAAAGCCTCGGACAGGGGAATGCGTCTTTCGTCGTCGCGCTTTCGCTCTGTGAAAACGTAACAGTGCTAAGCTCGAAAATACCTCGCTAAGCACTGACGTTTTCATAAGGACTTCTCAAGACGTATTTCCCCTGTCCGGGCTGGCTTTTTCACAAGCTTATAATAATATTATATTTAAGTGTAATTTGATTATAGAAGTTTCTTTATATTTAATAGGGGAGAGCATTATGACTGAAATGGAGCAGAGAGCGGCGGCTACAAAATTTTATAATGATTGGCGTGGTAAAGGGGACGAGAAGAGCGATAGTCAGAGATTTTGGATTGAATTTTTAGGTAATGTGCTTGGTATTAGGGACATTACGCAAAAGATTATTTTTGAAAAGCGTGTGATGGTGGATGGGCAGGTAAAGTTTATCGACGCATATATACCAGAAACAAGAGTTTTAATAGAGCAAAAAAGTATAGATAAAGATTTAAATAAAAAAATATTGCAATCGGATGGTTCTATGCGCACGCCTTTTGAGCAAGGGCGTAACTATGCACAATGGATGATACCAAATGAAACGCCGTTGTGGATAGTAGCTTGTAATTTTAAATCTTTTGAAGTTCATGATATGAATAAACCAAGTGAACCGCCTGTAATTATCTTACTTGAAGAAGTTAGAAATAAACTTCCATTATTTGATTTTATGTTCAAAAAAGATATCAAAGAGCTTTCCCATGAAATGGAAATTTCTGTAAAGGCCGGGGCAATTGTCGGGTTGCTATATGATAAGTTAATAATGCAATATAAAGAACCGAATGAGCAGTCGTTTAAAAGTTTAAATGCATTATGTGTACGCCTTGTATTTTGTTTGTATGCGGAGGATGCAGGCATTTTTGGGTCGCATATGATGTTCCATGATTATTTGAAAGATATTCCCGTCAATGGTTTTAGAAAAGCACTTGTAGAATTGTTTAAAGTACTTGATACAAAGGTAGAAGATAGAGATAAGTATTTAGCGGAAGATAATCCTCAATTAGCGGCTTTTCCTTATGTCAATGGAGGATTGTTTGCGGATGAAACAATAGAAATACCACCTTTTACAGAGGAAATTAAAAATTTGCTTTTAGATAAAGCAAGTGCAGATTTTGATTGGTCGGACATAAGTCCAACTATTTTTGGTGCAGTATTTGAAAGTACGCTAAATCCTGAAACAAGGAGAAAAGGAGGTATGCATTATACCTCTATTGAAAACATTCATAAAGTAATTGACCCATTATTTCTTGATGATTTGCAGAAAGAATTCAATGATATATGTGAAATAAGTGTTGTAGGGACAAGAAAAAAGAAACTAAAAGACTTCCAAACAAAGTTAGCATCTTTATCTTGGTTAGACCCTGCTTGTGGCAGTGGCAACTTCTTAACAGAAACATATTTGTCAATTAGAAGACTTGAAAATGATGTTTTGAGAATTTTAGAACAGGGGCAGATATCATTTGATATTGCAACACCAATAAAAGTATCTATCAGCCAATTCTATGGGATAGAAATTAATGATTTTGCTGTAACTGTAGCAAAAACAGCATTATGGATTGCTGAAAGCCAAATGATGAAGCAAACAGAAGATATTGTAAATAGGACATTGGATTTTCTGCCTTTAAAAACATATGCAAATATTACAGAAGGAAATGCTCTTCAGCTTGATTGGGAGAGTATAGTGCCGAAATATAGTTTGAATTATATTATGGGAAATCCACCGTTCAGAGGTTTCAAAGTACAGTCGCCAAATCAACGGAAAGATATTCAAAATGTGGCAAACGGTAAGATTGAAGCTGTCGGCTTGTTGGATTATGTTTCTGGTTGGTATATTAAAGCTGCACGACTTATGCAAGGTACAAAAATTCATACTGCTTTTGTATCAACCAATTCAATTACACAAGGAGAACAGCCTGCTATATTGTGGAAATATTTATTTGATTTAGGAGTAGAAATTTTCTTTGCGTATAGGACTTTTGTATGGTCAAGCGAGGCAAAAATAAAGGCCTCTGTGCATTGCGTTATAATAGGATTTTCTTGCGACAAATTTCGGGTACAAAAAAGGATATTTGAAGGTGATATGGAAAGAAATGTAAATAATATTAGTCCATATCTTATTGATTGTGAAAATATATTGGTTAGGTCTCAACGAAATCCTTTATGTAATGTTCCGAGAATGATTGCGGGGAACAAAACTGTAAAGTGTTTAGCGCTTATTTTATCACAAGAGGAAAAAGAAGAACTTGTTGCAAAGGAACCTAATGCAGAAAAATATATTAAGAAAATGATAGGTGCAGATGAATTTATAAATAATGTCCCTAGATATTGTTTATGGTTGGTGGATGTTTCTCCTACAGAAATCAAGAAAATGCCTATGGTAATGAAAAGAGTTGAACAAGTACGAAAAGATAGACTGAGTAGTACTGATAAACAGGCACATGCACTAGCTAATACCCCAACGATGTTTAGAGATACAAATAATCCTAAGACAGCATTGGTAGTCCCTTTAGTTTCTTCAGAACGTAGAAGATATATACCTATCGGATATATTGATGATAGCACAATAGCAAATAATAAAGTAAGCATTGTACCAGATGCGAAGCTTTATCATTTTGGGATATTGACTTCAAATGTTCATAATGCATGGATGCGTTGTGTAGCGATGAGAATGAAAAGTGATTATAGTTATGCGCTTTCTACAGTGTATAATACGTTTCCGTGGTGTAATCCAACAAGTGAACAGAAAAAGAAAATTGAAGAAACGGCACAAGGAATTTTAGATGCAAGAGCCAAGTTCTCCAATAATTCATTAGCTGATTTATATAACGAACTCTTAATGCCTGTGGAGCTACGGCGAGCTCATATGCAAAATGACAAAGCAGTTATGCAGGCATATGGGTTTACCAAGGTTGAAGAGGGTAAGAAAAAATGGTTATCAGAAGATGAATGTGTAGCAAAATTAATGAAAATGTATCAGGTAATGACGGTTGTGTGAAAGTATTATTTATATTTTTAAATGAAAGGAAAAACGCAAATGAATATTGTCGGACAGATAATCAATGGGTATTTATTTGAAGAGGCACTTGGAAGCGGAAGTTTTGGTAATGTATACAGAGTATCAAGAAACGGCAAAAGATATGCTGCAAAGGTTTTGTCGGAAACTTATATATTAGATGAGTTTAAAAACGAACAGAATCGAATCACAAGGGAAATTGCCATTTTAAAGAATGTAAAAAGTGAAAATTTGATTCAATATCAAGAAGATTTTTACTTTGAAAATGAATTTGGCATTATGGAGTATGTCATTGTAATGGAATATTTTGAAGGTATAACCTTAAGAAATTTTCTGAAAACAGATGTCTCGTTTGACACTTTAATTCATATATTTGTAGAGATTTTAAATGGAGTAAAGGATTTACATAACACGATTATTAAAAACGAGGGTATTATTCATAGAGATTTAAAGCCAGATAACATAATGATTGATGAAAAATTGAATGTCAGAATTATTGATTATGGTTTGAGTAAGATTATAGATTTTTCATCAATAACATCAACAGGAACACAAATCGGCTCACCTTTATATATGTCACCAGAACAATTAAAGGATAGTAAACACATTGATTATAGAGCGGATATATATGCATTAGGAATTATTTTATATGAAATGCTTACAAAAAACGTTCCATATAAAGCAGCCACATTGCCTGAATTGCTGTTGAAAATATTGAATAATCCTATTATTCCACCTAAACAGTACAACCCGAATATTAGTGACGGATTGGAAAGTATTATATTTAAAGCAACTGCAAAAGAACCATATGCACGTTTTCAAACAGTTGATGAGTTTATAGATGCTTTTGATAAAAAGAATATTCATGAAGAACTGATAACGGTGGGGAAATATTATGCGTGGGTATATCGTGAGAAAGATGTTACAGAACAATTTGAAAAAGTAAATAAAGCTGATATTATTTATCCTATCCACGTTCAAAATTGGATGAAAAATTTACATTTATATTTTGCAAAAAATAGTTTTAAAAATGTAATAATTGACCCCTCCACCCAAAGATTGTCATATGTTGCGTTTGCTAATACAAAGGGACTTGTGGATTTGCCTTATTCACCGGATAAAGGGGTTATTTCTTTAGAATATCTACACAATCCTCAAAAACGTAAAGAATATATAGATACATGGTATTCTACAGTTTCTATGGGATATAAATTGGTTTTGCCATATCATTATATTAGCAATACAGATTATCCTGTGGAAAAAATAGACGATTGGATAAAAATAAACATTCAATTGATTGATGAAAGCTTACAGGTGGTAGATGAAAGAAAAGAAAAATATGCAATGATATCAATAGGACTTGGTCATCTGGTGTTTCAAGCGGATAAAATATTGTCTTATTTTGTTCATGCACAAGTAGATGGATTTATTGTACAGGTTTCTGATATGAAACAATTGAATGAACAGTCATTAGGAAGTTATCTTGATTTTATGGTTAATTTACAGAAGTATACAAACAAACCTATAATTGCATTGAAAGTACCGATTCCCTTGGGACTGGCGTTGATTGCTAAAGGAATACATGGTTTTTCATTAGGATTAGCAAGCATTGATTATTTTGACGAGCAATACATAAAAGAGGAAAAAGATTCATTTAATTTATACTCAAAATTTTATTTCCCGCAAGTATTATCGTTTTTGACCTATCCTAAAAAGGATACGTTTGTATTCGAGCAGCTTTATGATTATTTTGGGGGCTGTAATTGTAAGTGGTGTAGTGGAAAATCTGCGATTGAAATCGGTACTGGTGATAAAGGAATACAGTTGCATCATTGGCAGATGATGTTAGAAGAAGTTAATAAAATAAATGAGTATGTGAGCAATAATAAAATTTCTTATTTGAAAAGACGGATTGAATCTGCTTTAAACAATCTTGATACGATACCAAAAAAGATTTTGGGAAGCCAAAGAAATACAGATTATTATAAGTTGTTGAAGAATCTAAAAAAGATAATTTAAGTAAAGCAGGTGAGATATATGTTTATAAATGAAAAAGCATTAGTAGAAAAATTAGTTTTTGACTTGCAGGAAAGATTTGGAACACATTATATTGTTCGAGAATTACGAGGCGGAAATAATATTGCAGATATTGTTTATTCGATCGAAATAAACAGAAGAAATATTGTTTTTGATGAATATTTTAATGCATATTACTATTTTAGTGATATTTATAATAGTAAAAAAATTAATTTGGAAGATGTTAGCATTTCAGATGAACAAATCGGCAAAAAATTTTATCATTTTCTTCGAGAATTAGAAGATATGGGATATATAAAAATCAATGGAAACTATATTACTTCTGTCAAAAAAGTAGATGCTGTCACTAAAAATTTTATTGCTGTAGAAGCGAAAATTTCTGATTGGAAATCCGGATTGGAGCAGGCGGTCCGATATAAACAATATGCAAATGAAGTATATGTTGCATTAAGTTCTGAATATGTATCTAAAGTTGACAAGCAACAATTTAAAGATTTGAATATTGGTTTAATGAGTGTTTCTTCTGGCAGGCTTAAAATATCCATCAAAGCAAAAAGGCAATCGGTAGAAAAGTTGGATATCCAATATTATATTGTGGATCGATTTTTAAAGCAACTACAACTATTGGAAATTATACAGACATAAAAGATGTAATTGTTTAATAAATATTATCTAAATTAAAGTGACTGTTGATTGGATATAGGTTATTATTGTGTTCTTATGACTTAATGTCAATAAATATTGGTAAGGAAATGGCAAAAAAGTTAGTATCTATTGGTATTGAGCCTAGCCTTCCGAGTAACATATTGAAGTAGGTGCAAAAAGATGCATTTCTTAAGTTAAAGCAGAAATACTCGAATGTATGTCTGACACATCTCATACATTCGAGAGAGTAATTCATAATACAGAATATAATAAATTTTCAGAAGACACAAAAAAGAATTTAGTGATTTCCTGAAAAAATAGTAATAACGAAATTCTTTAATTTGTAAAGATATCTTTGATTTACACTATAATTGTATAAAGGATAACTTTGCGGTATCAGTAGCCAGCGCAGGCGGAGGGGAATGTTTTTGAAGGAGCCCTTATAAAAACGCCAGCGCTTAACGAGGTAATTTCGAGTTTAGCACTGCTGCGTTTTTGTAGAGCGGGAGCGCGGCGACGAGGAAACACTCCCCCTCCGCCTGCGCGTCCCATATATCCCAATGGATAATATATGCCATATGTACCCATGCATTACATGTGTACGCTCATCACCCTACACCCACATATATTTCTTACGTTACATTTTTCTGAAATATAAAAACACTCCCCGCACAGTTTGATAATTGGAAATAACTGTGCTATACTACCAATGCACAAGCAGTAAAGAGGAGACCTATGAAAAAAATAGTGTATAAAAGCAAAGCCATACAGACGGTGATATTGATTGCGGCTCTTTGCCTTTTAGCGTCGCTGTGGCCCTTTAGAATCTGGCATGAGACGGTGAGTATGCAGATTTCCCCCTACACGGGGAGCATGACCGAGGTAATTAACGAGGAAAAGACGGTGATGCAAAGCATTGTGGCCCAGTACGACCATATGGACACCATCAACGTCTATCTGGCGGAAAACAATACGGGCGACTATTTTTATCTGCGGATACTGGACGAGCAGTGGCAGATGATATGCGAGGAAAAAGCCAAGATTGACCATGACGCGCTTCCCGGCTATCAGGAAGTGCTAATCGACGTGGACATGGAGGTGGGCGGCCTTTACTATATTATTCTGCAGGGGTATAAGGATGCGGAGCTTTACGCCGGTTATGAAGCCTTTTCCCCGCAGGACATGCCCTATCTTTTAAATTTATATTATGACAATTCCGGGATGGACGGCATGAGCCTTGTGGCGGATTACAACTACAGCGTGCCCCTAAGGAAAACAAAGGTGCTTATATTCGGCGCGCTGATAGCGGCGGCCGCGGCGCTTTCTATTTTGGCGGTCCGGCTTTGGTACAGGAAAAAAGAAGATAAGCTGATTACGGTGGAGAAGGCTTTTAGGTGGGTTATGAACCCCATTGTGGCGGCCGCGGCGGCCTTTTGCCTTGGGGCAGTGCTTATGGGGGTGTGCGGAAAATATACGCTGGACAACACGGTGTATATTGTCAGTATTCTTTTGCTTGCCATGATTTTGTTTTACGGGATTAACCACAATAGGACAGGACAGGCTCCGGTGATAACCTTTGATTATTTAAAGGACCACAAGGGGGATTTACTGCAGTCCGTGGCTATAGCGGGAGCCATAGGGGGCTGCTGCGAGTATATGGCGGGGCTTTATGACATTCACCATGCGGTGGCTGAGCGGAAGGAGATGCTCTGGTTCTGTATTGCGGTGCTTGCCATGTTTAAATGGAAGGAAGTCGCAAAGCTGTACAACTTGATTTATCTCTTGGCTGCAGGCTTTGGGGGCTGGCGGTATTATCAAACCCATTTGACGGAGGATATGGACGAGCTTGGAGTTCAGGTCTTAAAGCTGACGGTATGGATTGGCGTCCTTTTTGGATTGATTGTTGTGAACACTGTGATTGGGCTTTTCCGGAAAAAGCTTGCAAAGCCCTCGCTGTTTGCGGGGCTTTTGGCGGTGTTTTTTGTGCTGATTATTGTTTTCAGAAACGAGAGATGGTGGGGAGCGGTTATGGCGGCCGCCTTTACCCTGTTTTATTTAAATTACGGGATGTGGGAGCACAAGGAAAGGATTTTGGTGAATATTGCAAGAGGGGTGGTTTTTCAGTTTGCGTGGGCTACGGGCTATTCCCTCCTCTACCGCCCTTATGTGACGTTCCGCAACGCGCGGTACACCCATATTTTCCACACGGTAACCATAACGGCGACCTATCTCACTATGGTAGAGTGCGCGGCGGCGGTGATTTTGCTGTGTAAGCTGGCGAAAAGCCGCAAGCTTCGGGACTGCTGGAAGGAGATGACGCTTTTTGGGGTGGCTTCCTCCTATATGATTTTTACCATGGCAAGGACGGCCTTTTTTGCCATAGGAGTAACCCTCTTGTTTGTGCTTGTGATAACGGCTTCCGGGAAGGGATTAGAGCGGTTAAAAAGTTTCGGAAAAAATCTTGGCATACTATTTATTGCCGTGGCGGTTTGTCTGCCGATTACCTTCAGCGCGCAGAGAAATATCCCCGCGCTGGTGAGCAAGCCTTTTCTTTACGAGATTGAGTACGCCATGTACTGCCCTGAGGACGTTATGCGGGGCAGAAGGCTGGACTCCCTTAATTATATGCGGGTGGGCCGTTTTATAGACGTGTTTGCGGAAAAAATATTTGGAATACCGGAGGGAACCTTCGACGTTTACGGGGAGATTGCCGCGCTGGAGGAGTACCGGAGAATTCATGGGGCTGATTCGGCGAAAGCCGAGGAAAGCTTTATAGAAGATTTTATAGAAGATAAAGGGGTTTTTGGCGGCTCTGCCTCTACGGATAAGCTGGTGGCCTCCGCTGACTATGTGCCAGAGGATATCCCTGAGGAGATACCGGAGGACAACGATTACACCAACGGGCGGCTGGATATTTTCCGTTCCTATATAGAGCAGCTTAATATGACGGGGCACGTGGAGATGGGAGCTGTTCTAAAGGACGGTGAGATTGCAACCCACGCCCATAATATTTATCTTCAGGTGGCTTACGACCATGGGATACCTGTGGGAATTGTGTTTGCGCTGGTTGGAATTGCAGCTTTTGTGTCGTCCTGCCTGTATTATCGGAGAGAAAAGGATAAAATAACTTATGCGGCGCTGCCTGCGGTAATCATCGTGGCGGTGGCGGTGGCCGGGCTTGTGGAGTGGATTTTCCACTTAAGTAACCCTTGCGGCCTGCTTTTGATGCTGGTAATAACGCCGTTGATGTTTAAAAATGAAGGTTAGGCTATGAGCAGCGAGACAAAAAGAGAAAAAAAGCCTTTTAATGTAAAATTATTTTATAGAAGAACCTGCCTGATTATTTACGACATTATCAGCGTGATCGGTTCCAGCTATTTGGCGCTCCTAATGCGTTACAGCTTTGACATCTCTCAGGTGCCGGAGTATTTCCTTGCGCCAATCAATCGGTTTCTTCTCCTTAATATTTTAATAACGCTGTCAGTGCTTTATCTGTTTAAAATGTACCACAGCCTTTGGGCCTTTGCGGGGGAGACGGAGCTGCAGAATTTAGTGGTGTCAAGTATTATATCGGCGGTCTGCTACAGCGTGGGGATTCAGTTTTTCCGAGTGGACGGGCAGCAGGCGGTTCCCAGCAGCTACTATTTTCTTTACGTGTTTTTGCTTATCAGCTTTATATTTGTGAGCCGTTTTTCCTACCGCTTTTTCAGGAGCCTTAAGCACAAGCAGCAGAATAAGAATAACAGTATTTCCGTGATGGTGATTGGCGCGGGGGAGGCGGCCAATTTGATTATCAAGGAAATTGTAAACAGCAATTTTTCCACCATGGTAATCCGGTGTATTATCGACGACGATAAGGGAAAATGGGGGAGATTTATTCAGGGAATTAAGGTAGTCGGCGGAAGGGATAAGATTATCGAGTGCGCCGATATTTTTGGAATCGATGAAATTATTGTGGCGATGCCCTCCATCACGCGGGCGGAAATGTCCGAAATTTTGGATATCTGTAAGGAGACAAGCTGTAAGCTGCGCTCCCTGCCCGGAATGTATCAGTTAGTAAACGGCGAGGTAAGCGTCAGCAAGCTCCGCGACGTGGAGGTGGAGGACCTTTTAGGGCGAGAGCCTATTGAGGTGGACTTAAATTCCATTTTGGGATATGTGAAGGGGCAGAAAGTACTGGTGACGGGAGGAGGAGGCTCTATCGGCAGCGAGCTCTGCCGCCAGATAGCGTCCCACCAGCCGGCTCAATTAATTATACTGGATATTTATGAAAACAATGCCTACGACGTGCAGCAGGAGCTTCAGGTGCGGTATCCTGAGCTTTCCCTTGAGGTTTTAATCGGCTCCGTGCGGAACACAAACCGCATGAATTGGATTTTTGAGCGTTACAAGCCGGACATTGTTTACCATGCGGCGGCCCACAAGCACGTGCCGCTGATGGAGGACAGCCCCAACGAGGCGGTGAAAAACAATGTGTTTGGCACATGGAAAACTGCTCAGGCGGCGGCCATGAACAACGTAAAGCGGTTTGTGATGATTTCCACGGACAAGGCGGTAAACCCCACCAATATTATGGGGGCCAGCAAGCGGATTTGCGAGATGATTATTCAAACCTTTAACAAGCATTACGATACGGAATTTGTGGCGGTGCGCTTTGGGAATGTGCTGGGAAGCAACGGCAGCGTGATTCCCCTGTTTAAAAAGCAGATTATGGCGGGCGGGCCGGTGACGGTCACCCACCCCGACATTATCCGGTATTTTATGACCATACCGGAGGCGGTATCCTTAGTTCTGCAGGCGGGAGCCTACGCAAAGGGCGGAGAAATTTTTGTGCTGGACATGGGGAAGCCCGTAAAAATTTTGGACTTGGCAAAGAATTTAATCCGTCTGTCCGGCTATCGGGTGGACGAGGATATCAAGATTGAATTTACCGGCCTGCGCCCCGGAGAAAAGCTTTACGAGGAGCTTTTGATGGAGGAGGAGGGGATGCAGGAGACGGCAAATAAACTGATTCATATTGGGAAACCTATTGAGATAGACGAAATGACGTTTTTTGCACAGCTTAAGAAGCTGAAGGACGCATCCCAGAGCGAAAGCAGCGATATCAGGCCGATGATTAAGGAAATTGTACCCACCTACCATTATAAAGAGCAAGCGCGATAGGGCGCGGAAAAGAGGAGAAATGGAGAGAAAAAGAATTTATCTGTCCTGTCCCACTATGCACGGCGAGGAGCAGGAATTTGTGAAGGAAGCCTTTGACAGCAATTGGGTGGCGCCCCTTGGGCCTAACGTAAACGCCTTTGAAAAGGAGATGGCGGATTATGTGGGGATTGCCCATGCCTCCGCCCTCAGCGCGGGGACGGCGGCCATTCATCTGGCGCTTAAAATTTTGGGAGTGGGAGAAGGGGATATGGTTTTTGTGCCCTCGCTGACGTTCAGCGCCACCTGCAATCCGGTGATGTATGAGAAGGCGGTTCCGGTATTTATCGATTCGGAGGAGGATACTTGGAATATGTCCCCGGAGGCCTTAAAGCTTGCCTTTGAGAAGTACCCCAATCCGAAAGCGGTTATCGCGGTGCATCTGTACGGCACGCCCGCAAAGCTGGACGAAATTATAGAGCTGTGCAGAATTCACAACGTTCCGCTGATTGAGGATGCGGCGGAATCTCTTGGAAGCACTTACAAGGGAAAGCATACGGGAACCTTTGGAAAAATTGGGATTTATTCTTTTAACGGAAATAAAATCATTACCACGTCGGGGGGCGGTATGCTGGTCTCCGACGACGGGGAAATCACAAAAAAGGCGACTTTTTTGGCGACGCAGGCGAGGGATCCGGCCAGACATTACCAACATTCCCAGATTGGCTATAATTACAGGATGAGCAATATCATCGCGGGAATCGGCAGAGGCCAGCTTTTGCATATCGAGGAGCACAAGCAATTAAAAAAAGCAATTTACCGTCAGTATCAGGAGGCCTTTGAGGATATCGCGGAAATTAGCTTGAATCCCTTGGGGAAGGACGGGGACGCCAATTGCTGGCTGACCTGTATGACCATAGAGGAAGGGTGTAAGGTGACGCCGGATCAGGTGATGGACGCGCTGGCGGAGCTTAATATTGAAACCCGGCCTATCTGGAAGCCCATGCATTTACAGCCGGTATTTGAAAAATACGATTACATCACCGCAGGGGACAAGGATACCGCGGCGGATATCTTTGCAAGAGGCTTATGCCTGCCCAGCGATATCAAAAACACGCCGGAGGATATGGAGCTGATTATTAGGACCGTGAGAAAGCGCTTTGGAAGATAGCGCGGCAAAGGCCATGGAATTTGCAGGAGAAAAAATGTACAAAAAATATGTGAAACGCTTGCTTGACATTTTCATATCGCTTTTTGCAATTATTATCCTCTCCCCGCTGCTCTTGATTCTCTGGGTATTGGTGAGGGTCAAGCTGGGGAAACCGGCGCTTTTCGCACAGGAGAGGCCGGGGAAGGACGGAAAGCTATTTAAACTCCACAAATTCCGCTCCATGACGGACGAACGGGATGAAAAGGGAGAGCTTTTACCGGACGAGGTAAGGCTCACCCGATTTGGGAAAATTTTCCGGGCCACCAGTTTGGACGAGTTACCGGAGCTGTTTAGTATCTTAAAGGGCGATATGAGCCTGATTGGGCCGAGGCCTCTTTTGGTGAAATACCTGCCCTACTACTCAGAGCGGGAGGCGCACAGGCATGACGTGAGGCCCGGACTTACCGGCTTAGCGCAGGTAAACGGGCGGAACGCTTTGGGCTGGGAGGAGAGATTTGCCTTTGACCTGGAGTATGTGGAACATTTGACTTTCGGTATGGATTTAAAGATTCTTTTTATGACGGTGAAAATGGTGCTGAAAAGGTCTGGGGTTTTGTCGGGGGAAGAGCAGACGACGATAGATTTTGATATTTACAGAAAGCGGCAGTTGGAGGCTACAAGAAATGAACATTTTGATATTGAGTGCGGGCACAAGGAATAAGGTGGTTCAGTATTTTAAAGAAAATATCGGCGGCGGCAGGGTGATTGCAACGGACTGTTCTAACTTAGCCCCTGCAGTGTACGACGCGGATGCTTTTTATCTGGTGCCCAGAATTACGGCGCCGGGGTATATCGACAAAATTTTGGAGATATGCGGAAGGGAAAAAATTGACGGCGTATTTTCCCTAATTGACCCGGAGCTGAGCCTTTTGGCAAAAGAAAGGGAGCGTTTCCTTGGGGTGGGGGCAACGCCAATCGTGTCGCCTTATGATTTGGTGGAGACCTGCTTTGACAAGTACAAGATGTATCAAATGCTGATGGAAATGGGGATTCCCACAGGCCGATGCTATGTGGATAAGGAGCTGTTTTACAGGGATTTGGGAGAGGGAAGGATTCATTATCCCGTTTTCGTGAAGCCGGTAAAGGGAAGCGCAAGCATCAACATTAACCGGGTATCCTCGGATGAGGAGATAGAAACACTTTTTCACCTGTACGACGATTTGATGATACAGGAATATATGGACGGGCAGGAGTACGGGGCCGACGTTTACGTCGATATGCTTTCGGGAAGCTGTACTTCCATTTTTGTAAAAAAGAAGATAAAGATGCGGGCGGGGGAGACGGACAAGTCCGTGTCCGTAAAAATCCCGGCGCTTTTTGACCTGTTGCAGAAATTCGTGGAAAAATGCGGTTTTTGTGGTATGATAGATATTGATATTTTTGAGATAAAGGGGACTTTTTATATTTCCGAGGTCAACCCCAGATTCGGGGGCGGATATCCCCACGCCTACGCCTGCGGCGTCAACATGCCCGCTCAGGTGATGGAAAATCTTGCGGGAAGGGAAAATCCCGTGCGGATTGGGGAGTACAAGGAAAATATCTGCATGATGAAATACAATGAAATTGCCATCAGGGATTTTGCGGGAAAGGAAATAGTGGAGTAGATTGAAAAAAATTTTGATATTGGCTAATTCCTCAGGGGGCCTTTATGATTTCCGCAACGAGCTGATAGAAAAGCTCCTTGGGGAGTATGAGGTAATAGCCAGCCTGCCGGACCAGGTGAAAACAAAGGAGCTGGAGACGGAAGGATGCCGGGTGGTACATACGCCTATCCACCGGCGTGGGGTCAACCCCATAGAGGATTTAAAGCTCCTCAAAAGCTACCTCAAGCTTTTGAAAAAGGAAAAGCCGGATTTGGCGCTGACCTACACCATCAAGCCCAATATTTACGGCGGCTTTTGCTGCGGGCTTTTGGGGATTCCCTATATCGTGACGGTAACCGGACTAGGGAGCACCTTTCAGAAAAAAGGGCTTCTCCTTAACATGATAGTGAATATGTACCGCATGGGGCTTAGGAAGGCTTCCTGCGTGTTTTTCCAAAATGAGGAAAATAAAAGGATATTTGAGAGCTATAAAATAAAGGGGAAAAGCGCAAGGCTGGTAAAGGGCTCCGGGGTAAATTTGGAGCGTCATGTCTTTGAGCCCTACCCTGAAGGGGAGACGGTGCGGTTTCTTTTTGTGGGGCGCATGATGCGGGAGAAGGGCATAGAGGAGCTTTTAGCGGCGGCAAAGGCCCTTCACGGGCCGAGGGTGGAGTTTGAGCTTTTAGGGTACTGCGACGAGGACTATCAGGATAGGCTTGACGCCTGCGAGAAGGAGGGCGTTATCAGGCAGCTTGGGTTTGACCCGGAGGTTCACGGGCACTTAAAAAACGCTTCCGCGCTGGTGCTGCCCACCTACCACGAGGGGATGAGTAACGTGCTCATGGAGGCCTCCGCCACAGGACGGCCCGTCATTGCAACCAATATCAGCGGCTGTAAGGAAATTTTTGAGGAGGGCATAACCGGCTTTGGGTGCAAGGCGAAGGACAGTGATTCCTTAATCCATGCAATCGAAAAATTTCTTGCGCTTTCGTGGCGGGAGCGGGCCCAAATGGGAAAAAAGGCCAGAGAAAAGATGGAGAAAGAATTTGACAGGAATCGGATAGCGCAGACATATTACGAGGAAATAAAAGAAAGAATGGGGAAATAGGATGAATTTGTACGAAAAGCTTTTAAGCGGAGAAGAAAAATTGTCCCTTGTGGGGCTTGGATATGTGGGGATGCCTATCGCGGTTGCTTTTGCCCATAAAATCAAGGTGGTTGGCTTTGACTTAAACGAGAAAAAAATCGAGCTGTACAAAAGCGGTATCGATCCCACCAGAGAGGTAGGGGATGAGGCAATCAAAAATACCAGCGTGGAGTTTACGGCGGAGGCGGCAAAGCTGCGGGAAGCAAGGTTTCATATTGTGGCGGTGCCCACCCCGGTAAACGACGACCACACGCCGGATTTATCCCCCGTGGAGGGGGCCAGCCGGATTTTGGGGCAGAATTTGACAAAGGGCTCTGTGGTGGTTTTTGAGTCCACAGTTTATCCCGGCGTGACGGAGGATATCTGCGTGCCGATTTTGGAGAAAGAATCCGGCCTAAAATGCGGCGTGGATTTTAAAATTGGATATTCTCCGGAGCGCATCAACCCCGGCGACAAGGTTCACCGTCTGGAAACCATTGTAAAAATCGTTTCCGGTATGGACGAGGAGACCTTAGATACCGTGGCAAAGGTTTACGAGCTGGTGGTGGAGGCCGGCGTATACAGGGCCCAGTCCATCAAGGTAGCCGAGGCGGCAAAGGTCATAGAAAACAGCCAGCGGGACATCAACATTGCCTTTATGAACGAGCTTTCCATTATCTTTAATAAAATGGGAATCGATACAAAATCGGTGTTGGAAGCGGCGGGCACCAAGTGGAATTTCCTGAAATTTTATCCCGGCTTGGTGGGCGGCCACTGTATCGGCGTTGACCCTTATTATCTCACCTACAAGGCGGAGGAGCTGGGCTACCATTCGCAGATTATTTTATCGGGACGCCGCATCAATGACGATATGGGGAAATATGTGGCGGAAAACATGGTAAAAAACCTCATTAAAGCGGATATTCCCGTAAAACATGCCAAGGTGGCAATCCTTGGCTTTACCTTCAAGGAAAACTGCCCGGATACCAGAAACACCAAGGTTATTGATATTTACAGGGAGTTAGGGGAATACGGTATTTCCCCGATAGTGGTTGACCCGGCGGCGGATGCGGAGGAGGCAAAACGCCTGTATGGCGTCACCTTTGAGGGCATGGATGCGGTGAAGGATATGGATGGAATCATTGTAGCTGTGGCCCATGAGCAGTTTCTTTCCCTAAATAAGGAAAAAATCAACGGTTTTTATAACAGGGCGCACCCAAAGAAGGTGCTGATGGATATTAAGGGCCTGTTTGACAGGAAAGAATATTTGACGGAGGATTATATATACTGGCGGCTGTAGCAAGAAGCCCGCAAGGCGGCAGATTAGCGGTGTAAAAGTAAAAAAAGCCTGCGCGTTTGCCTGCGGGGCTTGCGGGACAGGTGCGCGATACGGAAAGGAAGGGCGGTTAATGGGATATAAGGAGTTAAAATTTCAGGAGGACGCCGTATTTCTCGTGACAGGGGGAGCGGGCTTTATCGGCTCCAATCTGTGCGAGGCGATTCTGGAGATGGGATATACGGTGAGGTGTCTGGACAATCTCTCCACCGGGAAATATGAAAATATCGAGCCTTTTATGGAAAATAGCCGGTTTACCTTTATAAAAGGGGATATCAGGGAGTTAAATACCTGCATGGAAGCGGCGAAGGGCGCGGATTATGTGCTGAATCAGGCGGCTTGGGGGAGTGTTCCCCGGAGCATTGAGATGCCCCTTTTGTATGAGGAGATTAATATCCGCGGGACGTTGAACATGATGGAAGCGGCCCGCCAAAAGGGCGTAAAGAAGTTTGTTTACGCATCCAGCTCCTCCGTTTACGGCGACCATCCGGCGCTGCCCAAAAGGGAAGGCCATGAGGGCAAAGTACTTTCCCCCTACGCGCTCACCAAGAGGGTGGACGAGGAGTATGGGAGGCTGTACAAGGTTTTGTACGGTTTGGACACCTATGGCCTGCGCTATTTTAATGTGTTCGGCAGGCGGCAGGATCCCGACGGCGCTTATGCGGCGGTGATTCCCAAATTTATCAGGCAATTGCTGGCCGGTGAGCGGCCCATCATCAACGGCGACGGTAAGCAGTCCCGTGATTTTACCTATATTGACAATGTAATAGAAGCCAATCTGCGGGCGTGTCTTGCCCCCTCCGAGGCGGCGGGGGAGGCTTTCAATATCGGCGCGGGGGGCAGGGAGTACTTAATCGACGTGTACCATGACCTTTGCAGGGCTTTGGAGAAAGAGGTGGAGCCGATTTTCGGGCCGCCCAGAGCGGGAGATATCAGGGATTCCAACGCGGATATCGGAAAGGCAAGAAAGCTTCTCGGCTACAACCCGAAATATGATTTTGCCGGAGGGATTGCGCTGGCAATCGACTGGTATAAGGAACATTTGACATGAAAATTGCAGTAAGACTTGACGACATAGCACCTGATATGGATTGGGGGCGTTTTCTTGAATTTAAGACGCTTCTGGACCGTTATCAGGTGAAGCCGCTTATTGGGGTAGTTCCCGATAACCGGGATGAAAACCTTATAAAAACGGAAAAAGAGGAAGAAAAAGGAGAAAAGGAAAGCCTGCCAAAAGAAGGCGGAAAGCCGAAGGACTTTTGGGCCTATGTAAAATCCCTTGAAAAAGAGGGCTGGACAGTTGCCATGCACGGCTTTTGGCACATTTATTCCACGGATAAGGGCGGCTGTTTTCCCCTCAACAATTTTTCGGAGTTTGCGGGACTGCCCTTAGAGAGACAGCGGCGGATGCTTGCGGAGGGAAAAGAGCTTTTGCGGGAAAAAGGAATTGAGACGGATATTTTTATGGCTCCCGCCCATTCCTACGATAAAAACACCTTGAAAGCCCTTAAGGAAACAGGCTTTCGGGCCTTGACAGACGGCTTTGGAAATAGGCCTTACCGCTATGCCGGGCTTGACTTTTACCCCATTTCCTTTAAGCTCAGCAAAACTTTGCGGAAGAAAAAAGGGTATTCTACCATGGTGGTCCACACCAATACCGTCTCCGAAAAGGATTTGAAACAGTATGAGAGTTATTTTAAGAGGCCGGGGATTTCGTGGATTTCCTTTGGAGAATACCTAGAGCAGCCGAAGCAAAAAAGAGGCCTGCCCGGCAGATGGTTAGAATTTTTGATGGCAAAAGGGAAATATTTTGCGGGGAAGTTGCGGGAAAGCCTGCGCTCCCATTCTGTGACATAGCGCGGCATGGGAGCTTCGTGAAAGGCGGCGTTTTCCGATAGAAAAAGTTCGGAAAAGAAGAGAGATAGAAAGCGGAGGAAGAGAAAATGGCGGAGCCGATTCGCGTGCTTCACGTGCTGGGAACGACCCAGCTTGGCGGCGCGGAAAGCCGGATTATGGACTTGTACCGTTGTCTGGATAGGGACAGGGTGCAGTTTGACTTTTTGGTTCACATGGAGGGCGAAGGTTATTTTGATAAGGAAATAAAGGAGCTTGGAGGGCGGATTTTTAAGGTTCCCCGGTTTCGTTTATATAATTACGCTTTTTATGTGAAGGCAATGAAGAAATTTTTTAAGGAACATCATGAGTTTAGGGCGGTTCAAGGGCATATCACAAGCACGGCGGCGATTTATCTTCCTATTGCAAAAAAAGCGGGAGTTCCTCTCACCATCGCCCATGCCAGAAGCGCGGGGGTGGACAAGGGATTAAAGGGCAAATTGACAAGGCTGTTAAGGCGGAATTTGCCTAAAAAGACGGATAAAATGTTTACCTGCTCGGAGCTGGCGGGGATTTCCGTGTTTGGAAAAAAGGCCGTGGAGGCGGGGAAAGTGACTTTTGTGCCAAATGCCATTGACTGTCAGGCCTTCGATTACAATACCGCCGTCCGCGAGAAAATGCGGGAGGAGCTTGGCGTTGCCGGATACTATGTGATTGGGCATGTGGGAAGATTTCACTATGCAAAAAACCATGAGTATCTCCTGCAGGTTTTTGCGGCCCTGTGCAGACGCGGTAAAAAAGACTATGCGCTGCTTTTGCTGGGAGAAGGAGGGGGCATGGCGGCGGCTAAAGCGCTGGCGGAAAGCCTTGGCCTCTCGGATAAGGTTTTGTTTTTAGGGAACAAGAAAAATGTTTCCGATTATTATCAGGCCATGGATTATTTTGTGTATCCCTCCCGGTTTGAGGGGCTTCCGGGGACGGTGGTGGAAGCGCAAGCCGCAGGTCTGAGATGTTTGATGTCGGACACTATCTGCAGGGAGGTAACGGCAACCAGCCTTGTACATGCCATGAGCATTGAGGCGGAGCCCGAAAGCTGGGCGGAGTATATTGAGAAAACCGGGGAATATGAAAGACAGGGGCATGTGGAAGAAATGCAGCGAGCCGGTTTTGACGTAAAGGCGCAGGCGGAAATTATGATGCGGTTTTACGAGACAGGGGAAATAGTGTGAGAAAGAAACGCTCCGAAATGGAGATTAGGATGGAAAATAAAAGGATTATGCTGATTACCCCCATGCTCCATCAGGGAGGCTTTGAGAGAATCTGCGTGATGACGGCACGGGCCCTCAAGGAAAGCCGCGAGGCTGTTATTGTAGTTTTTTCCATGGAGGATATTGCCTTTGACATAGCGGGCCTTAAGGTGGTTGACTTAAACCTGAAAGCGCGGAGGGGAAAATTAAAGAAAATTTTTAATATTTTAAGGCGCAGCATTAAGCTGACGCTTTTACAAAAAAAGCTGGGGATAGATATCTCCTACAGCTTTGGCACCACGGCCAATATCGCCAACTCCTTTAGCTTTGGGGCGAAAAAAAAGCTTTCCGCCTGTCATTCCTTTG
>JAMPGS010000057.1 GCA_023663815.1 Clostridium sp.
TTGTAGCATAAATGCTTGCAGAGTTTGTGGATGCAGCGCAGACACAAACTCCCCCCGTGAAAGATTTATCTTTCATTCTTACCTCCCGCTATAATTCATCCTTCACCTTTTCCTGCCAGCTTTTTAAAATTGTAAATATCGCCCCTCTCATAATCTTTCAAACGCTCCGATTTTCTGTTCAGATACCGGTGCATTTCAAAATGGATACCGGCGGCTTTTTGAACGTCATATAATTCAAACCTCTGGGCTTCTATAACGTGAATTAGCTCCTTTATCCGGTTCCCTGCCATATGGAATGGAAGGATTGAAAGAACGGCCCCATTTTTCAGCACCCGGCGTGCCTCTGACAAAACCTCTTCCCTCCCGCCGTTTGCCGTCAAGGAATGGATTAGGTCATAAATCATAAATCCGTCTGCCGAACTATCCGCAAGCTCTAAACGGCAAGCCGGCCCTGGCTCCATCGGATAAATATTATGTATATTCATCTTTTTTGCTTTTATCCTGATTTTTTCTAATGTATACCGGTCAACATCAACGGCATATACGGTTCCTGCTTCTCCGACTGTCATAGATATTGGGAATGTATAATTCCCAATGCCGCATCCGTAATCCACTACTGTACTGCCCGCTTCCAGCCCCTTCTTTCTCATGGTTTCCACACATACGTTTTCCTGCCATGCCTTTATTTCTTCTTTGATATCCATTATCTATGCCTCCCGCCTCTTTGTACAGGCAAACTGCTGTAGGGCAGCTTCCTCTCCGGTCAGTGACTTAAAATTACAGAAAGTGGAAATATTATCCGCCATCTGTATCATATTTCACGTCCTAATGCCTGCCCCTTCTTCAACCGTAGATTCTTTACTGCACTTCCAGCCATTCATTATACTCCCTTATAATGGAATGGGGAGACCCCGCAATATATCCAAGCTCTGGAATATCCGGCCTTTTTTCAATCAATGTCTCATACGCTGGAACCGAAACAATACCACCGCCGCAATGGAGTAGCACCGGCCTTCCCTCCGGTATCTCGTCATACCGCTCCGCAATCTCATCATGGGGAATCCACAAAGCGCCCGCAAATCCCGGCGTAATCTTCCATTCTGCAGTATTCACCTGCACAATTACCAGATTTGGCGTATTTTTCATATATTCAAGCGCATTTTCCGGCGGCATACCGCCAAGTAATTTTTGTTCCTGCATTTCTTCACCCTCACTTTCATCTGACATGCCGTCATGGGCATTTGGTTCCGCATCCTCAGCCGCCGTCCTACCCGAACAGGCTGGCAGTATAACCGCAGCTGCCATAACCGCAAAAAGTATCCTCATCTTTTTCATTCGTCCACAACCTCCTTGAAAGTTCCCTTGCTTTTCAGCCTGCTGCGGACAATCATCCATGCAATAAGCGACGGCAGAAGCGCCCCCAGCCATGAAAGCTGCGTCTCCAAAGACGCTCCATAAAACCCAAACTGCGGGATAATCCAAAATGCAGCCGTAACCCGCATCACCAGCTCCATAAATCCCGCTGCAGTAGGAATTAGCGTATAGCCCAGCCCCTGCAGCGCAAAGCGGAACACGAACAGCAATGCCAAAATAATATACATTATCCCATGAAGGGTCAAAAAGATTTGCGCCAAATCTATAATCTCCTTTTCATTGCCGCCTACAAAAATCATAGCCAGATACCGCCCGCTACTGCACATCAAAATGCCAAGCAGAACCGCCATCCCAATGGATATCCATGCGGCCTGCCTCACTCCGTCCAGAATACGTCCATGCTTCCCGGCGCCTTTATTCTGCCCTGTGAAGGTAGCAAGTGCCATCCCCAGCGACCGCAGAGGCTCCACTGCGATGCCATCCAGCTTACAGGCAGCCGCATAGGCGGCGATGGAATTCGTCCCCATGCCGTTAATAGACGACTGCACCGCCATAGTCCCAAGCGAAATCAGGCAGTTTTGGAACGCCATGGGGATTCCAAGCGACAGATTGCGGAGCATCATTTTCAAATCCAAAACCGGCTTAAAGCCTTTCGTTGACAAAACCGGTATCCGGCGGACAACCCTTATCATACACAGCAGCACCGACACCCCCTGCGACAGCACGGTTGCCAGCGCCGCCCCTTGCACGCCCATGGCCGTAAAATAAACAAAGGCAATATCAAGCAGGATATTCAGTCCTGACGCCAGTAGCAGATAATAGAACGGGGAACGGCTGTCCCCCAATGCCCGGAGCGTATTCGCATAAAAATTATAAAAAACCGGGCAGACTATTCCTGCAAAGATTACACGCAGGTACCCCACAGAATGTGGGAAAATATCCATTGGCGTATCCAACAGCCGCAGCACCGGCTCCACTGCCGCAAGGCCAATGGCCGTAAGAATCAAAACGGCGGCAATACTAATCAGTATATTGTGGAAATACTCTGTTTTCAGGCGCTGGTAATCTTTTGCCCCAAAGCTCTGGGCCAGAACAATGGACAGTCCGGAAGTCAAGCCTCCGGCAAATCCAATCACCAGAAAGCTGAACTGGTTCGTACAGCTCACTGCAGCAAAAGCTTCTACCCCCAGCCCACGGCTGACGATAAAAGCATCCGCCATATTGTAAAACTGCTGAAACAGGTTCCCCAAAAAAAGCGGGAACATAAACCACAGGATTCCTTTCCATGGGCAGCCCACGGTCAAATCATTCTGAACGGACGTAACATTCATCATAATACCTCGCAGATATTTTTTACTTTCATCCGCCTCCATACCTCTACAAACACACAAAACACTGCCTGCGAGCAAGTATAGCCTTTTGCATAACACTGGCCGACATATTTTAGCCATTCACAGGGGCAACATTCCAAAGAAGCTGCCCCTATTTTTTATCTACCATAGCGCCTCCCAGATTTAGCGATAGGATTTCTCATAAATCTCTAGGTAATCCTCATCGGACAGCGGCAGCGGATCCGCCGTGATATCCCCACCAAGTACTTCATGGACACGCTTCGGATATAATTTCAGTTCTTCCTTCGTGATGCCCGCCTCGCTCATCTTCAGGTCAGCACAACCCACGGATGCAATCAGGTTATCAAGCGCTTTCACAAAATCCTTGCCGGATGTGGGATTCTCCACGCCCATGGCCTTCGCCATCTTAAGCATAGGTTCCTCCGCCGCTTTCCTTTCCGCAAAAAAATTATAATAGGCATGGGCTGTCATAATGAGACCCGCCCCATGTACCAGATTCTCGTGGTAACTGCCCATGACATGCTCGATAGTATGGGCGGAAGTACAGAGCATATAGTACCCTGCAAGGGTATTGGCAAGCGCCATATTCTCGCGGGCTTCCTTGTTGCTCCCATCCTTGTAAGCAATAGGGAGGTATTTCGCAATCAGTTCAATCGCTTTCAGAGCAAACATTTCCCCCATAGGATGCTCGTTCTTGTTGATGACGCTTTCCGAGGCATGGAAGAACGCATCCATCCCCTGATAAGCCGTAAATGCAGGCGGCACGCTCATCATCAGGTCTGCATCCACAATAGAGAGCGCCGGGAACATGGAAGGGAAGAAGATTCCCGTTTTTTCCTTGGTCTCATCATTGGAGATAACCGCCGCGATATCCACCTCGCTGCCCGTGCCTGCCGAAGTTGTGATACATACGATGGGGATTGCATCAAACTCCGCCGTTTTCTTGCCGCCGCACCCGCTGAGGGAATAATCCCAGATATCGCCGGGGTTAGCTGCCATTAGCGCTATGCACTTTGCGCAGTCCATCACACTGCCGCCGCCCAACGCCACCACAAAATCGCATCCATTATCCTTTACTGCTTTAGCGCCGTCCATGACATTTTCTTTCGTCGGGTTCGGCCTGATTTCATCAAATAAGACATACTCCACGCCTGCAAGCTCCAGCTCCTTTTCCACGCGGTCTAAGTAGCCGTATTTCTTAACAGACTGCCCATTAGATGTGGCAATCAGGGCTTTCTTCCCCGGAAGTTTTTCTTCATGCAGATGATTTAACTGCCCAGCGCCAAACAATACGCGGGTTGGCATGTTGAAAATAAAGTTGTTCATAATGCATCCCTCCATAGATTTTATTTTTGATTTTGTTTATGGTTGATTATATCCTCCCTTTTTCTGACTTTCAGCGCTAAATCTTAATATTATGTATGGCAAATTCTAATATTATGTGGTATGATTTTTTATGCCATAGTAGAATCTCTTTCTGCACAGTATGTTGAAAAAAACTTCAAACCGCCATATTTTTCATAAAGGAGGCTGATATTATGTTCCAAAATAAAGTTGCCGTCATAACCGGCGGAGCACAGGGAATCGGGAAAACGATTGCGAAAGAATTCAAAAAGAAAGGGGCCTTTGTCTGCATCATAGACAAACAGCCCAATGAATATTTTATTGGCAATATAGATAACGAGCTGACCCTGCAGCAGTTCGCGGAAAAAATAATCAAGGATTTCGGCTGGACATTCCAGCCGCAGGAGGCATGATATGCAGTGCCGTCTTTTTGCGCCCGCCATTGACCTGCTTGCAGAACAGTTCAAAAACCGAAACTGGGTATACTATGACGTTCCTTCCGAAAACGCAGGCGGCAATCCGAGCACCCTTTTGCCAAATGAAAAAATGTACCGCTGGCCTGGCGGAGCTGATGAAGAGATTATGGTTTGCGTACATAAGGGAAACAGCATACAGGAATTATTTCACAGGCAGGATTTTTTCTTTTTCAATTTCGCTTACTGCGGGAATTATGGGGCTTTAAGTTATAAATACGACAACCATATCCTGATACAAGAGAATGAATGTTATATCGGGCAGCCTTATGCCGGTTATGCGCTGTACGGACATTCAAAAGAAAACTTTATTATCATCGGCGTGCTGATACGGAAAGATACTTTTTTCAAATCTTATTTGTCCGTACTGTCTGCGGATACAAAGCTGTTCCATTTTTTCCTAGAACCGCAGACAAAAAAATATTCAGATGAATTCATCCACTTGAAATTTGAGCCAGATTCCCCTGTCCGCACCCTGCTTGAAATGATGGTAATGGAATATGCCTATAAACGCGAGGACACGCAGGCTATTTTAAAGCCCCTTGTCCTGACGCTTTTAATGCACGTTGCA
The DNA here is from genome assembly GCA_023663815.1 of Clostridium sp. Lineage (GTDB taxonomy): Bacteria > Bacillota > Clostridia > Lachnospirales > Lachnospiraceae > Suilimivivens. The sequence continues at coordinate 5,115 of JAMPGS010000057.1, forward strand.
AGGCAGTATGCCGTCCAATACCCGGAGCCGGTTTCGGAGAAGCTTTCCGATAAGATACTGCAATATATGAGCTCGCACTCGGATGTTGTGGCTCTAAAGGACATTGCAAAGCAGTTTTCTTACCATCCCAACTATATCTCCGCACTCCTGCGCCGTGAAACCGGCAAATCGTTTTCCGAAATACTTCTGGAGCAGCGGATGGAACGGGCCGCCAGCCTGTTAAAAAGAACTGACCTTCCCATTGAAGAAATTGCCCAGATGCTTGGGTACAGCAACAGCAGCAACTTTTATAAGGCGTTCCGGGTATATTATGGGAAATCTCCAAGGGAATACATTCATAGATTTATTTAAAGCATAAATTTCCAGCATTTTCTTTATACTGGGACGCTCAAAATTTATACTTGTATGCCATTATCTAACGCCGCGCTCCGCCCAAATCCAAAACCCACCTTCACCCTATGCCCCGAATAAACCTCTATCCGCTCAAACAACATCCGCACAATCTCCGCCGTCAGCTTATCCCTCCCGCCGCCTGCCGCCAGCGCGCTTAAAAAACGCTCCTTTTTTGCCGCTTCGGAATCAATCTCCCTTAATTTCTCCTCAATCGCCCTGCTCTCTTCGCGGAGGGTATCCGCTTTTTTATCGTTCTCCTCCTTCGCCCTTTTGAATTCCCCTTCGCTCATCTTCCCCATACGGTATTTAAGATACTGCCCGCTTCCGGCCTCTGCAATCCCTTCCAGTTGCCTTTGGGCCATGGCAAACCGCCTGTTCCATTCCGCTTTCCGCGCCTGCACTTCCCGGCGGTTCAGCTCCGCAAGGTTTTCCGGCTGTAGGTTGGAAAGAATAAATTCCCGCCGCACCGTCTCCCTCACTACCTCAGTGAGAGCCGCCAGCGTGATATTTTTCCCCGGACACTTTAGGCCGTCTATTCTGTCGGCCTTTGAACATTTGTAACCGTATATCCTAACTTTCCCCTTTGAGCTAAATTCCTTCACGGACATAACCCTTTTCATCTTGGAACCGCAGTCGCCGCAGTATAGAATACCCGCAAATATATCTTCCTCCGGCGGGACTTTTTTAGAATATCCGCTTTTATTACCGTATTTGGAAGATTTTTCAAATTTCCCGGCGGCCTCAAAAAATATCTCTTCACTGACAATGGCTTCATGGGTGTGTTCCCTTATCGACCAATCCCCGGAATCAATGTCCTGCCGTCTGCGCAGCATGTAGTCCTTCCCACAGGCGCAGCCTTGCACAAGGCAGCCCATATATACCGGGCTCGTCAAAATCATCTTAACCGTCGCGCTGGGCCATTGCTCCAGTTTTTCCCCATCCCTGCAATAAACCTGTCCCGTCCTGCGGTACTCCATGGGCCTTGCCACCTTATTTTCATAAAGCCATACGGCAATCTCTTTCATATTGCTGCCGGAAAGGAACATCTCATACATTTTTTTCACGATATCCGACGCGCCCTCTTGGATAAAAAGGCGTTTTTTTCCGTCTATCCATTCCGCCCTGTACCCGTAAGGGGGGATGCCTCCCGTATAGCTCCCCTGAGCCCACTTTGCCCTTTTGCCTGTCTTCACCTTCGCCGCAATATCCCTTGCGTACATCTCGTTTACCAGATTTTTTAGGTTGACGCTCATGGCCTCGCCTTTGCCGGACAAATTCATACTGTCAAAGTTGTCGGTAACGGCGATAAAGCGCATTCCCATAAAAGGAAAAATCTTCTCTATATAATTTCCGGTTTCAATATGATTCCTGCCAAACCTTGACAAATCCTTCACAATAATACAATCTATCCTGCGCGCCCTCACGTCGCGCATCATGCGCTCAAATCCTTCCCGCTCAAAGGTTGTGCCGGTTTTGCCGATATCCGTATAAACGCCGTATATCTCCATGTCAGTCTGCCGCCCTGCGAATTCCTTTGCAATCGCTATCTGCGCTTCGATGGATTCGTTTTTTCTTTCCCCGGAATCCACGGAAAGCCTTGCATAAATGCCTGCGGAGTAAACCTTTCCGAATTGTTTTCCGGGCTCTTTTTCTGCCTCATGCTCCTTGCCTAGTGTCTTTGCCATTTATATAAAGCCCGCCTTTTTACTAAAAAATGCCTCTGCCCTTTGATAAATACATATTCATTTCTCCGACATTATATTTCACTCAAAACACGTCTATTCCCTGATGTATTTTATCCCGCCATGTACGCGCTTTTCTATTTTCTTTTGAATCATCATCTGCTGAAAATACCTTCTGTATTTTCTTTTCCAAATTCATGTATTGCTATGCTGTACACTCCTGCAGCAATCTCGCTTCATTTACAATATTCTCACTTCATTTACAAAATCCCACTTCATTTACAGAATTCTCACTTCAGCATTTCCACTTCATCTATCGGTTGCAAATAAAACCTTTATTGACTATAATACAGTACATATAATTACTTTTTGATATTAAGAATTTAGGGAGGACTTCCATGGAATACATTTGGTACATCATTGCAGCCTTAGGCGCGGGAATCGGCACAGGCCTTGCGGGGCTTTCCGCCGCCACCGTTATGGTGCCAATCCTGATTGTGCTCTGTCCATCCTTTGCCGGAGAAACGGGAGCCTATCACGCCACGGCGATTGCTTTGGCATCCGACGTCCTTGGCTCCGCCGTTACGGCTAGTATCTATATCCGCCATAAAAATATTGACTTAAGACGGGGATGGATTATGCTGACCTGCATTATCGGTATGTGCATTGCAGGCAGCTTTGCGGCATGGTCGGCTGGAAATGTTGTTATTGACGGTTTTTCGTTATTCTTAACCTTTTTTATCGGTATCCGTTTTTTGCTAAAACCCGATACGGAACGCAAAGAAACCATTGCAAAAGGCACAGGGCTCGACTGGAAAGGCGTCGCCGTTTCCTTGTTCTTCGGGCTGACAATCGGCTTTGGCACAGGCTTTGTCGGCTCAGGGGGAGGAATGATGATGCTTGTGGTTTTTACCGCGTTTTTAGGAATGGACAGAAAACCTGCCGTTGGCACCAGCACGTTTATTATGACCTTTACTGCCCTGATTGCATCGGTCAGCCATATGATGATAGACCCCTCGATTGCCTTGGAACGCTGGGATGTGCTGTTAATCTGCATCATAACGGCAACAGCAGCTTCTGTTGTTTCAGCCCAATTTGCCAATAAAGTCAATAACCGTACCGTTGGTTTAGTGACCGGCGCAATTTTAACCGTTCTTGGCGCGGTTATGCTGCTTTTGAATTATTGGGAGCAGCTTTTGAGGTTCTTTTCCACAACCTTATAATTCTATGCTTTACCATATAACGATAGTGAATAAGCTTCGCCGTATGGTTATTACTTCTGCCAGCTATAGGAAAATAATATTGACGATACTATCAAATCCGCAAGAAAAAATAAAAGAATATAAGAATTGTATAAGATAGGCCGCTATCTTTTCACAAATAGCGGCCTATTCAGCATTAAGGCCTAAGCCCCATTCCGCCTTCCAGCGTAAGCGTTTCGCCCGATAAATATTTGAAGTCCGGAGATGCAAGCTGCACGCACACGCGTCCAATTTCTTTTTCCACATCGCCGTAATGTCCCATGGGCGGCATGTGGACGTTTGCTTTAAAGGCATCAGGATATGCCTGTTGGAATTTCTCAAGCTGAGAAGTCCATGCAAGAGGACAAATCACATTTACATTGATGCCGTCTTTTCCCCACTCGTTTGCCGCAACGCGGGAGAGCCCGCGGATACCTTCCTTGGCCGCCGCGTAAGAGCACTGTCCCATATTTCCGAACAGCCCCGCGCCGGAAGCAAAGTTAATTACCGTGCCTTTTGTCTCCTTTAAATAAGGATAGCATGCCTTCATGTAATAAAACGCCGCGTAAAGCCCGGAATAAATTGCTAAATCAAACTGCTCCGTAGTATGCTCCGCCAAGGGCACCCCGGACGCCGACGCCTGCGCATTGTTAATCAACACGTCAATCCTTCCAAAGTTATCGATTGCCTGACGAACCACCTCGTTTACAATGCTTTCATTGTCCGAGCCTGCCGATACGTCCGCCGCCACAAACAGCACCTTAATTCCATAAAGCCGTTCCAGCTCCTCCTTCGCATCCTCAAGCTTTTTCACATTACGGCCGGTAATTACCAAGTTCGCGCCCTCTTTTGCGTAAGCCGTTGCGATTCCATAACCGATAGAACCGCAGGAGCCGTCGGAGAGAACCGCGCGCCCTCCTCCCGTAATAATGACTGTTTTACCCTTCACAAAATCCATTTTACATTCCTCCTTCTCAATATTTGAACTTTGTCAATGTAGCCCCATGTATTTTTATATCACTATCTATAAACCAATGTCAATCAAAGGCCGCGCCGCAGCCGTCAAATGCCTGCAAAGAGCCGCTTACCTATTGCCCGCAAACTTAACTATACAATAACACGCTGCCCCGTATCCAAAAAACCAATCACCACCCCCTTGCCCGAAAGATTCAGCGTTTCCCCCTGAACCCGGACAATGCCGCTTTGAATCAAGGCGGAAGGGTCGAAGGGGCCCGCCGGCTCCTGCATCAAGCCGTACATATTAGGCATCACCGGATAAGTAAAATTGCTGATGCTCACCGCTTTAAGCCCTCGCCGGGGCACATAAGTAATGCTCAATTGGTCGCTTATGGGCTGAACCGCATACTCGCCCAAATCTTCTCTTATCTCCGTGGGGAGAATGTAATCCGTAATTAAATCGTAGTAGTTATTAGAAATTGCCCTTTCACGGTCTGTCATTGCAAAATCTCAATCATTTTTCTTTTATTATATGCATTGGCAAAAAGGTATGTTTATTTTCCCCAAAATTTAATCATGTTTTAATTAATTGGTTTTTGATTAATTATCTTTTAACTAATTATTTTTTTAATTACCCTTTAGTTCTATCGCCCGCAGCCTGTCGGGATTTTCCCCGCTCATACTGCGTATGTCGATGATGGGGCCGCCCGTGCCTTCAATATATTCACGGGTAATAATCACTCTGCCGATGTTATCGTCCTTGGGAATCTCGTACATGATATCCAGCATAAACTCCTCGATAATCGCCCGAAGGGCCCTCGCCCCGGTATCCTTTTCCATTGCTTTCTCCGCAATGGCCTCCAGCGCCCCCTCGTCGAATTCCAGCTTCACCTCGTCCAGCTCAAGCAGCTTTTGATACTGCTTCAAAATCGCGTTCTTGGGTTCCTTTAAAATCTTAACCATCATAGGCTTATCCAAGGCCGCCAGCGTATAGACGACGGGAAGCCTGCCCAAAAACTCCGGTATCATGCCGAATTTCTTTAAGTCCTCCACCGTCACCTTACTTAAAATATCCTTTTCTTTATCAAACTTATCCTTAAGCTCCGCGTTAAATCCAATGGACGTCTGCTTTTTCAGCCTTTGCTTGATGATTTCCTCCAAATCCGGGAAAGCCCCGCCGCAGATAAAAAGGATATTCCGCGTATTGATAGTGGTGAGCGGCACCATGGCGTTTTTGCTGTTCGCCCCTACCGGCACTTCCACATCCGCGCCCTCCAAAAGCCGCAAAAGCCCCTGCTGCACGCTCTCGCCGCTGACGTCCCGGCTGTGGGTATTTTTCTTTTTGGCAATCTTGTCAATCTCATCGATAAAGACAATGCCCCGCTCCGCCTTCTCCACATCGTTGTCGGCCTCGTTCAAAAGCTTTGAGATAACGCTCTCGATATCGTCTCCAATATAACCGGCTTCCGTTAGAGAGGTAGCGTCCGCGATGGCAAGAGGCACGTCCAAAAGCCTTGCAAGGGTTTTCACCAGATAAGTCTTGCCGCACCCGGTAGGCCCAATCATCAGCATATTTGATTTTTCAATTTCAATATCGTCCATGGTATCGGTGGCAACCCGCTTATAGTGATTGTACACCGCAACGGAAATAACCTTCTTTGCATGTTCCTGCCCAATCACGTATTCGTCAAGCCGGGCCTTGATTTTATGCGGGGGCGGAACGTTTTTAATATCCAGCGCGGGAGCCTGCTCCTTCCCCGGCTTTTTCTTTTTCACCCTCTGCTTGTTAGGAATTCCCCCTTCCCCCTGCAAATCCGCGATATTCACAAAACGGATATTGGGGTAGCCCTTCCCGCTTAAATTTTTGTTGAGGTCGTCCACAAAAGAAGGATTGTTCAACATCCCCTGATAATCAAACCTGCTTACCGTATCCATGGTCTTGTGCATACAGTCGTTACACACGGTAATGTTGTTGGGGAGCTTAAACATTTTCCCCGCCTTGCTCTCCGGGCGGCGGCACATAAAGCAGACGTCCTCGTACTCGCTCTCTTTTTTCCCGCCCTCCCCGGTCTTTTTCTCCTCTGTTTCCTTGGACTTCCCGTCAATATTTTCCAGCTCGTCCTTATCCCTCTTATCAAAATCCGACATACTTCTCCTCGTTTCTGCGCTGTTTTTCACGCCTTAGCCTTTCCAAACCCCTGCTTCGCCAAAGCGCGCCCCATTATTGGCATATTGCGCAATTTTTTATATCATTTCTATCCTCCTGCCTTTTCCCACAGGCAACAAAAAGCGTCGTCTCACAGCTCCCCTTACAGCAAAAGCATTATCTCCACACAGTTTTCCCTTGCAGCAAAAGCATCATCTCACAGTTTCGCCTTGCAACAAAAATATTGCCTACACAATTTTCTCTCTTCCAGCAAAAGCATTGTCTGCACAATTTTCTCCAAACTGCAAAAGCCTTTGTCTACACAATTCTCCGCACGGCAAGGATTTCCTTATAAGTGGCGTGGGTAATTTTAATGCCCGTCTTTTGGGTGCTGGCATGTACAATCTGCCCGTTTCCTATGTAAAGGCCCACATGCCCTGCGTAGCACACAATATCCCCCGGCTGCGCTTCCGAGTAGGAAACTCCCGTTCCTGAACTTCGCATAGAATAAGAGGTTCTCGGCAGACTGTAGCCAAAATCCTTGTAAACTCTCCACACAAAACCGGAGCAGTCCGCCCCTTCCGTCAAGCTGGTACCGCCGGGCACGTAGGGATTCCCGATAAACTGACAGGCATAATTGGCAATCTGCTGCCCCTTGCTGCCAGAACCGGAATAATTGGATGCCGAAGCATAACTTTTGGAGGAGCTTCCCCCGCCCGAAGAACTTCCGCCGGAGGAATCCCCCGACGAATCCTGCCCGGACTCCTGCGCCGCCTGCCTTTGGAGGGCCAATTCCTGCGCCTTCCGCGCTTCCTCCTCCGCTTTTTTAGCCGCCTCAATCTCCGACTGCTTCTCCGCCGCTTTCGCCTCCAGCCTCTTAATTTCCTCGTTCTGCTTCTTGATATTGGCCTTGTAAACCGCCGCCTCCTGCCTTGCGCGGGCAAGCTGGGCCTCGTAGTCCTCGTAGACGGCTTTCTTTTCCGTCAAAATAATCTCCAGACTTTCCTTTTCCTCCACCAGCTCATGCTCCTGTGCCTCCAGCTCGGCCCGCTCTTCCTCAAGCTTCTCCTTCAGCTCCGCCACCTTTTCTCTTGCCGCGTGATATTCCTCCAATAAATTGCGGTCGTACTCGTAGAGCTTTTCCACGTACTCAACCTTGTTCATCATATCGGCAAATCCCTGACTGGTAAGCAGAATTTCCAGATAAGTGGCGTCCCCTTTTTCGTACATGAATTTAATACGCAGCTTCATGGCCTCATACTGTTCCTGCTCCGTGGCAAGGGCCTCCTCATACTCTCTGGTGGTTTCCTCTATTTGATTTTCCTTATCTTCTATTTCCTCTTCAATCATTTCCACGCTGGCAATCGTCTCCACCAGCGCGGCGTCTATCTCGTCGATTTCTCCCGCCACCTCGTCCACATCGGACTGAATGGAGTTTACCGCGCCCGCGGCGTTATCATATTTCTGCTGCTCCTGCCGTTTTTTTGCGTCGGCATCCTTTTTCTGCTGTTCCAATTCCTGCTTTTGCTTTTCCAGCTCGGAAATGGAAGCCGCCGCCACCGGTCTTGGAATTGCCAATGCTGCCGCCAAAGTGAGCGTCAACATCACGGCTAAAACCTGCGCCGCCCGCAAAGCCCACGCCGCTTTCAAAGTCCGCACTGCCGCCAACGACTGCGCCGCTTTCAAAGTCTGCACTGCCGCCAACGACTGCGCCGCTTTCAAAACTCGCGGGATAAATGATGAAATTATTGCTAAAAGTCCGCTCTTTTTCTTCATTTGCCTATTCTTCCACATTTACTCTGCCGCTTTGCTGGCTGCAACGGCGTTTTCCCCAAGGAATTCCGCCGCCTTTTCAATCAAAAGGGATTCCTTAAGGGCCTCCTTGTCCGTATTTTCACCGACAGCGTTCTCCTCAACTTCCTCGTCCGTCACCGTAATTCCTTCCTTATCCGCAACGGCCGCCAGCATAATATATCTTTTGGCAAGAATTTCCGCCTGCCCATGCAGGGTATCCTGATAGTCCTCGGCCGTTCCGCCGTAAACGGCGGCCACATACTCGCCAACTTCACGCTGGTACATACTCGCATAGGCCGCGGCATTGCTGGTGAGAATTCCATAAATCCGATTTACCATTCCCTCCGGGAGCTCCTCAAAACTGCTGGACGCCTCCACAGCTTCAATGGCCGCGTTTTCTTTTTGTACCGCATAATCAGCCTGCATCTGATACGTCAGCCACTGCCGCACATACTCCTTGTATTCAGAAACAGTGGCGCAGTCCGTCAAGCCCAGCCCGGCCACATACTCGTCCGTGAGCTCCGGCGGATTCGGCTCGCTGATTTCATGCAGCGTAACCGTAAAAACCACAGGAACACCCGCCAAGTCGGGATTCGGCTTATAAGAATCCGGGAACTTCAAATCAAGGTCCCTCGTCTCCTCAATCTCCATTCCAATCACGCCGTCCTCAAAGCCTTCAATAAACTGCCCTGAACCGATTATCAGCTCGTAACCGCTGGAGGTTCCGCCCTCAAAGGCCACTCCGTCCCGCTTTCCCTCAAAATCAATAATCACCTTATCGCCCGACTTCACACTGCGGCCCGTCACTGGGACATACTCCGCGTCCTCCATCAGCATATAATTAATCGCACCCTCCACATATTCGTCGGAAACCTCCGGGCTTTCCACCGCCACTTCCACGCCCTTGTACTTACCCAAAGCCACATAATCCTCGGCCTTAAAATCCGTAACATATTTAAGCTCGCTGGAATCCTTCCCGCCGCAAGCGGTAAAAACTCCCGCAAGCATAACGGCCGCAACCGCCACCCACTGCTTTTTCTTGTTAAAAAATTTCATAAAATAATTCGGTCTCCTTTTCTCATAATCCTTGACGCCCCTCGAAAACTAATTATATACCAAACCCGTCCCAAGTTCAATGAAACCTCTTGCCTATTTCTCCCAAAAATGCTAAAATTATTTGAATCGTATGGCCCAAATTACAGCGGGCGGCAAGGAGGTTATTTTGAGTAAAGGAGTTATTATTTCCCTAATTATATTGGCAGTTTTAGTTATTATCATCGCAGTATTGTACTTTCTCGGCAAGAAAGCCCAGAAGCGCCAAGCGCAACAGCAGGAACAAATTGACGCCATGAAACAAACCGTTTCCATGCTGATTATAGATAAAAAACGGATGAAAATAAAGGACGCCGGTCTGCCCCAAATGGTTTTGGCTCAGACGCCCAAGCTGCTTAGGGGCTCCAAGCTTCCCATCGTGAAAGCAAAAATTGGGCCTCAAATTATGTCCCTTGTCTGCGATGAAAAAATATTTGATTCCGTTCCCGTGAAGAAAGAAGTGAAAGCCGTCGTCAGCGGCATTTACATCACAGACGTAAAAGGCCTGCACGGAAAAGCTCCCGCTGCCCCTGCAAAGAAAAAAGGCTTTTTCAAGCGCGCTCTTGAGAAAGCGCAGGAAAAAACCGGCGCTAAACCCCTAAAATAAAAATGAAAGCCAAAGCCCCCGGCGCGGTTCTGCACGCTTTAAAGCTCAGACCAGACCGGGGCCTTCTTTTCTCGGCTTCAATTCCATTTTTATCCGACAGTCCGCCAAGTACTGGTAATTCGCTTCCAAGGTATACGCCACCTGAACGCTTATCTGATTTTCCTGCTCGTTCACCTGTACGGCTTCCGTATCCACTCCGATTAAAATATTTCCAAAAGGCGTCTGATAAGTGGTAATGTTCTTTTTATTTTCCTCAAAAATCATGCGCACGTTTATAGGGCCTCTTTTAAACACCTCCAAATAAGCTTCCCGGAATCGGATAATATTTTTGGTGGTATCCGCAAACCCTTCCGTCATTTCATCATAAACAACATAATGACTGCCGTTTTTCCAATAATAATCTGCCGGCGTTATGGTCTCCACCGCATCGGCGTCCTCCGCATATTCCATCTGAAGCCCCTTCAGAGACAGAAGTACCTCTTTTGTCATGGTTTTTCAATACTCCTCTATGTTAATAATTTTCGCAGATAAAATTCCGTATTTAATGATAGAATTGGCAAACTGCTTAAACTTATCCGCCGCGTCGCTGACGTAAAAGCGATATCGGTCATCTCCAAGCTTCGCCTTCTCGTCGTTCAGCATGTTCTCCTCTTCAAGCAGCTCCTTTAGCTCCCTTGCCGTCTCGTAAGCGGGATTTACCAGCGTCACCCCTTCGCCCATAATCTGGCCCACGGTGGCGCGAATCAGCGGATAATGGGTGCAGCCTAGTATAAGCGTGTCGATTCCAATATCCGAAAGCTCCCCAAGATAACGCTTTGCAATCTCCTCGGTGACAGGGTCCTTCCACAAGCCCTCCTCCACAAGCGGAACAAACAGCGGACATGCCTTGCCCGTCACCTTTATCTCAGAATTTATTTTTTCTATGTACCGGGAATAAATACTGCTCCCAATGGTTCCCTCCGTGCCTATAACGCCCACTTTTCCGTTTCTTGTGGCCGCAGCAGCAGCCTTCGCCCCCGGCTTCACCACCCCAAGCATGGGAATATCCACTTCCTTTTCTATCTCGTCCAGCACATACGCGCTGGCCGTGTTGCAGGCCACGACGATTACTTTTACCTCCTGCGCCTGCAAAAAGCGCACAATCTGGCGGGAATATCTGGTAACAGTCTCCTTTGACTTGCTCCCGTAAGGCACCCTCGCGGTATCCCCGAAATAAACAATTTTCTCATTGGGGGTCTGGCGCATGATTTCCCTTACCACCGTAAGCCCTCCTATTCCCGAATCAAAAACCCCCACCGGCGAATTTTTATTTATCATCTTTCAATCTCTTTTCCGTTATCACATTTTCTTTTACCTGATATACATATTCCGCAATCCGGCTTTTTATACGAATCCCGCCCGGCTCCCACTGTGCCTGCGGCTGCGGCTGTTTCTGGTCTTTGCAAGTCTCGCTCGCCTCCGGCTGCTTTTGCGGCTGTGTCTGGTTTCCGCTAACCTCGCTCGGCTCTCCTCGTGCCTGCATCTGCGTTTGCTTCTGGTCTTTGCAGGCCGCGTCCGCCTCTCGCTGCGTCTGCGTTTGCTTCTGGCCTTCGCAAGTTTCACCCGATGCCTGCTGCTTTTGCAGCTCTTCCTGCGTCTGACCTTCGCAAGCCTCATCCGCCTCCGGCTCCTCCTGCGGCTGCTCCTGCTCTTCGTAAGCTTCTCCCGTAAGGCACAGCTCAGGATAAACAAATCCCCACCAGCCTACCGTTCCCAAAAATATCAAAACGGCTTCGCATATTTTTCTCATATCCACTCTTATCCTTTCGCTTTTTCCGCGCCTGCGGCGCAGGCATTTCCCGCTATCCGCAATATTCAGAATTCTTGAAATATTCATGATTCCTAAAATGCTCATGATTCCTAAATGCTCATGATTCCTGAATTGTTCATGATTCCTGAATTGTTCAAAACTTCTGAAACATTCAAGCTTGATAAGAGTGTTGCCCCTTTAAATCAGTTTATTCAATTTGCTTTCATTCTCCACTCGGATTTGCCTGATAATTGCCTTTTCCTGATTATCGATGTGAAGCTTTGCCGCCGCGGAAGCCCGCTCCTTGTCCCGGCTGACAATGCTCTCGCAAATTTCCCTGTGCTCCGCTATCAGATTGTCATGCCTGCTTTCCTCCTGAATGTAAACAAAACGGTAACGATACATCTGCTCCGAAAGATTGTTTACCAACTGCTGCAGCCGCTTATTTCCCGCAGCCTCCACAATGATATCGTGAAATTCCACGTCCGCGCTTGCTATTGCCGGCGCGTCCTCCCCCTTAGCCACCTGCTCAAACTTCCGGCAGGCTTCCCTTAATCTGCCCAAATCTTCTTTTGTAATTCTATCGCAGGCAAGCTCCACGCTGAGAGCGTCCAAAGCGCGCCTCACCTCAAGCACATCTTTTAAGCTTCTCTCGGTAATTCTCGCCACCTCGGCCCCCCGCCTTGGAATCATAATTACCAGCCCTTCCAGCTCCAGCTTTCGGATGGCCTCCCTGATGGGAGTTCTGCTGACCCCCAGCCGGTTTGCAAGATGAACCTCCATCAGCCGCTCTCCGGGCTTTAGCTGCCCCGTCAAAATGGCCTTACGCAGCGTGTTGAAAACCACGTCCCTCAAGGGTAAAAATTCATCCATATCAACCTGTAACTGCTCGTCCATCCCATAACCTCCTCTCCTGATTCTTTTGTACAAAATTTTAAAGCTTTCTTGCAAGCTGCAAATCTATGGTATCGTATATTGTAAGCGCCCCGCCATGCCTATCGATTGCTTCTTTTATTTTTGAAAAAAATTCCGTCCGAATCCCTTCTTCAACGGCAATATGGTCCGAATAGGTTCCCAATAACTCGACGTACTCCTCAGCGGAAAATGTCCTTGTCCTATAAAACATAGCATATCTACTATCTGCAAAACCATATCTTACAGCGATTTGAGCCCTTTGCGCCGCCTGCTCTTTGCTGTATTCCTTCTCGGATTTAACCTCTTTGCCGTAATATTGATAATAATATGTAGAATACAGTTTTTCGATTTCTGCCGAAAGAGCAGGATTCCCTTTAGCGGGGTGCGGATGATTGGCAAAGCGCGCGAAAGCCCCTCCCTTTTTCAGCATAGCGTAAACCTTTGGATATCCAACCTCTTCCGGTATCCAGTGAAACGCGGAAGCGGAATAAACCAAATCGTATTGAGAATCAGCAAAAGAAACGTTTTCAAATTTCTCTGTTATAACTGAAAAGTTTTTATACTCCTCAAACTTTTTCCTGCACAATTTTGAAAAATTCTTTCCATACTCAACCGCCGTTAAAGTGCAGCCCTTTTCTAAAATCGGTAATGTCGCCTGCCCGCCTCCAATCCCAACCTCAACAACATTCGACGAGCTGTCAATATCAATATAATCAAAAAGCGTTTTATATAAATCGTCCGTATATCCCGGACGGAATTTTTCATATTTAGCCGCAACCGTATCAAAGGTCCAGCCTAGACTTTGCATTGCTGGCATTGTTGTCATCATTCCTTTCGCTTCGCTTAAGCACAAACAGGTCATAAAAGGCACTTTAGCACTTCACAGTGTAAATTTCTTTCACTCTTTTCTCCTTTAGCCCACAAGCTTTGACAAATCGTACTTTACAGCAGCTTTCTTAAATCAAACCTCGTAGCAACTTTGTCAAAGGTAAAAGCCTGTAACAAACACTACCGGCGCAAGTCCCGCCGCTTTTATCCTCTCCGCCGCCCTCTGCGCGTCGTCTTTTCTCACAAACATGCCAAATACTGTAGGGCCGCTCCCGCTCATCAACGCATTTTCCGCGCCGGATTCCACCATTACTTTTTTAATATCCTCAATAACAGGATATTCTCTCGCCGTCACAGTCTCCAAAACATTCCCAAGCCTTTTGGCGATTCCTGAAAGGCTTCCCGTCTTGATTGCTTCCACCATGCCGTCAATGTCCGGGTGCTCCGTCAAATTTTCCAAATGGAGATTCTCATACACAAACTTTGTAGACACATTAATGTCCGGCTTTGCCACCACCAGTACGCAGCCGGGAGGCGTCGGAAGAGCCGTAAGCGCTTCGCCAATCCCTTCGGACAAGGCCGTGCCGCCCATAATACAATAAGGAATGTCCGCCCCCAGCTTCACGCCCATAGCCTGCATTTCCTCAAGGGACATTTTTAAATGAAACAGCTCGTTCAGGCCATGGAATACCGCCGCGGCATCGGTACTGCCGCCTGCCATGCCTGCCGCCGCCGGAATATTTTTTTGCAGGGTAATGGCAACTCCTTCTTTTATGCCGCACTTTTGCATTATCATATCCGCCGCTTTATACACAAGATTGTCCGGCCCCGCCGGGATACCCTCTTTGTCCACCGACAAAAAAATCCCCGGTTCGGCGCACTTTTTAAAGGTCAGCTCGTCCCAGACATCCACCGTCTGCATCACCATTTTTACTTCATGATAACCGTCGGGACGTTTTCTGATTACGTCCAATCCTAAGTTGATTTTGGCGTAAGCTTTTCTTTTGACAGCTTCCATTGTTTTGTCCTCGATTGTATACATTATACATTAGATTGTACTTAATTATATACATGATACGTGTGATTCGTCAAGGGGTATCTTGGCTTGTTGGGACTGCCCGCTTGAAATCAATTATTTTGAAAGAACGTATAGAAGAATACTAAATAATATGTTATAATTCTTGTGTTGCTACCCGCTTCCAAATATGCTATATTAAAGATGTGGAAAGGGAAACCAATGAAGCGGCTACCCTCAAATAAATGAATTAACTGTTTTTGACACAGTCGTCACTATTGCAGGTAGTGGCGGCTATTTTCGTTTTCCCTTAAAAATTGTGTAACATAATATGCTTAATCAGGGAGCCGAAGGGGCGATTACGTCAGCCACCGGACGAAAGAAAGGGGGCTGGTGCTATGGTTACATACAGTGACTTATTCACATTTGTAATTATGCTTTGCGCCGTTATAACTCTTGTTATCAACATCAAACGCAAAAAGTAGCGCCCTCG